>JACRKW010000251.1 GCA_016215215.1 Acidobacteriota bacterium
GATGGAGAGCCGGTGGTCGCGTTCCGACACCATTGACGTGGGCTTCGTGCGCTACTCGGACGACTACGGGCGCACGTGGTCCGCTCCGGAGAAGATGGTCACCGGGGAAAAGCGCCCCGGCGGCATGTGGCGGAAGCACGCCCGCTTCGGCTGGGTGGACCCGCGCACGGGCCGGTTCATCCGGTTCTGGCTTGAAGGCCTGCTCCCCACCGACGATCCGCTGGAGGGCCTGCGCGAGTGGCGCATCCACTGGGCGGTGAGCAAGGGCGATCCGCGCACGGTGCGCGCCACGGGACTGTACGACCACAAGGGCGTGATGCTCGGTGACCAGACCTGTCTGCCTGTCAGCGCGGCGGACGGGAGCATCCTGCTGCCGGTCCAGATCCCCCGCTTCGGCCCCGATGGCAAGCTGCTCAACCCCGGAGGGGGCTACACCTGGCACGACTCGGGCGTCCTGCACGGCCGGTGGAACGGCTGGAATCTGGAATGGCAAATGAGCGACTTGATTCGCGGCGATCCGGCGCGCTCGACGCGCGGCTTCATTGAACCCACTCTGGCGCACCTCGGCGGCAAGCGCTGGATGCTGGTACTGCGGGGCTCCAACGACGCTCGGCCGCAGTTGCCTTCCTGGCGCTGGGTTTCGTTCTCCGACGACGGCGGGTGGAAGTGGTCTGATCCCGCGCCGTGGACCTACGACGACGGCCAGCCGTTTTACAGCCCCAGCGCCTGTTCGCAGTTGCTGCCGCACTCCAGCGGCCGGCTCTTCTGGCTCGGCAATATCAATCCGGAGAACCCCAGGGGCAACCGCCCGCGCTACCCGTTCGTCGCGGGTGAAGTGGACCGCCGCAGCGGCCGGTTGATCCGGCGCACGGTGAAGCAGGTGGACACGCTGCAGCCGGGCGAGGATCCGCTGCTGACGCTGTCGAACTTCCACGCCCGCGAGGACCGGCAGAGCCGGGAGATCTGCGTGCACATGACGCGGCTATTCGCCAAGCCGGACGGGTGGGAGGGCGACGCGATGCTGTATCGCATCGCGCCGTAGACGCTACATGTACTCGGGTACGGGAATCCCGAGCACTTCCTCGAGCGACCGTTCGAGCTGTTCCTTGAAGTAGACGGCCAGCCAGAGCAAGAACGTCCTCTTTTCGGCGTCCTGTTCAGCCAGAATCGGGTAGTTGTGATAGAAGGCGTTGAAGGCCTGCGCGAGCTGGAAGGCGTAGCGCGCCACATGAGAGGGCTCGCCGGCCGCCAGCGCCGCGTCCAGAGCCTTGCCGGAGCGGCTGGCGGCGAGCAGAAGCTGCCAGAAATCCTCTGACTGCAACTGCCGGTCGAGCTTCGCCGCGTCGAGTTCAGTCTTGAAATCGGGCAGGGTTCCGCCGCGCTCGGCCATCTTGCGCAGGATGTTGCGGGCGCGCACAGCGGCGTATTGGACGTAGGGCCCGGTTTCGCCTTCGAACGACAGAGCTTCCTGCAGGTCGAATGCGATGACGGTGTTGCGCGTGAACTTCAGCAGAAAGTAGCGCAGCGCGCCGATGGCAAGCTGCGTTGCCACCAGCAAGCGCTCGGCTTCGGGCTTCTCCGAATGGCGCGAGTCCACTTCACCCTTGGCCTTCTCGATGAGCTTGTCGATGAGGTCGTCCGCCTTGACGCCCAGCCCCTTGCGGCCGCTCACCTCGACGTAAGCCTTGCGGCTGTCCTCTTCAGAGAGCGGGATTCCCAGTTCCACGCAGGTGCGCGGCGACAGGGCCACCATCTCGTAGGAGAAGTGGATGGAGCGGTCTGCCTGCTCGCTGTAGCCGAGTGCGCGCAATCCAGCGACGACCACGTCCTGGAGATAAGATTGCCGCGAATCGATAACGTTGTAGACCTCAGTGCCGCCGCCGAACGCCGGGGACGGCTGGTCGCAAGCTTCATCGGTGGCAACCCAGAGCGGGTGGCCGTCCGGGTAGGTGCGCAGCGGCTTGTAGTGGAAGTCCAGGCCCAGCAGGCCGAACTTCCACATTTGATAAGCGATGTCCTTGCCGACGTAGGTCACCGTGCCGTTGGAGCGTACGATCACTTTGGCGTCGTCGTCACCGGCTTCCTCGCCGGCCGGCGTGTCCCGGAAGTGAGAGGCGCCCATCACCCAGCAGCCCTTGTTCTTGCCCTCCTCGACGAAGTAGATGGCTCCGCGCTCCTTCAGTTGTTCGAACGCCTTCTTCCAGAACTCCAGGTGCAGGATCTCGCTCTCGCGCGGCAGCACATCATAGGCGATGCCCAGGCGCCACATGGTGTCCAGGTGGCATTCGACAATGGCGTCGGCTATCACGTGGGCAAGTTCGGCGATCTCGCCTTCGCCGTGCTCGATGGCGTGCAGCGTGTCGCGGCGCCACTGAATGGCCTGCGGGTTGTCGTGGTAGTAGGCGGAGGTCCGGGCGTAGAGATCCCAGCAGTAGTAGTCGAAGCGCGGAGCAGCGATCAGCGCGCGCACATCGTCCAGGGTCTTCTGTTCCAGGTGGTGGAAACCGACCACGACATCGGCCACCTGCACTCCGGTGTTATCGATGTAGTTCTGTACCTCCACCTTGCGGCCGGAGGCGCGCAGCATACGCACGAAGGTGTCGCCGAGCACGGAGTTGCGGAGGTGCCCGATGTGGGCCGCCTTGTTGGGATTGATGTTGGTGTGCTCGACGATGGTCTTGCCAGCGGTCTCACCGGCGGCCGAAGCCTCGCCGGAGAGCAGTGCCGCCGCGTATTGGCCGCGGTTCAGGCGGATGTTCAGATAACCATTGCCGGCCACCTCAATGGCAGCGACGCCGGGGATGGACGGAAGCTGGGCGGCGAGTTCCCCGGCGATGACCTTGGGGGCCTTCTTCAACTGGCGGGCCAGAGTGAACGCGACCGGCAGCGCCAGCTCGCCAAAACTCGATTGCTTCGGCTGTTCGATCACAACCGGCACGTCGGCGCCGAAACGATCGGCGAGAAAACGCGCGAAGCTGTCGCGCACCTGCTTTTCCATACGGTGGAACACGGCGGAGACCTCAGGCAATGCACCAGTTTAGCAATTGAGCGATGTGAGACCACTTTGGTCCTATATTGAGGTATACTGGCTGTGTGGCGAAAGTAACCTTCCTGCCGGCCAACGTGACATACGAGTTTGACCTGGAAACCCTGCCTTATCAAGAGCATGGCAAACCGAAGTCGTTTCTGGACATCGCCCAGAACAACGGCTTTCACCTGGAGCACGCCTGCGGCGGCAATTGCGCGTGTACTACGTGCCACGTGGTGGTGAAGCAGGGGGAGGAGTTCCTCAGCGAACTGGAAGACGATGAGGCGGACAAGCTCGACATGGCGGCGGATCTCCAGGTGGGTTCGCGGCTGGGGTGCCAGGTGCACTTCGTGCGAGACGGGGAAGTTGTGGTGGAGATCCCGTCCTGGAATCGCAACTACGTGAGCGAAGGCGGCGGTTCAATGAACCTGGGCGACGCAATTCCGGTGGCGAAGAAGTAGAAATCACCGCACAAGGTGGTCGAATAGGGACATCGGCGCACTGACGCGGACGGTCAGCGTGGACTCGCTCGATTCGGCCTGAACGGCATCGAGCGCCCGCAACATTTCGGCGTCGGCCTGAGCCGCTCGCGCGCGGAACAAAGCGATGGCGCCGCGGACGGTGTCGCGTGCCTGGCGAGCCTGCTCCGCGCTGGAGTACTGAGCGGTGAGTTCGGCGTCCACGCCTTTTGTCAGGTCGGCGTGCGCCGCGGCGCCGTTGACGTTCCTGGAGAATGACCCCGCAAAGGCCGGCACAAGCGTCCCCGGATTCCTGGCCACGAGCCAGGCGTGGGAAGGCGGGAGAGTCTCTACCTTGTCAATCAGGTCCTGCGGGGGGATCTCCCCAACCTTGTCGCGATTGTCGACGACCGATTGCAGATCGGCTACCTTGCCGGCGATGGCGACACCGGAGTTGAGGAAGAGCACGGCCGCCGAATCCTTCACCAGGATGTAGTAGCCCTTGTAGTTGCTCCGTTTCATACCGGGGACGTCGAACCTGGGCTCGAGCCCGAATTCGCCGCCGAACTTGCCACGGAAGAACACCAACGAACCTGACGGAGACGAAGCCAGCACCACTTCCCAAACGTCTGTGGCGGGGTCGAGGCCCGTGGTCTGGCGAAAACTCTCAAGTGCCTTGATCTTGCGCCCGGCCACGTGGGTCTGGAAGAACGGCGTTTGACGGAGCCTGTCCACCCGCAGGCCCGCAAGCACGTTGGCGTTGGAAGGAATGAGAGGCGCGATGGCGGCATCGATACGGGCATGTGTGGGTTGGCGCCGGCAACCCGCCACGGTGGCAAAGCAGATGAGCGCAAAGAATGTGGCGAAGCGCATGGCGGATCAGGTGAGGGCGCCGCTAATCAGGGCGTCGAGCGCTGCTTCGAGGCGGCGCCAATCCTGCTCAGAATCGAGATGGAGGCCGTTGTAGGCGTCCGAGGTCCTGGCGCGCAACAACAGATAGGTACTGCCGGCGGCGAGCACGGCGCCGAGAGCTGCGAGGTCGATGTCCGGCTCAGGGTGAAACGTGCACATCAGACGCGCGGCGAACTCCTCGCGGCGCCGCGCCAGAGCTCGGGTGAGTTCGTTGCGCTCAAGCAACTCCCAACGCATGATCTCGAGCGTAAGCGGGTGCTCGCGGAGCCAGCGCAACAGACCGATCAGAGCGCGCCGCGCCAGCACCAGGTTGGATTCCTCCTGCGTTCCGCTCCCCAGCAACTCTCCTGGAGTGGGCCAGAAGCCACCCTCCTCCGCGTAGGCGTGGAGCAGTTGCGGAATGCCGCCGAAGTAGCGGTAGATGAGAACCTTGTCCACGCCGGCTTCCCGGGCGACGGCGTTGACGCCTACGCCTTTGAAGCCCTGCCGGGCAAGCAGGCGGCCCACCGCCTCGATGATCGAGTGGCGCGTGCGGGCACGGTCGCGAGGTCTGGCCTGGATCAAAATCGGCGCCCCTCCACTCACACCTCGAGCTTCCACGGCGCCCGGTAGCGCGCCTTCAGGAAGGGTTTGATGGCGTCCTGCTTGACCGTGAAGTTCTGGTCGTCCCAATCCAGCCAGGTCTTGTGGCGCATGGAGAGATTGGCGAGGATGCACGCCGAGGAGGAGCGCACGCAGGTCTCGATCTCGCTGATAGGCTTCTGGCGCGAGCGGATGCACTCCAGCCAGTTCTGCCAGTGCGGGACGTTCATCTGGCGCATGACGTCGTCCTTCTCCCACGTTTGGGCCGTAACGGCGGACCTGGCGTTCGGGATCAGCCAGCAGCCTCCACGGTTGACAATCAACGTGGCCTCTGTTCCGTGGATGGCAGTGGCCGCGCCCTGACTGCCGAGCAGCGGCATGGGGTTGCAGGTGCGGCTCTCATAACTGGACAGGAACTTCGGGTAGTGGAAGGTGGCCAGCATTGTGTCGGGCGTTTCGACGTTGTCCTGGATGTAGAACTTGCTGCCCATGGCGGAGATGGACAGAGGCATGACGTCACCGAAGCACTGGTGGATGGGGTCGATCAGATGGACACCCCAATCGGTCATGGCGCCGCCGGCGTAATCCCAGAAGTAGCGGAAGGTGGGGAAAGTGGTGGTCTTCACGCCCCAGCGATTGGCGTTGAAGGGAACCTTGGGCGCGGGGCCGAGCCACATATCCCAGTCGAGACCCAGCGGCACTTCGCCGTCGGCTGGATTGCCGAAGCCTTTCTGCGCGGCGCGCCCGCTCTGGTAGGCGTGGCAGAAGGTGACCTCGCCGAGCGTTCCGGCCTGGACGATCTCGGCCGCCTTCTTGAAATACCCGCCCGAGCGCTGCATGGTGCCCGCCTGCACGATGCGGTTGTACTTGCGGGCCGCCTGGACCATCTTCTGGCCCTCTTCGATGTAGACGCAGGCAGGCTTTTCGACGTAGACGTCCTTTCCGGCCTTGCACGCCTCGACGGTCATGTAGGCGTGCCAGTGGTCGGGCGTGGAGATGCAGACGGCGTCGATCGACTTGTCGGCCAGGATGTCGCGGAAATCCTTCACCGACTTGGGCTCGTGCCCGCCGCGGCGGGCAGCCGCTTCAGCGCGCTCCAGGTGCGGCTGGTAGACATCGCACAGCGCCGCCGGCTGGAAGCCGGGGACCTGCATGGCGTAGGTCAAGTTGCCGGAGCCCATGGCGCCGAGACCGATGAAACCGACCGCGACGCGGTCGTTGGCGCCTCTCACGTTGCCCGTAAAGAGGGATGTCGTGAAAGCGGCGCCGGTACTGGAAAGGATGTTGCGTCTAGAGGGAAGCTGGAACATGGCGTTTACATGATTGTACGGTAAACGCGGGGTGTCAGGCCGCGGGCACGCGGCGGGCCGCGGCTACTTCCGGACCGAGACTTCTTTGAAGTAGACGGTGGAGGCCGCGTCGTGGTTCTGCAGGCCGATGTAGCCGGCAGCGGCGCGCGGGCCACGAATGGGCTCGTACCACATCTTGCGCTCCGGAACCGGCTGGCCTTCGGTGAACTCGTTGATCACCACGCCGTTGAGCGAGATGCGCGTCACTTTGTCGCGAATCTCAATGTCCATGGTGTTCCACTCGCCGGCGGGCTTCTGCTGTCGCGACGTGACCTTGGAGAGCGAGTAGATGGCGCCGGTGGAGTGCCAGTCGTCGCCGGCGGCGTCGATCTGCACCTCATAGCCGTTGTGAACGCCGTACCAGGGATCGGTGGGCGGCTCGGGCAGGCGGATGATGACGCCGGAATTAGCTCGCTGACCGGCGGTCTTGAAGACCACGCGCAGTGTGCAGTTGGAGAGCTTTTCCTTGGAGTAGTACAGCAGGCCCATGCCGCCTGTGGTCTTCATCAGACCGTCCTCGATGACGAAGCGGCCCGGGCCGGACATCACCCAGCCATCGAGATCGCGGCCGTTGAACAACGGCTGGAAGTCCGCTGCGGCGAGCGGGAACGCAGATAGCAAGTTCCTGGGCCTCTCCCAGAGTCACAGTCAGTTTCACCTGCCGGCGGTTGCGGTAAAGGGTGAGCTCTACTTTATCACCCGGCCTCTTGCGGGCGAGTGCGCGGGATAGTGCGTCGAGCCGGTCCACCTTCTGCCCGTCGATGGCCATGATGAGATCGCCGCCGATGCCGATCTCGGCATTACCGGCCACCAGGATCTGGCGCGGCGGTCGAATGCCGGCAGCTTCGGCGGCGGAACCCTCTGCCACACCCTGCACCAGCAGGCCGCCCTCGGCGGGCAGACTGAGCTCGACGGCCAGGTCGCCGTAGACGTACATCACGTCCACGCCCAGCCGGGGCCGGCCGTAGGTCTTGTTGGCCTGGTAGTCCTCGATCATCGTCTTGGCCCGGTTGATAGGCATGGCGAAACCAATGCCGATATTCCCGCCGGGGCCATAGATGGCTGTATTGATGGCGATGACGTTTCCATAGCTATCCAGCAGCGGCCCGCCGGAATTGCCGGGGTTGATCGCCGCGTCGGTCTGGATCATGCCTTCGAGCTTGCGTCCGGTTTCGTCAGCGATATCACGGCCCAGCGAGGAGACGATGCCGGTGGTGAGCGTGCCGTCCAATCCAAACGGGTTGCCGATGGCCAGCACCTTCTGCCCTACTTGGAGCTTTTCGGAATCGCCCATCGGCAGGTAGCTGATCTCGCCCTTGGGTTGGATCTTGAGCATGGCCAGGTCGTTGTTGGGATCGCGATAGACAAGCGTGGCCTTGTACTTTTGCCCGTTCGACAGGGTGACGTTGATTTCAGGGGCTCTGCCGCTGACCACGTGGTTGTTGGTCAGGATCCGGCCCGCCTTGTCGATGAAGAAGCCTGAGCCGGATTCGCGTGAGGGGTACATCTGGAGAAACCAGTTCTGGCGGTAGACGGTAGAGGTGACGTTCACCGTCGCCGCGTGAGCGCGGCGGTAGATGTCGATGTTGTTCTGCTCGTCGACGCTCAGCCCCGCGCCCTGCGCGACCGACGGTCCGGACCACAGCGGGCCCTCGTTGTTTCCGGCGAGGCGGGAGCCGAGGCCCCAATGCTTCCACGATGTGGCGAAGACGAAGCCGCCCACCAGAAGGGCGGCAAGAATGGCGATTCGTGCTTTCATGGCTGTTGCCTCCGCAGGGCGTCGTAGAGATCTCGAACCTGACGGACGGTCATCTCCTTTTCCCCTGAAGTATCGATGACGTATTGGGCATACTTTCGTTTCTCATCCAGCGGCATTTGCCGGCTGATGCGGTCCAAAACCTCATCGCGGGATAGCCCGTCGCGCTTCATGGCGCGCTCGATCTGTTGCTCCCTGGAACAGACCGTGAGGATGATGGTGTCGAACCTTTTGTAGCTCCCTGTCTCTATCAGGATAGCGGCTTCCACCACGGCGATGGCGCCCGGGTCGGTCCGCCGGGTCTCCTCTATCCACTCCTCCTCGCGGATCACCACGGCTGGGTGGACCAAGGCGTTGAGTTGGGCGAGCTTAGCCGGGTCCTGGAAGACGATGCCACCCAGAATGCGGCGGTCGATGGAGCCTTCCGCATCGAGAATCTCCGGTCCGAACGCATCGACAACCGCCGGGTAGGCGGCCCCTCCAGGCTGGAGTAGCCCGTGGCCGATCTCGTCGGCCTTCAGCAGCTTACAGCCGAGATCGGCCAGGCACTTGCCCACAAAGCTCTTTCCGGTGGCCAGGCCACCGGTCAATCCGGCGCGCAGCATCTTACTTGAGTCTCTGTTCGGCGCTTTGCAGTGTGTTCGCCATCAGCATGGCGATGGTCAGCGGGCCGACGCCGCCGGGGACGGGGGTATAGGCTTCGGCCAACTCAGCCATGGCGGAGGGCAGCACGTCGCCCACCAGCACGCTGCCGTTCTTGTCGAAGGCTGCCTGCTTGGCCGGGCTGCCGACGCACACGCGGGCCGCCTCCGCCGGATCGGTAACGCGGTTCACGCCGACGTCGATGACCACGGCGCCAGGCCGGATGAAGTCGCCGGTGATAAACGCCGGGCGGCCCATCGCGGCCACCAGAATGTCGGCCGAGCGGCAGACAGCGGGAAGATCCCGCGTCTTGGAATGGCAGACCGTGACGGTGGCGTGCGAATGGAGCAGCAGCAGCGCCATCGGCTTGCCGACGATGTCGGAACGGCCTACCACCACGGCATGCGCGCCTGCCACCTGGATCCGGCTCCGTTTGAGAATCTCCATGACCCCGGCGGGCGTGCAGGGGCGAGGCGCGGAAGAGTTGGCCACCAACTGGCCCACGTTGAATGGGTGGAAGCCATCGACATCCTTGTCAGGGTGGATGGCCAGCAGTACGGCCCGGGAGTCCACCTGTTTCGGCAAGGGCATCTGGACGAGGATGCCGTCCACGTCCTCGCGCTGGTTCAGGGTATCGATCTCAGCCAGCAGTTCGGCGGTGGATGTGGTCTCCGGCAGCCGGATCTCTTCGCTCATCATGCCCAGCTCCAGGCAGGTCTTCACCTTGCTCCGGACATAGATTTCGCTGGCCGGGTCGTTGCCTACCAGGATCACGACCAGACCCGGGGGCCGGCGGGCGGCGGTGAGGGAGAGGATGCGCGGCTTGAGTTCGTCGAGGATCTGCTGATTGATCGCTTTGCCGTCAAGA
>JACRKW010000252.1 GCA_016215215.1 Acidobacteriota bacterium
GGAGTTCTCATACTTGTCCTCCTGGTGAATAAAAGAGGAGGCTTGACGCTGCCCCCGCCGGAAAATGTACACCTGAAGAAGTCCGGAGTAAAGCGCAAAGACGCCTTATTCACTGAATTAGGCATTTACCCGTATGAAGCATTCACCCATCTTGATGTAGCGTCACCGCTTGGCGAGCAGTTCACCTGAAATCATCGCCGGCTGGATTCACTCCGGAGAATCTCGAGTCGAGGATGGTGAGCCGGGCGGGGATCGAACCCGCGACCACCTGATTAAAAGTCAGATGCTCTACCACTGAGCTACCGGCCCACACGCGGGGGAACTTGAAAGGCGAGGTTCCATCTCAGGATACCAGCCGCCCGCATACCCGCACAATCCAAGCTGCGGTCCCGTGAAGCTAAAGCCCCGCCTTCTTCCACAGCTCATCCACGCGCGCCGCCACCGCCGCGTCCATCTTGATCACCTCCGGCCAGCGCCGCGTGAATCCCTCCTGCGGCCACTTCCGCGTCGCGTCGATCCCCATCTTTGACCCATAGTCCGGCAGCCGGCTCGCGTGGTCCAGCGAATCCACCGGCCCCAGCACAAACTCGGCATCCCGTTGCGGATCGATGTTGTTCAGCGCCTTCCACGCCACCTCTGAAACGTTCTGCACATCCACATCCTCGTCTACCACCACGATCACCTTTGAAAACATCGCCTGCCCCGTGCCCCAGATCGAGTGCATCACCTTCCGCGCGTGGCCCGGGTACGCCTTCCTGATCGACACCAGCATCAGGTTGTGGAACACCCCCTCGGCCGGCATGCAGATGTCCCGCACCTCCGGCAGTTGCAGCCGCATCAGCGGCAGGAAGATCCGCTCAATCGCCTTGCCCATGTAGAAGTCTTCCATCGGCGGAGGACCCACAATCGTCGTCGCGTAGACCGGATCCCGGCGCTCGGTCACGCACTCCACGTGGAATACCGGATAGTCGTCGTCCAGCGAGTAGAAACCCGTGTGATCTCCGAAAGGCCCCTCCCGCCGCATCTCGCCCAGTTCCAGGTAGCCCTCCAGCACGATCTCGGCGTTGGCCGGAACCTCCAGGTCCACCGTCTGGCACTTCACCATCTCCACCGGCTTCCCGCGCAGGAAGCCGGCGATCATCATCTCGTCCAGGTCGGGCGGCAGCGGCAGGATCGCCGAATACATCGTCGCCGGGTCGGAGCCGATCGCCACCGCCGCCTCCATCCGCGTCTTGCCCTCCGCCCGCAGCCGCCGGTAGTGCGCCGCGCCCTGCTTGTGCGTCTGCCAGTGCATGCCCGTCGTCCGGTCGTCGTACACCTGCATGCGGTACATCCCGCAGTTGCGTTTGCCCGTCTCCGGATTTCTGGTGAATACCATCGGCAGCGTGATGAACGGCCCGCCGTCCTGCGGCCAGCAGTGCAGCACCGGGAGTTCCCGCAGTGAGAATCCCTCCTTGCGCACCACCTCCTGGCACGGCCCCGACGAGACCTCCTTGGGAAAGAAGTTCGCCATGTCGGCCAGCTTCGGCAGCATCTTCAGCTTGCCGATCAGCCCCTGCGGCATGCGCATCTCCAGCATCTCCGCGATGCGCCCGGCGACTTCATCCACCGAGCCCACCTCCAGCGCAATCTCCATCCGCCGCGCGCTCGCAAAGGCGTTGATCAGCACCGGCGTCGTCGAGCCTTTCGGCTTTTCAAACAGCAGCGCCGGGCCGCCCCGCTTCACCGCCCGGTCGGCGAATTCGGTGATCTCCAGCCTCGGATCCACCTCGAACCCGATCCGTTTCAGTTCGCCTGCCTGCTCCAGGGCGCCGATGAAGTCGCGCAAGTCTCGGTATGCCATGTCGGAATCAAAACCCTCGTTCTACTATCATGGATGTTTTCACTCCCCGAGAGGCAATCCTATGTCGACACGAACCGCATTGGTCACCGGCGCAAGCCGTGGAATCGGGCGCGCCTGCGCGCTGGCTCTCGCCGCCGACGGCCACAAGGTGGTCCTGGCCGCGCGCGACGTCACGAAACTGGAACAGGCCGCCGATGAGATCCGCGCCGCCGGCGGCGCGGCCTTTGTGGTCGCCATGGATCAGGCCAGCGAAGATTCCATCAAGCAGGCTTTCTCGCAGGCCGCGGCCGCCGCCGGCCCCGTCACCATCCTGGTCAACAACGCCGGCATCACTCGCGATGGCCTCTCCATGCGCATGAAACGCGACGACTGGCAGACCGTGCTCGACACCAACCTCACCGGCGCCTTCATCTGCGCCCAGCAGGCCATCCCCGCCATGATGAAGGAGCGTTGGGGACGCATCATCAACGTCTCCTCGGTGGTCGGCGAAAGCGGCAATCCCGGCCAGGCCAACTACGTCGCCTCCAAGGCCGGCCTCATCGGCCTCACCAAGTCGCTCGCCCAGGAGCTCGGCAGCCGCAATATCACCGTCAATGCCGTTACCCCCGGCTTCATCGACACCGACATGACCGCCGTGCTGAGTGAGGAGGTGCGCCAGAAGATGCTCGCCGGCATCCCGCTCAAGCGCTTCGGCAAGCCCGAGGACATCGCCGCCGCCGTCCGCTTCCTCGCCGGCGACGACGCCGCCTACATCACCGGCGCCGTCCTCAAGGTCAACGGCGGCATGTATATGTAGCCCGCCCGGGCCCCACGGCGGCTCCCTGCTACACTACTGCCCATGAACACCCTCGAAATCGCACATCAGCTCGTCGCATTGTGCCGTGAAGGCAAGTTCGTCGATGCCGTCGAAACTCTCTACGGCGACGGCGTGGTGAGCGTCGAGGCCGCTGACTACCAAGGACTCGGACGGGAAATGCGCGGCAAGGAAGCGGTCAGGCGCAAGAACGTCGAATGGCTGGCCGATAACGAAGTTCACGGCTTCACGGTCGCGGGACCGTTCCTCAGCCCTGATCAATTCGCCGTGTGGTACTCATTCGACTTGACGAGAAAGGCTTCCGGCGAGCGCGTCCAGTTCGCCGAAGTGGCTGTCTACACGGTGCTGGACGGGCAGGTCGTTCGCGAAGAGTTTCTCTACGCCCCTGGCCAGTAATGCATCGGCGGCCCTAGACGGCTGACTTCTTCCGGTCGTCGGCTACCGTGTAGCGCGCCGGCAGAATCGAGAAGTACTCCACGAAACGCTTCCGCGTGTCCATCTCCGGAAGCTTCTTCTCCAGGATGTTGTTGCCCAACCCCGCGAACTGGCGTCCCAACTCCGTGTTCGGGTCCACTGCCCGGCCGTTTTGCAGCGCCCGGTGTACCCCCTGGTAGTCGTTGGCGAAACTCATCATCACCGGCACTCCCAGCAGATCCTCGATCTGCTCCGGTGTCACCAGGCTGCGTTTGTGGGCGCGGTTCAGCAACACGCTCACCCGGTCGCCCAGTTCCAGATTGCAGAGAAAGTTGTACTTCTCCCGCGCCAGATGAAGCGACGGAATCTCCGGCGTGACCACCAGGAAGATCCGTTTGGACTCGTGCATGATCTCCAGCGAGTACCGCTCCAGATTGCCCGACAGATCCACGCAGATGGCCTGATAGTGCCGGCGCGCAAACTCCAGAAGGTGCCGGATCTGCGACGACTCGATGCGGAAATCGGGATTCAGCCGGCCTGAGTGCAAGACGTCCATCTCTTTCACCCTGGTCACCAGCTGAGGCCACAGCGTCTCGTCCAGTTGGTGGGCGTTTTCGGCCGCCTCCACCACCGAATGCGCGTTGTTCAGCTTCAACATGAACCCCAGGATGCCGGACGTCAGATCCATGTCGATCAGCAGCACTTCCATCCCGGGATGCTGGGAGAGCGACACTGCCGCATTCAGCGCTACCGTCGAGGCGCCCACGCCCTGCTTGGACGGCAGGAACGAGTACATCTGGTCGGTCGCTCCCACGACGGAAGGACGTTTCCGCGCTGACTCCTCCACGCGTTCCAATGTCTCCGCAACGGTCTGCAGAGCAAAGGGCAGGCTGAGAAATTCGCGGATCCCCATCCGCATCAGGTCTAGAAGCAGGCTCGGATCCGTGGTGCGGCTTACGGCCACCACCTGGAGGCCCGGCGTCTCCTTCTCCACCACCTTCACCAGCTCCATCGCCTTCGGCAGCGACTCGGTGCTCAGAAACAGCACGTGCGGGGCGTGCGCCCGCACGAATCGCATGAACTCAAGCTCGCTCGGGTAGCGATCCAGGTCGCGCACCACCGCCACGCGATGGCTCTCGGAAAGGGCCATCTCGAGCCGCTCGGCCAATTCGGCATCTGGACAAATGACAAGTCCCCTCAACATAATCTGTACCCTACTTGCACAGTAGATGAGATTGTGGAGTCGGACAATCGGCCCATTCGCTTAGCTCAGAGGCAAGTACCTGACTACCGGCTAAGGTGTTTTCCCGATGTAGGAACTCATACCCCGCGCCGGCTCCCATAGAGCATCACGTGCAGCCGCGGGCAAAACCGGAAGCCATGCTGCTTGCACCGGTCCACGATCCAGCCGGAGCGCGCTGCCAGCGTGCCTGCGTCAACGCCCTCCGGCATCAACAGCACCCGCTCCGGCGACGCCCCCGTCTGCGAAACCAGTTCCAGAATCTCGTCCAGGTCCGCAGGCTCCACCACCACGAATTTGAGTTGGTACTCGTGCTCCGTCATCAGGCGGCGGATGACGTCCAGGTTCAGGCGCGCCCGGTCGTGCTGGGCCGCCCACCTGCCGCCGTCGCGATCCCGCGGCGTCGAGTTGGCTAACTTGGGACTGATACTCATCAGGTCGCACTTTGTGCGAATGTAAACGCTTCCAGAGGTCTCTATCGTGACATGTAGGCCGCTTACTTTGAGCACTTCCGACAGCCGCGCCGTCTCCTCGAACAGCATCGGCTCCCCGCCCGTCACCACCACATGCCGGTAGTGTTGGTACTCACCCACCCAGTCCAAAATGCGCTGCATCGACCAATCATCCCCCTCCGGATTCCAGGAGGTATATGGCGTGTCGCACCAGACGCAGCGTAGGTTGCAGCCGGACACACGAATGAAGAGCGAAGGAACGCCGGCCAGCAGGCCCTCGCCCTGGATCGACGCGAAAACTTCAGAGATCTTCATCCGGCGTACTCCAGCGGATCCACCAGCCCCGCCTCGGCGAAACCCGCGCGCCGCAGCTGGCAGGAGTCGCACTGCCCGCAAGCCCTTCCCCCGGCCGGGTCATAGCAGCTATGCGTCAGGCTGTAATCCACTCCCAAACTGAGGCCAAGTTGAATGATTTCAGCCTTCGACAGGTGGATGAGAGGAGTGTGAATGCGCAGCCGCATCGCGCCTTCCACCCCCGCCTTGGTGGCCAGGTTCGCCATCTGTTCGAAGGCTTCGATGTACGCTGGACGGCAGTCCGGATAGCCCGAATAGTCCACTGCGTTGACACCGAGAAAGATGTCGGTCGCACCGAGTACCTCCGCCCAGGCCAACGCGATGGAAAGAAAGACCGTATTCCGCGCCGGGACGTAAGTTACCGGGATCGTGCCGGCCATGGTCTCCGTCGCCCGGCCCTTCGGCACGTCGATGTCACCGGTCAGCGCCGAGCCCCCGAAAGCCCGCAGGTCGATGGCGATGGTCTTGTGCTCCGCCGCGCCGAGGTGCGTCGCCACCCGCGCCGCTGCCTCGAGTTCGACTCGATGCCGTTGGCCATAATCGAAGCTTAATGCGTAGGTCTGGAAGCCGTCGCGGCGCGCGCAGGCCAGCGAAGTTGCTGAATCTAAACCGCCGCTCAGCAGACAGACCGCGTTCATGCTCCAAGATCCTCCGGTAGAAGACGGGTCAGCCAGTAGCCAAGCGCCGGGAAGACCAGCAGCGCTGCCAAGGCCGCCTTCATGGATGAATGATCCGCAACCCAGCCGGTGAGCGGGACAAAGATCATCCCGGACGTGCCCCAGGCAAAGCCCATCAGCAGGGCCGAGACCGTGCCGGCTTGCGACGGCACAAGCCGTTGCGCGACAACAACATTCACTGGAATTGTGAAATACAAGACTAGACCGCCAATAATCAATGAGACCACTCCAACGGCCGACGGCGTCATGAAGAAGACCGCCATGAACGGCAACGACGCGGCGAAGGAAAGCGCGATGACCCGCTTGGCGCCGAAGCGGTCCGCCAGCCTCCCGCCGACGAATCCACCCAGCGCACCGAAGGTCAGATAGACAGTCAGTGTGTAGGCCGCATCATGAAGAGAATACGCCCTTTCACGGTTCAGGAACAGCACCATGAAGTGCGCGTAGGTCACCTGCACGGCCGAGCGAAAAAAGACTCCCAGGAACAGGATGACCAGTGGTTTCCTGACAGCCTTGAGCGCCACCCAATCGAAGCTCTTTACGCCGGGTGCCGCCAGCCCGGCCGGCTGGCGGACGAAGAGAAGGAGCAGCAGGGACACCACGACACCCGGGAGGGCGGCTAAGGCCAGCCGTTCGAAGCCGATACGGGCGATGACCTCCTTGAAGAAGGCCGGCGCCCGGGCGAATCCCAGCGTGCCGGAGGTGATGAAAACGGCCATCCAGTGGGCGCGGTTGCGCTTCATCCCGGCGGCGGCCCAGGCCGAGCCCTGGGGGTGAAAGGCGCTGATGCCGGCGCCTCCGGCGAGCATCAGAGCGACAGTCCAGCCGTAGCCGGGGGCGAGGCTGGAACCGAGAATGAAGAGGCCGGCGACGGCCGGGCCGAGGGCGGAGAAGAGCCGGGAGCGGTAGCGGTCCGAGAGGTAACCGTAGACAGGTTGGGTGACCGATGAACTGAAGACGAGCAACCCGCCGAGCAGGCCGGCCTGGGTGAGCGAGAGGCTGAACCTGGAGACGAGGAAGGGTTGGAGGATGCCGAGGGAGCCGGAGTAGAGGTCGACGAAGAAATGGCCCAGAGAAAGAAGTATTAACGCGATGGTGGGGCGTGAAGACATTGAGCGGCGGGTGTACATTCAAGTATATCGATGAGACGGGAGGTGTTGATGCGCGCAGTGATGATGTGCTTGCTGCTGGCCTCGGCAGCGGCTGCGCAGATGGCTCCGGTGGTGAATCCGCGAGGGGTGCGGAACGAGTTTTCGCTACGGCCGGCTCCGGCGGCGGCGGCGCCGGGGAGCCTGGTGCGGGTGACGGGGATCAACCTGGGCGGGCCTGAGAGTTGGAAAGCCCAGGGCGCGCCACTGCCGACCGAGGTGGGGACTCCGCCGGTGCAGGTGCTGATCAACAACAGAGCGGCGGGGCTGGCGGAGGTGAGTCCGGGCGCGATCGTGTGCCAGGTACCGGAGGATCTGCCTCCGGGGCAGGCTCTGCTGGTGGTGAAGCGGGGGGAGGCGCAGAGCAGGGCGGCTCGGTTTGAATTGCGGCGGCTGGCACCGGTTTTGCGATCGTTGGATGGCAGCGGGTTTGGAGCGGCAGAGGCGGCAAGAGAAGGGACAACGGTACGTCTGCGGGCGATGGGACTGGGGCAGGAGGAGCCGGTGCGCGTGCTGCTGGACGGGGTTCCGGCGGTTGCGGCGACGGCACCGGCGGCGGAGCGGCCGGGAGAGGTTGAAATCAGGCTCGAGGAGCCGGCTGGCGCGCAGCCGGGAGACATGGTGCAGCTGGTAGCGGGCGGAGTCCTGGGAAACCTGTTGACGTACGGCAGGCAGGGCAAGAGCAGCGTCGCGTGGCTCAGGCTGCCGGAGGAACTGGCGGACTTGAAGTCGGTGGTGCAGCCGGACCTGCGAAGCGGGCTGGCGGTGGCGAGCGGAGCGCGGACGACGGAAGGCTGTTACCCGAGCTGGATTATGGATTTTGGGAAGGAGTCGGTGACACCGATGGAGGGCTGCCCGACCGCGGCCAACAGGCAGGCGGTGACTGCGTTTGTGCCGGTGTTGAATACCGGGCTTCTAACGGCCTTCCTGGGGCCTGTGGAGGACGATCCTACCAACGGCATTTCGCCGCGGTTGAGGATCGTCAATCCACAACTGGCCGGTCCGCTGGACGTGGTGCTGCCGTTTGCGGCGGCGGGTGTGGCGGCGCAACCGGACGGTCAGATTCTGGCGTTGGGGCCGGGCGGAAACTCGGCGCGGGTGAACGTGGAGACAGGAGAGTTGAGCGAGGGTCCTCCGCTGTTACCCGGACCCGGGACCGGGGGAGCGACGGGGGCGATCCAGACCATTGTGCGGGATCGAGAGATCGACTTGGGGGACGGGGTGAAGCGCAAAGTGTTGTCGGGCATGCCGCGGCAACTGGTGGCCCAGATGGCGCCGCTGGTAGTGGCCGACGACGCGGCGGGGACGCAGAATCCGAAGGCGGTATTCATCGACTTGCAGGGGCAGGTGCAGCTTGTGAAGGAGTTCCCGCAAGGGTGGCAGCCTCTGGTGCCGCCGACAGCGCCTCCTCCGCCATCGCAGGGCGGGCCGGCGCCGGCGCTGTCATTGGTGCCTGCCGACGTAGACGCGGCGACGCGGCTGTACTACGCAGTTTCAAAGAGCGAGGACGGGACCAAACACGGGGTGGTGGCGTTCCCGGCGAACGAGAATCCGGCGCGGGTGGTTGAGTTTCCCGAAGGCTGGTACGTTTCGGCGTGCACCAACAACATTGCCGTGTTCCCGTTGGAATTGACGCAGAGGTTGGCGCTGTTTGGAACAAAGGTGCGGGAGAGGCAGTTCAGGGCACAGTGCACGGCGCGGGGGTTCGTAGAGTTTGACTTGCGCCCGCAAGGCGTAACGAGAGCGTTTGAGCTGCCCGGGCAGGGCGAGTTCAACGTGACGGGCGGAGCGAACGAGATCAACGACTTCCTGTATGGAACGGACGCGGATCCGGTGCAGAGGGGCGCATCGAGCACGATGTTCGTGTTCGATAGCGCGACGGAGGCGGTTTTCCGGATGGACCTGCCGGGCGGCGTTGCATCGTTCATGCAGCCGCGGCCGTTCGCGGAGTTGAACCTGGTGGTGGCGATGGCGCGCGAGCGCGTGCCCGGCGACCAGGGGATCGTGCTGTTCGACCTGGAGAAGGGAGAAGCACAGTTGCTGCCGACGCCGGCGGATTTCGACACGATGCAGTTTCTCTCGATCATGCCGGGGACGCTGAAGCTGGTGGCCAAGGGGATGAGGTCCGGCGGCTCGGGGTCGCAGTACCTGATCTTTGACCTTCTGACAAGAGACCTGGAGATGGTGGCGAATCCGGAGCGGGTGGTGTGGGTGGGAGCGGCGCAGGGGGCCACAATCGCCGGGGAACGCGTGAATCCGAAATCGAATTCGGTGATGGCAGTTGGCTTCGACGCGGAGCGGAAGGCGGCGGGGCTGATGCTAATCAAGATTCAGTAATACTGTTCAAACCCTAAGACATTGCAGGCCTTCGCCCGATAGATGGGGCAGGAGACTCCCGCGGCGAATGATGCGAAAGGTTGCATGGCGCCGACTTGTGGACCGGCTGAACCCGGACGGGAGAGCCCTGCGCGAGTCCGAGGCACGATACCGCGAGCTGTTCGAGAACGTTCCGGACGGAGTCTACGAGACTTCTCTGGACGGGCGGATCCTGGCAGCGAACCGTGCGCTGGTGCGGATGCTGGGCTACGAGACAGCCGAGGAGCTCAGGGAGGCAGGGCGGGCGGAGCAGTTCTACGTGGAGCCGCGGCGGCGCGAAGAGCTTGCCGAGGAGCTGCGCCGGACTGGCTCTTTGCAGAACTACGAACTGGAACTGGTGCGTCGGGACGGGCGAAGGATCACGGTTCTGGAGAATTCGCGTGTGGTGAAAGACGAAAACGGGCGGGAACTCTGCTATCAGGGCACGCTGACCGACATCACGGCGCGGAAAGAAGCGGAGAGGGCATTGGTGCTGGCGCGAGACCAGGCGCTGGAGGCGTCCCGGCTGAAGTCTCAGTTCCTGGCCAACATGAGTCACGAACTGCGGACGCCGCTGAACGCGGTGCTGGGCATGGCGGGGCTCCTGATGGAGAGCAACCTGGGACGCAGCGAGAGAGAGTATGCGGAGACGGTCCAGCACTCGGCGCATTTCCTGCTGGAGATCATCTCGCAATTATTGGACTTCTCCAGCGTGGAGGCGGGGAAGCTGGAGTTCGACGCGAGCGTCTTCCGTTTGAGGGACGTGGCGGAGGACGCGATTACGATGCTGGCCGACCGCGCCTCGTCCAAGCAACTTGAGCTGGTGTGTTCGATCGATCCAGAGGTGCCGGAACTGGTGCGAGGCGACGCGGCGCGCTTGAAGCAGGTGTTGACAAACCTGGTGGGCAACGCCGTGAAGTTCACCGAGAAGGGCGAGGTGGTGCTGACGGTCGCACCGGTGAAAGACCGGGTTGGGTGGACGCGGTTTGAAGTACGAGACTCAGGGATCGGGATCCCGGAAGAGGCTCACGGTATCATTTTCGAGCCATTCCGCCAAGTGGACGGGACGACGACGAGGAACTACGGGGGCACGGGGCTGGGGCTGGCGATCGCCAAGCAGATTCTGGACAAGATGGGGGGAGAGATCGGGTTTGAGAGCCGGCCGGGAGAGGGGTCTCGGTTCTGGTTCGACCTGGCCCTGGCGCCGGCGCCTGGCTGCCGGGCACCGAGGAGGATGCAACCAGCGCTACTCAAAGGGAAGACGGCGCTTCTGGCGGAGCCGAACCTCGCTGTGCGAACAACCTTAGAGGAATGGCTCCGGGGGTGGGGGGTGGAGGTCACCCAGGACGAGACGGCAAAGAGTGATTTCGCCATCATCGCTCCGAGCGCCGTGGCGAGTGAGGAAGGGGTCCGATGCGCGGTATCGGCTGGGCGGGAAATGCAGCGGCCGGCGTGCTTTCTGATGGCGCCAATGGGAGAACGGGCGTGCTGCACTCCGGATGGAGAGTGCCGGCCAACGGCAGTGATCCATAAGCCGCTGCGGGAATTGAGCCTGCTGGAGACGTTGTTGCGCGAGTTGAGCCAGAAGAGAGAAGACACGGCGGCGGCGTTGCGCCCGCTGGCGGAGCAACTCGGGGAGAGGCGGGGCGGGCTGGTTCTGGTGGCAGAGGACAACAAGGTGAACCAGCACGTGATCCGGCGGATGCTGGAGAAGCTGGGGTATCAAGTAGCGGTCGTGGAGAACGGCCACGAGGCTCTGGAGGCGGTCAGCGAAAGACGGTACAGCCTGGTGCTGATGGACTGCCAGATGCCAGGCATGGACGGCTTTGAGGCGACGGCGGCGATACGAGAGATGCCGGCGCCGCACTGTCATGTGCCGATCATCGCGGTGACTGCGCATGCCATTCACGGAGACCGAGAACGGTGCATCCAGGCGGGGATGGACGACTACATCACCAAGCCGATCATGTTGGGTGACCTTGGGGACGTGGTGGGACGGTGGATCGACAGGTCGGGTGAGGCGAGGGCGGTGAGGCAGGAGCGGAATACGCCGGCGATTGACTGAGGCGAGGAGAAAAGCCTTTCCGGCGGAGGCATCGGGATGTATGATCGAGCCAGGACAGGGGCGTAAGCTTGTTGTCCTGAGTGAGTTAGAACGTCGCGTGGGCCAGGCCGAGGCCTGGCGGTTCACGATTTGGCCGAGGAAGTCCAGATGTATCAGACCGGCACGGCGCCCAAGCGTCATGGTGGAAGTCCGCAGCAAAGAGGAGTTGTCGGCGCTTCCGGCCTTGGCTTCCGCGGGCTTTGGCTGATAGCCGCCGCCTGGACGTTCCTGCTGGCGATATCGTGCTGGTGGAACATCGCCCACATCGACAAAACGGTCCACGAACTTGCCCGGGCGGGGGCTGTAGCCAATTTTGAAAACGACCTGCTCTACCGGCAATGGGCGACGATTCACGGAGGCGTGTACGTGCCCACAACGGACAAGACGCCGCCCAATCCCTACCTCAAGGGAACACCCGAAAGAGATATCACCACTCCATCGGGCAAACGTTTGACTCTGATGAATCCGGCGTACATGACCCGCCAGGTGCATGAACTGGGCCGTAGCCTTTACGGCCACCAAGGTCACATCACCAGCTTGAGGCCGATCCGGCCGGAAAACCGGCCGGACGACTGGGAGAGGCGCGCGCTGGAAGCGTTCGAACGAGGGGCGGAAGAGTACAGCTCCATAGAACCCCTCGACGGCCAACCCCATCTCCGGCTGATGCGGCCCGTGAAGGCGACTGCCGGTTGTCTGAAGTGCCATGCAGCCCAAGGCTACAAGGAAGGCCAGATCCGCGGCGGCATCAGCGTCTCGGTGCCCATGAGCAATTACCAGGCCATCGTTCGACCGCACGAAAGTGCTGAGCTGCTGGCCCATGCCGGTCTCTGGGGGCTTGGAATGGCGCTGCTTTACGGGGGCGGACGAAGCTATCTCAGGCGGCGGCTGGAGCGCGATCAGGCCCAGGCGGAACTGGAAGCGGAGAAGATTCGATTTCGCTCCCTGTTTGAAGACTCTCCAGTCGCAATCTGGGAGGAGGATTTCTCGGCGGTTCGGCGGCGGCTCAACGAGCTGCGGGCCAGCGGCGTGACCGACCTGCGCGCCTACTTCGATCAAAACCCGGGCGAAGTCGCGCACCTGGCCGACCTGGTGTGCGTGGTGGAGATCAATCGAGCTAGCGTGGAGCTTTTCGGAGCGAGGAGCAAGGAAGAATTGGTCCTCGAACTGCGCCGCTATTTCGGGGCTGAATCCCTGACTGTATTCGCGTCCGAGGTGCTGGCCCTGGGGGAGGGCCAGACACACTTCAAGGCGGAAGCGCCACGCCGCAACTCCAAGGGAGAACCTGTCGTGTTTGAGTTGAGCCTTGCGGTTCAACCAGGCCATGAAGAGACGCTCTCCAGCGTGCTGGTGTCGTTCGTCGATATCACGGAGCGCAAGCGCGCAGCGGCGGCGCTGAGCCATAGCGAATACCTGCTCAGCCAATCGCAGTCAGTGGCTCGAGTCGGGCACTACGTCTTCGATCTCGAAGCGGGAACATGGTCCAGTTCGTCTGTCCTGGATGAGCTGTTGGGGATCGGGCCGGAGTACCCGAAGACGGTCCAGGGCTGGCTGGATCTTATGCACCCGGACGAACGCAGGACAATGGAGGAGTATCTGAACAACCGTGTGCTCCGTGGAGGGAAGAGGTTCGACAAGGAATACCGGATCATCCGCCCTTCCGATGGCGAGACACGCTGGATGCACGGACTGGGAAGCTCTTTCGAGGAGCCCGGCGGAAGCAGAACGCAGGTGTTTGGGACGATCTAGGACATCACAGCGCGCAAAGTGGCGGAGGAAGAGCGCGAGAAGCTGCAGCAGCAGCTCACCCTGGCTCAGAAGATGGAGTCGATCGGAAGGCTCGCGGGTGGAATCGCCCACGACTTCAACAACCTGCTGACCGTCATCAACGGGTACAGCGAGGTGGCGCTGGCTGAACTTCCCGAAGGAAACCCGACGCGGCACGCGGTTGAGCAGATTCATGACGCCGGACGGAGGGCTGCGAATCTCACCGGTCAACTTCTGGCGTTCGGCCGCAAGCAGGTCATCCGCCCGCAGACCGTCGACGTGAATCACGCCGTCACCGATGCCGAAGAGATGCTAAGCCGCCTGATCGGCGCAGACATCGAGTTGATCTCCAACCTGACCCCTCATCCGTGTTTGGCGTTAGCGGACCCGGCACAATTGCACCAGGTCATTCTCAACCTGGCCGTCAACGCGCGTGACGCCATGCCCGAAGGAGGCAGGCTGGAGATCGCCACGGCAAACGTGGAAGTGAAGGAGGGGGCCACCGCCAATCCGGCCGCCGTACCGGGACATTACGTGCAGTTGATCGTCAGCGATACCGGGACGGGGATGAGCGAGCAACTTCGGCAGCATATCTTCGAGCCCTTCTTCACCACCAAGGAACAGGGGAAAGGGACGGGGCTTGGGCTGGCGACGGTGTACGGCATCGTCCAGCAGAACAACGGGTGGATCGAAGTGAAGAGCGAACCCGGACGCGGCGCCGCCTTTTGCATTTTCCTGCCGCGCGTTCTGGAAGGGGCTTCGCTCGATGACGGGAATGTGACGACCGCGGAACCGGCGTTGGGCGATGAGACGGTACTGGTGGTGGAAGATGAGGATGCGGTACGGAACCTGGCCAAGGCGATATTGACCGCGCGCGGGTACCGCGTTCTCGAAGCGGCCAATGGTGAACAGGCGCATTGGGAGGCAAGACGGCATGAAGGGGAGATCCACCTGCTGCTCACCGATATCGTGATGCCCGGGATGAATGGGCGGGTGCTTTCGCAGCAGATGTTGGCAATGCGCCCGGAGCTGCGAGTGGTACTCATGTCCGGCTACGCGGAAGACGTGGTGGCTCACAGGGGAGTTCTCGCCCAGGGTGTCCGATTCCTGCAGAAACCTTTCACTCCGGACGAACTGGCGGCGGCGGTACGCCAGGCTTTGGACGCACCTGACGAAGGATGATCGGGAATCCTCTTCAGCTAGCGGATTCAGCGCCGACAACGGGAAGGATAAACCGGCGACTCTACACTCATCCGAGCTAAAGCGACACCGACACCGCACGTCATTACGCCAATTTAGATGTCTCGCTCCACCTATTTTATGTAAGGCAATTGTTTTTTCAACATGACCGCCTTCTTTTTGTTGACTGTCCTCTCGGGGAGCAGTAGGCTGTGACCGTAGAGGCTGAATGGCACGACTCGCGCTCGCCTTGACGGAACCGCGATGCAGATTGACGAGGGACCAGAGTCGCACCTGGGGGAGCGTATGAGCCCGACACTGATAGCCGGGGAAACGCCCTTCGAAGCCTCAGTACTTCTCCTCCTGGAGGACCCCGCAGTACACCATGACTGACGCACTGCTGCGGGCCGTGGCACTCTCAAAGTCGTTTGGGGCAATTCAGGCGTTGCAAGAGGTGAGTTTTGAGGTACGTGCCGGTGACGTCATCGCCCTGGTGGGCGCCGACGGCGCTGGCAAGACTACGTTGATCCGCCTGATCCTCGGATTGCTAAGCCCGACGGCCGGTTCCATCGAGTTGTTCGGGGTGCCCGCCACCAGTAGGGACAGGAGGACAACTCCTCTCCACGAATCACCTGGCGGACAGGATGCAGGACCTGGCGGGAGATCTCCCAGCCGGCATGCGGCAGAAGCTGGCGCTGTGCCGAGCCGCCCTAACCTCTCCACGTCTCCTGGTCCTCGACGAACCCTTGAGCAACGTGGACTCAATTGCGGAGATCGAATTGCGAGGCTCCATCCGACGCCTCCGGTCCAGTGACCGGGCAATCCTGCTTTCAGCGCATAGCCTGATGGGTGTGGCAGATGTGGCCACCCGCGTCATTTCGCTGGAGGGAGGCAGACTGCTCTTTGACGCAAGCGTGGAGTGCGCACTATCTGCACATTCGCTTCAACCGGAGGGAGTTCATGACGCGATTCGCGGCCACGGTTGAGCGCTTCCTCGACGCCGGGGTGGTCTTGAGGAAGGAGTTTGTCCAGGCGGTGAAAGGGAGGCGGGTTTTCTGGATTCTGGCAGCCGTTGCGGCCATGATGCACTTGAGCATGATCCTGGCCGCGTCTCCACTCAAGCATTCAAGTGCCTATCGCGACGTGAGCGTCGTCCTCCAAACGCTCTTCGCTCACTACCCAATCCCCACCGCGATCATCTTCTTCATCAACCTGGCACAGCCGGTCTTCATCAAGGAACGCTCAAACCGAAGCTTGGAATCACTCCTCGCGACGCCGCTGCACCCATGGTCGATTTGGCTGGGGAAGAGCCTGAGTTGCTGGGCCATCGGATGGACGGGATCTGGCCTCGCCTGCTGCGCCGCGTGGTTCACGTTCGGACTCACGCTGGGGACATTGATACCACCGGGCGCAGCCGCACTCGCGTTCTACTTCACTGTGGGTCCAATGCTGGCTTTGGGGATTCTCCTGCTTCTGGGCGCAGCGAACCTCATCCTCCGAAACGCCGCCGCCGCCAACGCGTTCTGCATCTACTTCGCCATCGGCTACATGTTCCTGGCTTCATTTTGGCCAGGGTCGCTGGCGCCATCGTGGCGGACCGCCGCATGGTTCCTCCTGGCCGCCGCCGCCACCAACGCGCTCGCGTTTTCCCTGGCTTCCCGGTTCACGGCCGAAGAGATGATCCTGGCGAGCTCCAGATGCGAGGCCGATTCACAAAGAGGATTCTCCTGTCTCTAGTCGATGGCGAGGAGCGCAGCTTGAACGGCAAGCAGCCTACCTGCGGGGAGCCAGCAGGGCCGCGCTAGAATGCGGTTGATGCGGTTTTCACGCGACGCCAGGATCTGGCCAGTGGTAATTGCCCTCTGTGTGGCGGCATTGTTTCTAATCGCGAACCGGGGGGCATACCGGGGGTATTTCAACGACGACGACCTGGACAACCTGGTGCAGACCCGACGGGCGAGCGGAGAGACGTTTCTGCTGGCGTTGGAAGACCCGCGATTGAACCGGAGCAATTTCCGGCCGATTGGGCACGGCTATTACAAGTTGATGGGGATGTGGGCGGGGTTGAAGTACAAGCCGTACGTGGGGGTGCTGCACGGGGTTCACTTGTTGAATGTGGTGCTGGTGATGTTGTTGTTGCGGCGGCTGGGTGCGGGCTGGATCGGGGCCGGCGCGGGAGCGTTGCTATTCGCGTTCCACATTGCGTGTTTTGACGGCTACTGGAAGCCGATGTTCATTTTCGACGTTCTGTGCGCCACGTTCCTTCTGCTGGCGGTGTTGCTGTACCTGCGGGGCCATTGGCTGCTGGCGCTGATCCCGTACTGGCTGGCCTACAAGACAAAGGAGCCGGCCATCGCGCTGCCGGCGGTGCTGCTGGCGTGGGAGTGGATGCTTGGGGAGAAGCGGTGGAAGCGGGTGCTGCCCTACGCGCTGATTGCGGCGTCGTTCGGGGTGCAGGCGATGCTGAAGAACCAGGGTACGAACGATGAGTATACGCTACGCTTCACGGGGGCGGCGGTGCTGAAGACTTTTGGCTTCTATTCGTCTCAGATCCTGCTTGCGCCGTACGCGGGGGCGCTGCTGGTGGCGCTGGGGATCTGGACCAAGGACCGCCGGGTGCGGTTTGGCCTGCTGGCGCTGGCGCTGCTGATGGGGCCGATGTGGTTCCTGCCGGGGCGGTTGTTCGCAGTGTATTTGTACATCCCGCTGATCGGACTGGCGGTGGCCGCGGGATTCCTGGCCGAGCAGTTGAAGACATGGCAGGTGGCGCTGTTCTTCGCGCTGTGGCTGCCGGTGAACTACCTGCTGCTGCGGCAGCAGCGCGCGGTGGCGCTGACAGTGGCGATGGAGAATCAGCTCTACGTGGAGGCGGTGGGCAAGGCCCTGGCTGGGGACCGGGACGTGCGGGCGATTTTGTACGACGGAGGACCAGTGGGGATGAGGGAGTGGGGGATCGAGGCAACGATGCGCTGGTTCCAGCCGGCGGAGGAGCTGCGGCTGGCCGGTTTGGACAGCGCGGAGGCGCGTGGACTGATGGATCGGGAGTACCTGGCGGTGATGAGCTGGGACCGGGCAAGACGGAAACTGGTGACGGCGAGGCGCCATGCGGGGGACGCGGCGCCAGCGTCGATCACGATGGCAACGGGCAACCCGGTGTGGCTGTTCGGGGAGGGGTGGTATCCGCTGGAGAGCGGCTTCCGGTGGACCAAGGCGGAGGCGAAGGTGCGGCTGCGAAGGCCGGAGGGGGCGCGACAGTTCACGGCGCGGGTGAACCTGGGTCCGGTGCAAAAAAGAGAGCAGGGGCAGGTGGAACTGGAGGTGCTGGTGGACGGCAAGTCGCTGGGGACTAGGGTCTTCAGCGACGTTTGCTGGTGCGACCAGGTGTGGGCGTTGCCGGCGGGGACGGCAGGCGATGTGGAGGTGACGTTGCGCTCGCTGAAGCCGTACCAGCCGAGCAACGGAGATCCGCGAACACTGGGAGCGGCGGTGGCTTCGCTGGGGTTCGTGGCGGTTCCCTGATATTCTGGGGGTTCCAATCGAACAACATGCTCAGCCAGAAACTCAGAGAGATGGGTGTGGTCGGCGCGGGGGGCGCGGGTTTCCCGGCGGAGGTCAAGGCGCAGTCGCAGGTGGAGTACGTGCTGGCCAACGGGGCCGAGTGCGAGCCGCTGCTGCACAAGGACTTCGAGCTGATGAAGCAATACCCGGCCGATATCGTGGCCGGGATGAAACGGATGATGGCGTCAACGGGGGCCAAGCAGGGGCGGTTCTGCATCAAGGAGAAGAACCAGGCAGCGGTGGCGGCAGTGGCTCCACACGCGGCTGCGGCGGGGATCGAGCTGACCTCTCTGGGCGACTTCTACCCCTCGGGGGATGAGTACGAGATTGTCTACGCGGCCACGGGGCGGCTGATTCCGGCGGCGGGCATACCGCTGCAGGTGGGCTGCGTGGTGAACAACGTGGAGACGCTGTACAACGTGGAGCGGGCGGCGCTAGGCGAACCGGTGACGCGGAAGTTTGTTTCAATCAGCGGGGCGGTGAAGAAGCCGTGCTCGTTCTGGGCGCCGTTGGGAGCGAGTTTCGCCGATCTGCTGGCGGTGGCGGGTGGGCCGACCGTGGATGAGATCGG
>JACRKW010000253.1 GCA_016215215.1 Acidobacteriota bacterium
CCACCGGCAGTCCCGAGCCGAATCCGCCGTCGACCACCATCGCCGATCCGGTTATGAAACTGGCTTCTGAACACGCCAGGAACACCGCTGCCTTCGCCACCTCTTCCGGCTGGCCCACGCGCCCCAGCGCGTGCAACCCGCCCGCCGCGGCTCGCGCCGCAGCTGGATTCGGCTGTGACTCGAAATACGCCTCCGCCAGCCCCGCGTCGATGTAGCCCGGACAGATGCAGTTGCAGCGGATCCCCTCGCGTCCGTGATCGATCGCTACCGCCTTTGTGAATGCGATGATCGCCGCCTTGGTCGCGCAGTAGCCGGCACAGTATGGCTCGACGAAGAAGCCATTCACCGAGCTCATGTTCACGATGGCCCCCCGTGTCTTCCTCAGGTGCGGCAGAAAATGCTTCGTGCAGAGAAACACGCCCCCAAGGTTCACGGCCAGTTGCCGGCTCCATTCCTCGAACGTCGTCTGCTCGACTCTCTTGTTGACCTGGATCGCAGCGTTGTTCACCAGCACATCCACTCGGCCGTAGCGTGTCGCAATGAACTCCGCCAACGCCGCCACTGACTCCGGATCGGCCACGTCCACCTTCATCGGGCTCACCGTCCCGCTCTCGGCCTGCCGCATCGTCTCCAGCGCGCCCTGCGAGTCGATATCGGCGGCGATCACGTGCGCGCCCTCGCGCGCGAACTCCAGCGCGCATGCGCGTCCTATGCCTGCGCCGGCGCCGGTAATGACGGCGACCTTGTTCGTGAGTCTCATGGCTTTCCAGCTTAGAATAAACCTCTACGCCGCCGGACTGCGGCGCAGCTTCGACATCGCCTCCCGCATCGCCGCCGCCTGCGGCCAATCGGGATGGTGCCGCAGGAAGTCGTCCATCTGATCGGCGGCCTTGGCGTTCTGGCCCCGCCGGAGATAGATCTCGCGTGCAGGTTGTAGTTGTACGCCTCCTCATACCGCTCCAGCGTTACCAGCACCCCGCCCAGGTTCACCAGCGGCTCGTAGGTGTTGGCGTCCGCCTCCAAGGCTTTCCGGAAATGCCCCTCCGCCTCGGCGTACCGCTGCGTCTGGTAGGCAATCGTCCCCAGGTGGTTCCACGCCGCCGCAAACTGCGGCGCCATCTCCACCGCGCGCTTCAACTCGGCGATTGCCGCATCAATATCGCGGCGTTCCAGTTTCCGGCTGGCGTTTTCATAGGCGTCCCGCGCCTGCTTGGGAATCGACAACTCCCGCATCGAGATCACGCGCGTCCGGTCCGGCGTCATCTTCGATTCGTCCAGCCGCACCGCCAGCTCCACGCGCCCGCGCTTGTCCGCCACAGAGGGGCCGATGTCGATCGTCTTCCGCGTCTCGCCGCGCCCGGGCAGAAACACGATCAGCGTATAAGCGCCCGGCTGGATCTTCTTGAACGTGAACCGGCCCGAAGGGCCCGCCAATGTGGTCGCGTGAAAAGGTGTCGTCGCGCCGTGCAACGAAATAGACGCCGCCGATTCCGGCACGAGTTGCCCGCGGATCTCGTACACTCGCTCCGCCGCCATCAGCGGGACGGCGAGCATGGCAGCCGCCAACCACTTCATACCCACATCCTACCCCCGTGCCCGGCCACCGGAGATTCAGACCCGCATCCCTGTCCACTCGAAAAGGATGCTGATAGCATTGGATACGCGCGAGGCCACCATGCGAACCTTCCTGCCCTTCCTTTTCATCCTCTCCACTGCCAGTGCCCAGCAATCCGCTCCGCCGCTGAACCCCAAGGCACTGCCTGCCACGCCTCCGGCCACTCTCGACCAGTTGCGGCGCGGCTTCCCTGACCCGCCCGCCGACTACCGCTCCATGCCCCTCTGGGTCTGGAACGACGAAATGCAGCCCGCCCGTATCGCCGAAATGCTCAAACAGTACAAACAGCAGGGCATGGGCGGGGCCTTCGTCCATCCCCGCCCCGGCCTCATTACCGAGTACCTCGGCAAGGATTGGTTCTCCCTCTGGCGCCAGGCTCTCAACGCCGGCAAGCAGCAGGGCCTGCTCGTCAGCATCTACGACGAGAACTCCTATCCTTCCGGATTCGCCGGCGGACACGTGCCCTCTATTGCCCCCGACACCGCCTCGCAGTTCGTCGTTGCCGAGCTCGACGTAAGTCCAAACTCTGTCAGCGCCCATCCGCTCACTGTCGCCTTCTTCGCCATCACCAAGAACGCCGGCGGAGCCGTCGCCGGCGCGCGCCGCATCTCCTCCCGCGCGGAGCTCAAGCCCGGTGAGTCCGTCGCCGCCTTCCGTCTCAGACGCGCCTCGGGCAATCCCTGGACCGGCGAGTTTCCCTACGTCGATCTCACCAACCCGCGCACCGCACCCGTCTTTCTCCAAACCACCTATGAGGCCTACAAACGCGAGTTCGGCGCCGAGTTCGGCAAAAGCGTCAAGTGGGCCTTCTCCGACGAGCCCCTGCTGGCCACTGCCGGCGCATACGATTCCGCGCGCCTCTCACTGCCGCTCTCCTTCAACACGTTGGCCGAATTCAGAAAGCGCAACGGCTACGACCTCGCCGATCACGTCGCTTCCCTCTTCTGGGACACCGGCGACTTCCGCAAAGTGCGCTTCGACTATTGGCAGACCCTCCACGATCTGTGGAAAGAGAACTTCATGCGGCCCATGTTTGAATGGTGTGATCGAAACGGCCTCCAGTTCACCGGGCACTGGATGGAGCACGAGTGGCCCGCCCCCTGGATCACGCCCGACGATGCCTCCCTCTACGCCTACGAGCACGTCCCCGGCATCGACATGCTGGAAGGAACCAACCTGCGCCTGCAGGGCAAGGACCCGCACATGCTGTTCACCATCAAGCAGGTGGCCAGCGTCAGCCATCAGCTCGGCCGCCGCGCGTTCTGCGAGGCGTACGGCGTCGCCGGGTGGGACTCCACCTTCGAGCACTACAAGCGTTTCGGCGACTGGCTCATGGTGCACGGCATCAACTTCATGGACCAGCACCTCTCCTTCTCCACCATCCGCGGCGCGCGCAAGCGCGATCACCCGCAGAGCTTCTCTGACGTCTCCGCCTGGTGGCCGCACTACCGCCTCCACGCCGACCACCTTGCCCGCGTCTCCTACCTGAGCTCGCTCAGCACTGCCCGGAACCGCGTCCTCGTCCTGCAGCAGACCACCAGCGGCTTCCTGATCGCCCGCCGCGGCGGCCCTACCCCCGAAATCACGGCAATGCGCGAAAACAACGCCGCACTGAACCAGTTCCTCGCCGATCATCAGGTCGACTACGACCTCGGCGACGAGTACATCCTGGAATGGTTCGGCCAGGTCTCCGGCCGCTCGCTCAAGGTCGGCAAAGCCTCCTACCAGTTGCTTGTCCTGCCGCCCGATCTCTCCAACGTGCGCAAGCAGACCCTGCCGCTTCTCCAGGCGTGGCTGGAAGCCGGTAACGAAATCCTTTCACTCTCGCCCCCGCCGCCCTATGTCGATGGCCGCCCCAACCCGGCCGTTGCCGCGCTCAAGAGCAAGTACGCCTCGCGCTGGTTCCAGTTCGACTCTCACCAGGCGCTACTCAAGGCCGTCCAGTCTCGCACGGCTCCGCGGATCGCCATCAACGCCCCCATCGGCTTCTCCGAGCGCTTCCTGGAGTCCGGTGACCGCGTGCTGTTCCTCACCAACTCCACTCTCGAACCCGTTCGCACCACCGCCACCATCGACGCCGGCTCGCTCGAGACCTGGGACACAGTCACCGGCGCCGCCAAGCCCGCCGGCTTCCAGTCCTCCAACGGTAAACTCACCTTCCCCGTGGATCTGCCGCCCGCTGGATCGCTGCTCTTCATCGCCCGTGACGCCAAGGCCGCGCCCGCCGCTCCGCCACCGGCTATCGCTTACACTCCCGCCGCGCCGGTCCAGTGGCGCGTGCAGCCTGCGTCCTCGCTCAATCCGCTCGTGCTCGACTACTGCGACCTCAAAGTGGGCGCCGAGACCTTCCCTGGTATCAACACCTGGCGCGCCAATTGGATCGTCTGGCAGCGCCACGGCTTCGAGCGCCCGGCCTGGGACAACGCCGTCCAGTTCAAGCGCACCATCCTCGACCGCAACCACTTTCCCAAGGACTCCGGCTTCACCGCCACGTTCCGCTTCTCCATCGACACGCCACAGCCCCCCGCGGCCATCGACCTTGCCGTCGAAACCCCCGAACTCTACCTCATCAGCGTCAACGGCAAGCCCGTCGATTTCTCCAAGGCCGCCCGCTACAACGATCCCCGTCTGCTCCGGGCCTCCATCGCCTCACTAGTGAAGACCGGCGAAAGCGTCATCCAGCTCGAAGCCTCTCCCTTCGACGTCCACATGGAGCTCGAGACCATCTTCATCCTC
>JACRKW010000254.1 GCA_016215215.1 Acidobacteriota bacterium
GCGAACGGGCGCCGGCGCCCTGCGGCAGGCATATTGACGCGGCTGCGCTGCCTCCGCCGGCCGCACCGGCAAGGCGGACGCGGCGGTCAGCAGCAGTAGGGAGGCGAGACGGCGGCAATTCGGCATGGCCTTCAACCCGAGAATGCGCATCAAAGGAGACGCGGAGGTGAGGGTCGGCGCGCGACTTGCCCCGTCTGCCGCGGTGTTGCCGGTCATTTCCACACGCCGCCGATCTTCCAGTACTCCAGCGCCGGCCCGCGCAGGCCGCCCGGACCGGCCGTCAGGGCCCGATTGCGCAGATCCTCCATTTCCGTGGCGCTGCACGGCTTGAAGTTCTGCGCGAAGCGCACGTCGTCGTCGAGTTGGCCCAGGGTGCTGCAGCCGACGGCGGCGCAGTGAATCGGCAGGCTCAGCACGTAGCGCAGGCACTCTTCGGCGTTGAGCACGCGCAGAAGAAACGCGTTGCCGAACACCTTGATCGCCTGGATCCCGATGCCGCTTTGCGCCGCCAGCGGAAGCGTCGTCTTCTCGAAGCTCAGGTAAGCTGGATCGGCCGCGTGAAGGGGCATGAGCACGGAATCCCACTTGTCGTAGGCCTTCAGCATCGCCAAGTGCACGCTCGGATCGTGGTGGCCGGTGAAGCCGAAGAACCGGCACTTGCCGGCCTTCTTTGCCGCTTCGAAGGCCTCCATTGCTCCACCCGGGGCGAAGATGCGATCCACGTCCTTCTGGTCCTGGATGCCGTGCATCTGCCACAAGTCCACATAGTCACTCTTCAGGCTCTTGAGCGAGGCATGCAACTCCTGCTCGGCCTCGACCCGCGTCCGTTTGCCGGACTTCGTAGTGATGAAGACCTGCTTGCGGACCGTGCACAACACGTCGCCATAGACCTCTTCGGAATGGCCGTCCCAATAGCTGTGTGCGCAGTCGAAGTAGTTCAAGCCCAGTTCGAAGGCGTGCCGGACATGCAGGCGGGCCTCCTCTTTGCGCCGCAGCAGAGCCAGGCGTGCGCCGCCCTGTCCGATGATGGTGAGCTTCACTCCGGTCTTGCCGAACTCCCGCACCGGCGTGGCGCCCGCGCGGGGCTTCGGGGCGCGGGCATAGAGCCCCCGGATGCCAAGGCCAGCGAAAAGCGCCCCGGCGAAAGCCCTTCGCCGGACAGTCCCCGTTACTTGATCGGTCATTTGCCCGGCTCTCCTGTGCATTTCGACACAAACACTATCACAGGCCCACGCCAACCGGCAGCAATGCCGGACGGCCCCCAGCGTGCAAGTCCTTCACCTCTCTGGGGAGGTGGCGTCGCGGTCAGGTGATGTGCGCTCCCTGCGTCTCCACATACACGGCGTAGATCGACTGGCTGGCGGCCATAAACAAGCGGTTACGGCGGCTGCCGCCGAAACAGACGTTGGCGCAGATCTCTGGCAGCAGGATCATACCGATGCGTTCCCCGCTGGGTGCAAAGATGTGAACGCCGTCGTAGCCCTCACCCACCCAGCCCGCAGCGGCCCAGATGTTGCCGTCCATGTCGGCGCGAATGCCGTCGGCCACGCCCGTCCCCTTACCGGCGAGCTCCATGGAGATGACGTGACGGCCCTTGCGCAGCGCGCGGCCGTCTACCACGTCGAACACCTGGATGTTCTTCGGCGCCTGCGGATAGTGGGACGATCCCGTCTCGGCGATATAGAGCAGCTTGTAATCGGGGGAAAAGCACAGCCCGTTCGGCTTGAACAGGGCGTCGGTGACCATCTCCAGCTTGCCGGTCTTTGTGTCCAGGCGGTAGACGGCCTCCTTCAACTCTAGTGGGCCCTTGAATCCCTCGTAGTTACCCAGGCTGCCGTAACCGGGGTCGGTGAACCAGATTGAGCCGTCAGGATGTACAACCGCGTCGTTCGGGGCGTTGAACGGCTTGCCCTGCCACTTGTCGGCCAGCACCGTGACGCTTCCGTTTGTCTCATACCGCACCACACGCCTGTTGCCGTGCTCGCAGGAGATCTGGCGGCCCTCATAGTCGAAAGTGTTGCCGTTGCTGTGGCCGGACGGCTGGCGGAAGGTGCTGACGTGGCCGTCCTCCTCCATCCAGCGGTGCTGCCTGTTGTTGGGGATGTCGCTCCAGACTAAGTACCGGCCGGCGCCGCTCCAAGCCGTGCCTTCAGCCCACAGCGCCCCCGTGTACAGCCGCTGAATGGGCGTGTTCCCGACCTTGTACCGGGAGAAACGCTTGTCCAAGACGACAACGTCGGGGTCGGGATACCGAACCGGACTCTTGCCGCTCCAATCGCGCGGCGCTTGAATCGCAGCAGCGGTTGCGAGAAAGCCGCGCCGGCTGTGTAGGGTCATGGGGGGCACCTTCCTAGGCGCTAGTATATAGGGCCTAAGAGGGGGCCCCACCCGGCCAAGGCGGCTGGCGGCTTACCGCTTGGGGAGTTTGCCGCGATAGACGGTAGGGAAGCCCCCTGTGGCCGCGCCCAACCCCGCCCCCACGCCAAGCCCGATGGGCGTGAAAATGGTCTTGCCGAGATTCTCGCCGCTCTCTGACGCGCTGCTGTCAATCGCCGCTCCTACCGCCAATCCCGCGCCGGCCCCAATCGCCATGCCGATGAGCGAGTTCCGCAGACGATTGGATCGCTCCTGCAGCGTGACGCGAAACACTTCCGCGCGCGCGACGCTCATCTGGCCGCCTTCCGCCCGCAGTACGATGGCATCTTTCGAAAACTCGGAAAAGGACCCGCAGGACGATGGCATCTTTCGAAAACTCGGAAAAGGACCCCTCTACCGGCTTGAGATTCGTCCGTATGAGCCGTATCTTCTGACCCGCCTCGAGCGTGCCCAAGTTGTCCCAGGACTCTTCCGCCCGCTGTGCCGCCAGAACACCAATCGACAACACTGCCGCCAGCGCGAAGTGAAGTAACCGGCACGGTCTCGAATCGCTTCGGGGCCGAGCCGTTGCGGCTCCGCCGCGAATCATCGAGTTCAACTTTGTTACAAACCGCATGCAAAACTCCCACTGCAATACTGCAAACGCCTCCACAATACCAAGCAGGAGGAAGATCGTACAGAGGAGTCTACACCGCTTGCGGGCTGGGCCGGCCACCCCCCAGACTGAAAGGGAGTGCCGCACACAGACTGGGGCTGGCTCATCACTGAGACTGAGCTTCGCTCCTGGATTATCGATGAAAACGACGACTTGCTGGCCGTCAACAAGCCCGGGCTGGTGGTCTGCCACCCCTGCAAACACGGCCCCTGGTCGAGTTTGATCGGCGCCTGCCGCGAGCTGACCGGCCTGCCGGTCCTGCACATGCCCTCCCGCCTGGACCGCGAGACCAGCGGTGTCGTGGTCTTGGCCAAGAACCATTCGACCGGTTCACTCCTCCAGTGCGCCATCCAGAACAGACGCGTTGCGAAAAGTTACACTTCCATCCTCTGCGGCGAACTGCGCGAGGCCGTCGTCGTCGATCAGCCCATCGGCCGCGCCACCGGCTCGGCCGTCTATCTCAAGCAAGCCGTCCGCGCGGACGGCCAGCCCGCCCGCACGCACTTCACGCCGCTGGAGACCCGCGCCGGCTACACGCTGGCCCGCATCCAGCCCGAGTCCGGCCGGCTCCACCAGATTCGCGTCCACGCCGCCTGGCTCGGCCATCCCGTTGCCGCCGACAAGCTGTATGGCCCCGACGAGACCCTCTTCCTCGATTTCATCCGGGACGGTTTCACCGGCCGTCTCCCCGAAATGCTGCCCATGCACCGGCAAGCTCTTCACGCCTCCGAACTGGTCTTCCACCTGCTCGGCGGGCCGCTGCGCTTCGAGGCGCCGCTTGCGCCGGATATCGCCGGGTTCTGGCGCGGCCTGCCACCCGACTAGAATAGGAGCACCATGGTGGAATTGCCTCCTGCCGGATCGCTGGTCGCCGTTCAGTGCGCCCGCAACCCGTCCGTCTACTCCGATCCGGCGCTTCAGCCGCGCCTCTACTTCGGCCGCGTCGTGCGTCACGAAGGCAGTTGGGGCTTCACCGCCGCGCTGATGAACTACGACAACGCGCCGCAGGAGACGTGGCTCGAATGGGACGAAGAGAAGCAGGAATGGGAGGATCGCGACTTCCGCCAGCCCGTGCTGAGCGTCACTTTTCCGTTGAGCCCCGACCTCGCAGCGCTGGCTGCCGAGCTCGAAAGCCTCCCGCAGGAGTTGCCGACGGCCGACGGCCCCACGCGGCCCTTCGACGAACTCCGCCTACGCTTTCTCGCCGGCGCGTTCGAGTCCGGCTGGCTCGACAATCCCCGGGAACCTATCGTCTACTACTCCGACGACTTTGCGCTTGTCGAGTCCACCGTCTCCCGCTGGCACACGCAGCCCTTGGGCCGCGTCGAGGTCAGCCCGGATCGAATCTTCTTCGAATGGCCTGTGGACGGCAAAACACCTGAGGAGTGCGGCATTGAACTCTTGCGCCAGGACGACGGCACGTTCTATATGAAGTCGGAGGAGTTTGGAGACGAATTCCAGGCCCGCCTCGAATTGCGAGCCGGGTACCACCTGGTTGCCGGCCTGTGGGGCAGCGACGAGTTCCTCAGCTTCTTCGGCGCCGTTCTTCCGGCGTAAGGCCACGCGCTACAGAGCCGCGCGTGTCAGCAAGCGGGTCTCCTCCCGCGCGCCTATTTCAGATTCGTCTCGAACAGCTTCAGAATCCGCTTGTACTCGTCGGCCCAGCTCGACGCCTGCACGAAGCTGTGATCCTCCACCGGATACATGGCCGCTTCCCAGTTCTCCTTCCGCAGCTCGATCAGCTTCTGCACCAGCCGCACCGTGTCCTGAAAGTGCACGTTCACGTCCACCACGCCGTGGCAGATCAGCAGCGCGCCCTTCAGTCCTGCGGCATGGTAGATCGGCGAACTGCGCTGGTAGGCCTCTTTGTCCTTTTGCGGCAGGTTCAAGATGTTGGCCGTGTATCCGTGGTTGTAATGCGCCCAGTCGGTCACAGGACGCAGCGCCGCACCGGCGGCGAAGACGTCGGGCTGCGTGAACATGGCCATCAGAGTGATGAACCCGCCGTAGGAACCTCCGTAGAGCCCCACTCGCCGTGTGTCCACGCCATGCTCCTTCACCAGCCAGCGGACGGCGTCCACGTGGTCGTCCAGGTCCTTGCCGCCCATGTGGCGGTAAATACCAGTGCGCCAGTCGCGCCCGTATCCCGCCGATCCCCTGTAGTCGATGTCGAGCACCGTGTATCCTCGCTCCATCAGCAGGTGGTGGAACAGGTACTCATGCCCGTAACTCGACCAGCCCCGGGTCACGTTTTGCAGATAGCCGGCGCCGTGCACGAACAGCACCGCAGGCCCGCCCTTCTTCCAACCCGCCGGCTTGTACAGCCGGCCGGCGATCATGGCCCCGTCGCGCGCCGGAATCTGCACGATAGGCGCGTCCTGCCAGGCGTAGCTCGCCAGCTCCGCCGAAGGCGACGTGGTGACGCGCGTCATCTTCGCTCCCGGCTGCGCATCCATCAGATAAAGCTCCGGAGGCCGGTTGGTGAAGCTGTAGATCACCGCAATGGCCTTTTCATCCGGCGAGAGCGCCGCGACGTAGTCGCCCGGCTGTGAAGTGAGCTTCGTTCGGGCGCCGCCCGATGCCGACATCCAGTAGAGGTGCCGTTCGGCATGGCTCTCCTCGCTTGTGGTCAGCAGGAAGCGCGACTTGTCCTGCGTCAGTGTGGCCGTCTCCACCTCCCATTTGCCGCTGGTCAACTGTTTCGGTTCGCCGCCCTCCCAGGCCACCGTGTAGATGTGCGACCAGCCGTCGCGCTCGCTCTGGAACCACAGGGTGCGGTTGTCCGCCAGCCAGCCCAGGCGGTTGTTGCCGGGGCCGCCGATCCAGGCGTCGTTGTGCTCCTGAAATAGTGGCTTCAACTTGCCCGTCGCCAGGTCGACGGCGAAGACCCAGCGGTCCTTGTTGTCAGCCGACCTGCCCATCAAGGCTAGCCTTGAGCCGTCCTCGGACCATTGAGCACTGGTCAGCGACACCTGCCGATCCACGTCCTTGTCGCCCACCCTCTCCTTCTGGCCGTGATCCAGCCATGTCACCGCGCCCGTCTTGACGTTCACCATTGCCATACGCGCCCGGCCCTGCGAGTCGCCCACGTTGGTACGCGAGGGAATGGTCTCCGTATAGGCTGATTCCGACACATAGTTCGGCACCACGGTTGTCTTCGCATCGGCGGCCTGCTCCATCACCGAGGCCAGCACGAACGTCTCGTCCGGCGACAGTGACATGTTGCCCACGTTCTGCCGCTGCACCAGGTTCCACGGCCTGCGCGATTCCTCCTTCTTCCGCTTCGCCTCGTCATCCTCGCGCTTCTTCGCCCGGCGCTCCACCACCTCCAGCAAAGCCCGCTCCTCTTTCTTGAGAGCCTCCTGGCTCTCCGAACCGCGCCGCTCGGCCGCGCCGCTCTGCGCCGACTGGGCCGCGCCCCCTCCGCCTCCGCGGAACCCGCCGCCTCCACCGCCGCCAAAACCCGCCGGAGGCCCCGCCGGAGCCGCTGTGGCGCTCGCCGCGCGGATGTCGGTGAGTTGCTCCATCGAGCCGTCTTCCAGCGACAGCGTGTAGAGATTGCCCCCGCGGACGAACGCGATCCTCCTGCCGTCCCTGGTGAACTGCGGATTCGATTCCGCCTCTGAGGTCTTGGTCACCTGCCGCCGCTTGCCACTCTTCCGGTCGAGGATTACGATGTCTCCTCTGTCGCTGTAGACCCAGTAGCGTTCGTCCCGACTCTCGCTGACGGCCGGGCCGAATCCGCCCGCCGGCGGGGCCAGCCGCGCCTCCTCGTCGGTCAACCTTTTCAACCCCGAGCCGTCGCGGTTCACCACCCATGTCTCGTAGTCCTTCTCCACCGCGTCGGACGCCTGCTTCCATTGGAAGTACACCTGCTGTCCGTCGCCAGACCAGCGGATCGCCCGCGGAGCGTAGCCATACAGTTCCGGTCCGCGCATGATCCAATCCACCGTCAGGGGCTGCTTCTTGGGGACCGGCTGCTGGGCCGGCGCAGGCGCCGGCGCGGCCATCAGCATGGTAAGGAGGAGGGAGAGTGTCTGCTTCATGGCGATCAGAATGAGTGTATTACAGCTATGCGCCGGCCCGGCTGGTGCGGGATAATCTCTGCCATGCGCTGGTTCCTCGCCCTCTTGCTGCTTGCTCCATGCGCCACTGCGCAACTTACCGCCAAGCCGGAGACCTGGACTTCGCTGGAAGGCCATTACATCGCCGACGCTGATCACAACGACGCGCTGATGATGTACCTGCTCAGCCGCGGCGCCGTCAACCAGGCTCGCGCGGCGGGCAAGCGCTTCGATGCTGTGTTGCCGTTGGTCGAACTCGCCGGTAATCTCCTGGCTGCCAACAATCTCAACGCCGCCTACCGTATGTGGGGCCGCGCGCTCGCCGTGTACAAGGGCCGAACTCCGGGCGATTGGCTCGAAGCTGCCTCGTCGCTCCAGTTCCAACTCGACCGGCGCATCGCCCAGCCCGGCGCCGTCATCCACCCGCGCCTGTCGCCCACCTTCGTTTTGGATAGGCCCCTGAGAGACGCTCTTTCCATCCGTATCACGCTCCTTGACCCCGCCGGCAAGCCCGTGTACGCGCCCAAGCTCGATAAGCTCGATACGCTCGAGGCGCGCGAGTTCTCCCTCCCCACCGCCGGGCTGACCCCCGGCGACTACGCCGTCCAGTACGAACTGATCGACAATGATTCTCACGTTCTCGTCTCTGCCGCGCGCGACCTGATCCTCGACCCCAAGCTTCCCGATCGCATCCGCTCTCTCCGCGCCCAGTCGGAGAAGCTCTCGCTTGCCGGCGTCGCAGCAAAAGGGCCGCTCCACGCCCTCGCCGTCGAAACCGTCGAGTTCGTCGCAGCGCAGTACGACGCCGCTCTCCGCGCCCCCCTCGCCGGTTATGTCCAGAATTTGAGCCCGTTGACGGCCACTCTAGCGGGCTTCTCCAAGCCCTACTACTCCACGGACTCCATCGTTCCGGCCCGCGATCTTCCGCTGGCCGTAGAACTCGCCGAAGGCTTGCTCGCCGGAGCCAGCCCTCTCGCTGCCCGCAAGGGCGATCTCCGCCT
>JACRKW010000255.1 GCA_016215215.1 Acidobacteriota bacterium
AGCCGGACAGCGTCTTCTGGAGCGTACTGGAGAACGGCAAGCTGATGCTGCTGAACTTCGGCGATGAGACGGCGACGGTGCGGCTGGCATCGGGCAAGGCTGTAACGATTCCGCCGTACGAGATCGCGGTGGAGTGAATGGGCGCGCCATCCCGGGTTTCCGCGCAATCTGGCCGATAACGTCCAGATTTGGTAACATCCACCAACGGCCCGATTGCAGCGACTTCGAAGCCAAACGAGTGTAAAACCATGCCCGGACGCATCGTCGGAATTGGTGGAGTGTTCTTCAAGTCAGCAGATCCAACCGCATTGCGCGGTTGGTACGAAAAGCACCTCGCCATCAAGTCCGAAGGCGAAGGTGGAGCGATGTTCCATTGGAAATCGGCGACAGAGCCCGCGCACGACCACATGACTGTGTGGAGCATCTTCCCCGCCGCCTCGAACTACATGAGCGGGCCGGTGATGATCAACTATATCGTCGAGGACCTGGACGACCTGCTCGCCCGGCTTAGCGACGAGGGCGTCCAAGTCGATCCCAAGCGCGAGGACTGCGAGTACGGTCGGTTTGCCTGGATCTACGACGGCGACGGCAACAAGATCGAGCTCTGGGAGCCGCCAGCCCCCACGCAGTGAACTTGGTCAAGCCCTACGGGTGAACTCAACCAGTTCGGCCAGCTTGCCTCGGGCGGCGCCGGAGTCGATCGCCCCAGCGGCCAGGGCCATGGCTTGGAGGAAGCCGGGAGCGGCGCCGGCCAGGGTGAGGCCGGCGGCGGCGTTGACGAGCACGATATCGCGGTGGGGACCGGCGGCGCCATCGAGCACGGCGCGGGCGAGGTCGCGATTGGTGGCGACATCGCCGCCGCGGAGGTCCGCGAGGGTGGTTCGCGGGACGCCGAAGTCCTCAGGCGTGATCTCGCGGTGGTCGATGGCGCCGCTCAGGACCGCGAACAGGTGTGTGGGAGCGGTGGTGGAGATCTCGTCCAGTCCGTCGTGGCCGTGGACGACGTAGCCGCGTGGCAGGCCGAGGGAAGAGAGCGTCACGGCCATCAACTCGGCGGCCTGGAGTGAAGGCGCGCCAACCAATTGGGCGGTGGCGCCGGCCGGGTTGGTGAGCGGACCGAGGAGGTTGAACGCGGTCCGTGTCTTGAGTTCGGCGCGCGCGGCGGCGGCGTGTTTCATAGCCGGGTGCAGGGCCGGTGCGAAGAGGAAGCCGAAGCCCACTTCGCGGATGGAGCGGGCGATCAGCGCAGGGTCGGAGAGCAGCTTGACGCCGAGGGCTTCCAGCAGATCGGCGCTGCCGCACTGAGACGACGCCGAGCGGTTGCCGTGCTTCGCCACAGGCACGCCGCAGGCGGCGATGACGATGGCGGCGACGGTGGAGACGTTGAGCGTGCCGAGATTGTCGCCGCCGGTGCCGCAGGTGTCGAGCACGGGGCGGTCCGTGATGCCGTGATCGATGGCGACGGCGCTCTCTCGCATGGCCTGGGCCATGCCGAGGATCTCGTCCGCGGTTTCACCCTTGACACGCAGAGCCGCGGCGAAAGCCGCGATTTGGGCCGTAGAGGCCTCGCCGTCGAGGATCGCGCGCATGGCCTGCCGGGCGTCGGCGGAGGGCAGACTCTCCCTATTCATCAAACGGTGCAGAAACGGCAGAAACGGCATGTTATTATGGGTTTCGAGGCTTTCACCGAGCCTACCACAAGCGGATTCCTACTATGAAAATTCACGAGTACCAGGCCAAGGCAATCCTGGCCAAATACGGCGTCCCTGTGCCGCGAGGCCGGGTTGCGCTTTCCGTCGATGAAGCGCGTCAGGTGGCTGAAGAGCTGGGCGGGCGCGTGGTGGTCAAGGCCCAGATCCATGCCGGCGGCCGCGGCAAGGGCGGCGGCGTGAAGCTGGCTGCCAATGCGGCCGAGGCGGCCGAGATGGCGTCCAAGATCCTGGGCATGACGCTGGTGACGCACCAGACGGGGCCGGAGGGCCGCGTGGTTGAGCGCCTGCTGGTGGAAGAGACGCTGCCCATCGCCAAGGAACTCTACCTCGGCATCGTGCTGGATCGCGCGCAGGGCAAGCTGGTGATGATGGCCTCGGCGGCCGGCGGTATGGACATCGAGCACGTGGCCGCGACCACGCCTGAGTTGATTCTGAAGGAAGCCTTCGACCCCGCAGGCGGGCTGCTCTCCTGGCAGGCGCGCAAACTGGCCTTCGGCATCGGCATCCCGGCGGCCAGCGTCGGCGGCGCGGTGAAGGCGATGATGGCGCTGGCAAAGGCGTATGTGGAGACCGACGCGTCGCTGGCGGAGATCAACCCGCTGGTGCTGGCCGAAGACGGCCGCATTGTTGCGCTGGACGCCAAGATCAACTTCGACGACAACGCCCTGTTCCGCCACAAGGACCTGGCCGAGTTGAGGGACCTGAACGAAGAGGACCCGCTGGAAGTGGAGGCCTCCAAGTTCGATTTGAACTACATCAAGCTCGACGGCACGGTGGGCTGCATGGTGAACGGCGCGGGCCTGGCCATGGCGACGATGGACATCATCAAGTATGCCGGCGGCAGCCCGGCGAACTTCCTGGACGTGGGCGGCGGGGCCAACAAGGAGCAGATCCGCAACGCCTTCCGCATCCTGATGGACGACAAGAGCGTCAAGGCGGTGTTGATCAATATCTTCGGCGGCATCCTGCGCTGCGACACGCTGGCCGCCGGCGTGGTGGACGCCTCGCGCGAGCTGGGGATGAGCCTGCCCCTGGTGATCCGCATGGAAGGCACCAACGTGGAGGAAGGGCGGCGGATCCTGCGGGAGTCCGGACTGAACTTCACGGTGGCCGACGGCATGAAAGACGCCGCGGAGAAAGTGGTCGCGCTCGCGCGGTAAGGAAACAGGGATTCACCATGAGCGTACTCGTCAACAAACACACGCGCCTGCTGGTGCAGGGCTTCACGGGCAAGGAAGGGACATTTCACGCCACGCAGGCAATCGCCTACGGCAGCAACGTGGTGGGCGGAGTGACGCCGGGCAAGGGCGGCACAACGCACCTGGACCGGCCGGTGTTCGACACCGTGGCCGAAGCTGTAAAGGCCACCGGCGCGAACGCCAGCGTGATTTTCGTTCCGCCCGCCTATGCCGCCGAGGCGGTGATGGAGGCGGCCGATGCGGGCCTCCCGCTGGTGGTCTGCATCACCGAGGGCATACCGGCTCTGGACATGGTCCGGGCCTGGCAGTATCTGCAGTCCAGGCCCGCCACGCGGCTGATTGGGCCGAACTGCCCGGGCATCATCACGCCGGGCGAGTGCAAGATCGGCATCATGCCGGGGGCGATTCACAAGCCCGGCCGGGTGGGCGTGGTGTCGCGCTCCGGCACGCTGACCTATGAGGCCGTGGGGCAGCTCAGCGAGCTGGGTATCGGGCAATCCACCTGCATCGGCATCGGCGGCGATCCCATCATCGGAACGACGCACATCGACGCGGTGCGGCTGTTTAACGAGGATCCGGACACCGACGCCATCGTGATGATCGGCGAGATCGGCGGCAACGCCGAGGAGCTGGCCGCGGCGTATGTGAAGCAGCACGTGCGCAAACCGGTGGTGGGCTTCATCGCCGGACAGACCGCGCCTCCCGGCCGCCGCATGGGCCACGCCGGGGCCATCATCTCCGGCGGGTCGGGCAAAGCCAGCGACAAGATGGCCGCTATGGCCGACGCCGGCATTCTGATGTGCCAGTCGCCGGCCGAAATGGGCGGCAAGATCAAGTCCGCATTGAAACTGTAGGAGCTTATGGAACGTACTTTCGCCATTATCAAGCCGGACGCCGTGGCTGCCGGCCACACCGGGCACATTATCGCCATGATCGAAGAGGCCGGGTTCAGGATCCTGGCCATGCGCCGCGAGCACCTGACGCGCCCGGTAGCCGAAGGCTTCTACGCCGTCCACAAAGGCAAGGGCTTCTTCGCCGAGCTGATCGAGTTCATGACCGAAGCGCCGGTGGTGCTGCTGGCTCTGGAGCGCGAGGACGCGGTGGCAAAGTGGCGCGAGGTGATGGGCTCGACCAATCCTGACAATGCCGCGCCCGGCACGGTGCGCAAGCTGTACGGAACCAACATCGGTCGCAACGCCAGCCACGGGTCGGACTCGGTGGAAAACGCCGGGATCGAGCTGAGCTGGTTCTTCCGTGGGTCCGAGCTGGGCTAACCGGCTCGCGGACTCAGGCGGGCGACGGCTTCGTCGCGGGGAGGCCTTCAGGGGCGATTGGCAGCCAACGTCTCCCTACATGTCTTGGACGTGGTTGTCGCCGTCAGTCCTGTTCATCCGCGGACCTGGGACGAGCCGGAGGGTTGTCAGTTTCCGGAGGCCGACCGCCTCAATCA
>JACRKW010000227.1 GCA_016215215.1 Acidobacteriota bacterium
CGCGGCGGTGGGCGGGCGTTGCATGATGAGAGAGAACTTATCTTCGTTTGGAGGAGAGAGATGGGCGGTCGGAAAGTTCTGGTGACCGGTTCCTGCGGCCTGATCGGGTCGGAGGTGGCAGTCTTCTTCGCGCGCCAAGGCTTTGCCGTGACCGGCATCGACAGCAACCATCGTGCCGTGTTCTTCGGACCCGAAGGAGACACAAGCTGGGTGCTGGAGCGGCTCGAGCGCGAGATACGCGGTTACCGGCACGCCTCGATCGACATTCGCGACCGCGACGCTTTGCTGCCGTTCGTGGCTGAGGTGCGGCCCGACCTGATCATCCACGCGGCGGCGCAACCGTCGCACGATCGCGCGGCGGCCATTCCGTTTCTCGATTTCGAGGTGAACGCACTGGGAACGCTGCACATGCTGGAAGCTGCGCGGCAGTACTGCCCGGAATCGCCGTTCATCCACATGTCGACCAATAAGGTGTACGGGGACCGGCCGAATACGATCGCCTTGAAGGAGTTGGAGACGCGCTGGGACTACAACGACGACGCCTACAGCGAAGGGATCGCCGAGGACTTCCCGATAGACCAGAGCAAGCACTCGCTGTTTGGCGCTTCCAAGGTGGCCGGCGACGTAATGGTGCAGGAATACGGACGCTACTTCAACATGCCCACCTGCTGCCTGCGCGGCGGCTGCCTGACGGGCCCGAATCATTCCGGCGTGGAGTTACACGGCTTTCTAAGCTACCTGGTGAAGTGCTGCGCCGAAGGGCGCGAGTACCGCGTGTACGGGTACAAGGGCAAGCAGGTGCGCGACAATATTCACTCCGAGGACGTGGCCCGATTCATGTACGAGTTCTGGAAAGCGCCGCGCGCCGCCGAGGTCTACAACCTGGGCGGCGGCAAGCAGAACGCCTGTTCGGTGCTGGAGGCGTTCGCTCTGGCCGAGGAGGCGTGCGGAAAGAAGATGCAGTGGCGGTATGTGGAAGAGAACCGCATCGGCGACCACATCTGCTACTACAGCGACCTAAGGAAGATGCGGCGCCACTATCCTGACTGGGAAGTGCGGCGGCCGCTCAATGGCATCGTCGAGGAGATCGCCGGCAGTTGGATGGAGAGGTTGAGGACGCGAACCGTATGAGGATCCTGATCACGGGCATCTGCGGTTTCGCGGGCAGCGCGCTGGCCGAAAGCCTGCTGGAGCGGGTGGAGGGCCTCTGCATTTGCGGCATCGACAACCTGATGCGGCCGGGGTCGGAGAGCAATCGCGGGCGGCTACGCCGGATGGGCGTGGAATTCGTGCACGGTGACATCCGCATGGCCAGCGACTGGGCGCAGTTGCCGGCCTGTGACTGGGTGATCGACGCGGCGGCCAATCCGAGCGTGCTCGCCGGCGTAAGCGGAAAGGCCACCAGCAGGCAGTTGTTCGAGCACAACCTGGGGGCGATGGGGAACGTGTTGGAGTACGCCAAACAGCACGCCGCGGGTTTACTGCTGCTGAGCAGCAGCAGGGTCTATTCCATCCCGGCGCTGGCCGCGCTGCCGCTGCGTGTCGAGGGGAAGCGCTTCCTGCTTGACGATTCGCAGCCGATGCCGGCGGGCATCTCGCCGCGCGGCATCACGGCGGAGTTCTCTACCATGCCGCCGGTGTCGCTCTACGGGGCGACAAAGCTGGCATCGGAGACACTGGCGCTAGAGTACGGGCAGGCGTTCGGCTTTCCGGTATGGATCACCCGCTGCGGCGTGCTGGCCGGCGCGGGCCAGTTCGGCACGCCGGACCAGGGGATCTTCGCATACTGGATCAACGCCCACCTGCGGCGGCGCGCGTTGCGCTTCATCGGCTTTGGAGGCGCGGGTTTGCAGGTTCGGGACGCCTTCCATCCGCGCGATCTGGCCGGGCTGCTGCTGGCGCAGATGAAATGCGCAGATGCCTCCGCGCCCCGGGTGGTGACGGCCGGGGGCGGTGCGGAGAACGCCCTATCCCTGGCGGAACTGCATGCCTGGTGCGACCAGCGCTTCGGCACGCACGCCGCCGGCAGTGACGATGCACCCAGGCCCTATGACATCCCGTGGATGGTGATGGACAACGCGATGGCGGCAGGTGCATTCGGCTGGCAGCCGGATACACGGATCTCGACGCTGCTGGAGGAGATCGCCCGCCACGCCGAAGGCCACCCGGAGTGGCTGGAACGGAGCGGGCTGTGAAGCCACGGCCCCCGGAACACAGCGAGCCGCTGCGGTTGCTGTCGGTGGTCATCCCGGCTCGGGACGAAGAGGGCTGCATCGGCCGGACCGTGGAGCACCTGGACGTGGAACTGCGGCTGAACGCGATCGAGCACGAAATCGTCGTGGTGGACGACGGCAGTACGGACCGCACCTGGGCCGTTCTGGGAGAGGTGGAGAGCAGGATCCCTGCGTTGAAACGCGTCCAGAATACTGGTGCGCACGGCTTCGGGCGGGCGATTACGCTGGGCTTCGACCACATCGCGGGCGATGCGGTGGTGGTGATGATGGCGGACGAGTCGGACGATTGCCGCGACGTGGTGAGGTACTGGCAGATTCTGAACGAGGGGTGGGACGCGGTGTTCGGCTCGCGCTTCATCCGCGGCGGCGGAGTGATCGACTATCCGCCGCACAAGCTGTTGATGAACCGCATAGCGAACTTCTTCCTGCGCGTGCTGTTCCACATCCCGCTGAACGACACGACGAACGCGTTTAAAGCCTACCGGCGCACGGTGATTGAAGGCTGCCGGCCGTTCCTTTCGCCGCACTTCAACCTGACGGTGGAGCTGCCGTTGAAGACCATCGTGCGGGGCTACAGTTGGACGGTGACTCCGATCACGTGGCGCAACCGGCGTTCCGGCGTGTCGAAGCTGAAGATCAAGGAGATGGGCAGCCGGTACCTTTTCATCGCGCTGTACTGCTGGCTGGAGAAGTACTTCAGCAGGGGGGATTACCGCGCGCGCCGCGGCGGCGACGGGGCCTGAGGGACGCATGGAATTCGTCGAACACCTGAAGTCGTCGGTGGATATCGTCCACGTGGTGGGCGAATACGTGCGCCTGAAGCGCGTGGGCGCGGGGCCGCGCTGGGTGGGGCTGTGCCCGTTCCACACGGAGAAGACGGGTTCGTTTTCGGTGCACTCGACGCACCAGTTCTACAAGTGCTTCGGCTGCGGGGCCGGCGGCGACGTCATTAAGTTCGTGATGGAGATCGAGCGGCTCACCTTCTGGGAGGCCCTACGCTACCTGGCCGAGCGCCATGGCATCCCGCTGCCCAAGAGAAACGATCTCAGCGACGAAGAGGCCAAGAAGCGAGGCGGCGTCTACGAGATGCACGAATCGGCCGCCAAGGCCTTCAGGGAGTTGCTGTTCTCCGGCGCCGGGCAGGAAGCGCGTGCGTACCTGCAAAGGCGGGGCTTGTCGCAAGCGACGGCCGAGGAGTTTGGGCTGGGGCTCTCCGACCGCGGCGGCCAGATGCTGGCGCGGCTCTTCGAGAAGCAGGGGTTTTCCGGCGAAGAGATGGAGGCCAGCGGCCTGGTACTGCGCCGCACCGACGGCAGCGGATTCTTCGACCGCTTCCGAGGGCGCCTGATGTTCCCGATTCATTCCGAGTCCGGAAAGATCATCGCTTTCGGCGGGCGCGCGCTGGCCGAAGGCGACGAGCCGAAGTACCTGAACTCGTCGGAGACGGCGATCTACGTCAAGAGCCACGTGCTGTACAACCTCAACCGGGCGCGCAAGGCGGTGCAGGAGGCCGGCTTCAGCGTGCTGGTGGAGGGCTACATGGACGTGATCGGCGTCTATGCGGCCGGGGTGAAAAACGTGGTGGCAACCTGCGGGACGGCTCTCACCAACTTCCAGGCGCGAAGTCTGCGGCGCCACGCCTCCGATGTGGTGGTGAACTTCGACCCGGACAAGGCCGGGATGAACGCCACCGAGAAGTCGGTCCCCATCCTGCTCGAAGAAGGCCTTCACATGAAGGTGTTGCAGCTTTCCGGAGGCCTCGACCCGGACGAATACATCAAAGAATCCGGTGCGGACGCCTACCTGGAGGCGTTGCGCGCCGCCCGCGGTTACTTCCACTGGCTGGGCGACAGGGCGAGGGCGAGGTTCGACCTCAAGACGCCCGAGGGCCGCGTGGAAGCGTTCAAGTTCCTGCTTCCGTCGATCCAGAAGATGCCGGACCGTCTGGACCGCCTGGCCGTGGCCAACGACGTGGCCGACTACCTCAAGATGGATGCTGGCGTGGTGCTGGACGAATTCCGCCGGGCCGCGGCGGAGAAGCGCGGCAAGGTGACGCGGCGCGAGGAAGTGTTCCTGGATCCGAAGGAGATGATCCTGCTTCACGCTCTGCTGGAAGATCCGGACGCGCGCTTGGAGATTCTGCCGGTCTTGCGTCAATCGAGCGTGGTGGAACGGCTGCGGGCACGGGGCGTGTTCGAAGCGATTGTGAAGATGACCGACGCCGGCGAGACACCGAGCTTCGGGGGGCTGGAGTCCAGGCTATCTGAGCCGGATAGGGCCCTATTGGTTTCTCTGCTTTTCTCCGATGAGACGCTCAGCAAGGACTACACGACGGAGCAGGCGGTGGCGTGCGTGCGAAAACTCGCGATGGTGGAGCGGTCATCCAAGCGCGATGAACTGCGCAAGCGGATGCAGGATGCGGAGAGATCGGGCAACCTGGAGGAGGCGTTGCGAATGAACCAACAACTGCTCGCGCTGGAGCGCGAAGGCTAGCCCTATGGGGCAGGTGTGCTGTTGTACCATGAGTGAGAAGTTGAGGATCGAGGGGTCTCCAGGCGAGGGTTTCAGTGGCATCGGAAGAACGATATAGCCGTTTTCAGAAACTCATCGAGATGGGTAAAGAGAAGGGCTACGTCCTGTATGACGACGTCAGTGAAGTTCTGCCGGAGGAGATCAGTTCGGGCCCGGAACTGGACGATCTGCTGGCCGGTCTGGACGAAGCGGGCGTGGACCTGCTGGAAGAGCCAAAGCTGGACTCCGACAAGAAAGGCGAAGACGCGGAGGAGCTGGGCGAGGCGGAGCTAGCACAGGGGATCTCGGAGAAAACGAACGATCCGGTCCGGATGTACCTGCGCGAGATTGGCACCGTATCGCTGCTCACGCGCGAGGGGGAAATCGACCTGGCGCGGCGGATCGAGCACGGGCAGAGGCTGGTGATCCGGGCGCTGTCGCGCTCGGCGCTGATTGTCCGCGAGGTGATGGAGATCGCACAGGAGGTGGAGGACGGGCGCACCAGTCTGCGCGACGTACTGTCGCTGCCGGACCTGCTCACCACCGATGAGGAACTGGAGGAGTACAACGTCGAGTTCACCTCCGCGGTGGAAGAGGTCTCCAAGCACCTGAAGAAGGCGCAGCAGGTGAGAGTGAAGCTGGCGGCGACGCCGCGCTCCACCAAGCCGAAGCAGTACCGTTCGACGCGCTGGCTGCTGGCGCGTACGCTGGTGAGGATCTCGCGGGCGATCCGCAAGATCCAGTTCAGTTCATACACCTATCACCGCCTCTCCAACTGCCTTCGCTCGGCGGTGGATCAGTTCGGCCCCATCGAGAAGGCGATCGCGGCGCTGCAGCGGTCGGCCGAGGGCGCCAACCGCCACGACGCGGCGGCCGCGAGGGAATTCCGCAAGGAGATGAAGGCGGCCAGCCAGCGTGTGCTGGACCTGGAACGCGAATACGGCGCCACGGCGACGGAGTTGCGGCGGACGCTCTCAATGGCCGAGCGCGGCGAGACCGAGGCCGATTCAGCCAAGAAGCAACTGATCGAGGCCAACCTGCGGCTTGTGGTCTCCATCGCCAAGCGTTACACCAACCGCGGCTTGCACTTCCTGGACCTGATCCAGGAGGGCAACATCGGCCTGATGAAGGCGGCCGACAAGTTTGATTATCTGCGCGGGTACAAGTTCTCCACGTATGCCACGTGGTGGGTGCGCCAGGCGATCACGCGCGCCATCGCCGACCAGGCCAGAACCATCCGGATTCCCGTGCACATGATCGAGACCATCAACAAGATGGTGCGCACGCAGCGGCAGTTGCAGCAGGAGTTGGGCCGCGAGGCGACCACCGAGGAACTGGCGCGCCGCCTGGACCTCTCCGTGCCGAAGGTGCGCAAGGTTCTTCGCATCGCGCAGGAGCCCATCTCGCTGGAGACACCTGTGGGCGAGGAAGAGGAGTCGCACTTGGGCGACTTCATCATCGACAAGCGCGTGGTCTCGCCGTCGGAAGCCGTCATCAATCTCAACCTGCGCGAACAGACGGCAGAGGTGCTGAAGACGCTGAGCCCGCGCGAGGAGAAGATTATCAAGATGCGCTTCGGCCTGCAGGACGGCAGCGAGCATACGCTGGAAGAAGTGGGGCAGCACTTCGCGGTGACCAGGGAGCGCATCCGTCAGATTGAAGCCAAGGCGCTGCGTAAACTGCGCCATCCGAGCCGCAGCCACAGGCTGCGGGCGTTCCTGGAGCACGGCCCTCAGGAATAGGTCCGCGGGTCGATCAGTCCGGCGATGCATGCAGGCGTGAGGTGCGTCCAGGGTTCGCGTCTGCGGATCAAGTCGCGAACCGCGCTGGAAGAGACATCCTGCCAGTCTTCGCTAAGGGCCAGCGGGTGGATGCGGGCCGCCAGCGCCGGCGGCGGAACGTAGGGCCCGCCGCGCGGAGCCACGAGCAGCTCGAACTCCTTTAACTGCCTGCTGATGTCGTCATCCGGACCATAGTCCCAGCCGACGATACGCTCGGCGGCGTCGCGGCCGCAGACAAGGAAGATCCGGCCGGCGCCGGTGGCGGCTCGGCATTCGCGCGCCACATCGATGAAGAGCCCGCCGCTGGTCACGGCCGCGGAGAGACCTTCGGCGCGGGCGCAAGACTCAAGCCATTCCGCGCGCCGGCGGAGGTCCGGGCCGTCGAACTCCTTGTGCGGGAACTCGCGCGGCAACACCAGCACGGCGTCCTCAGCCCAATCTAGCGCGGCGCTGGCCATGGCCAGGTGGGCGCGCGTGGGCGGATTCCAGGCGCCGGGGAGCAACGCCAGGCTGGCGGCGCCCGGTCTGGCCCTGTGCAGGAATTCCATGACATCATCGTAGCGAGTGAACTCATGAAGATTACGCGGGTCGAAGCAATCGCCATCTCCATTCCGCTGCCGAAGCCGGTGGCCGACGCAGTACGCCTGATCACGCATCGCGACCACCTGATCGTCACCATCCACACCGAAGACGGCCTTTCCGGGCTGGGCTTCACGCTGGGCTACGACGGCTCACGAGCCATGGTGTCGCTGGTGGACCAGATCTTCCGGCCGATTCTGGAAGGCGCCGACGCGCTGGAGAGCGAGCGGCTGTGGGCGGAGATGTACAGGCAGTCCATCCAGGCGGGCCGGCGTGGCGCGGCGCTGCGGGCGATCAGCGCCATCGACATCGCATTGTGGGATATCCGCGGCAAAGCGGCGCGCATGCCGGTGATGGAACTGCTCGGCGTCCATTCGCGCCGCCTGCGCTGCTACGCTACCGGCGGCTACTATCGCGAAGGGCAGTCGCTCGACGACCTGGTCCGCGAAACCTCCGCCGTGGTGGAGCAGGGCTTCACCGCGCTGAAGCTGAAGGTGGGCGGGATGAGCGCACGGGAGGACGCCGCGCGCATCGGCGCCGTGCGGCGCGCGCTGGGCGACGGCGTGGACATCCTGCTGGATGCCAATGGCGGCTGGAAGAGTGCGCCGGAGGCGATTGCGGCGATGGACCGCCTGGAAGAGTATACCCCCTACTGGATCGAGGAGCCTGTCCGGGCCGATAACCTGACGGCGATGGCGAAGATCGCCGAGTCGATCCGTACCCCTGTGGCGACCGGCGAACTGGAAGCCACGCGCTGGGCCTTCGCGCAGTTGCTGGAAATGCGCGCTGCGGAGATCCTGCAGCCGGACGTGACGGTGGTGGGCGGCGTGAGCGAATGGCTGAAGGTGGCGCACATGGCGGCCGCCCTCGACGTGCCGGTGGCGCCGCACTACAACTGGGACTTCCACTCGCAGTTGTGCGCGGCCACGCCCAACGCCATCTTCGTCGAGTACTTTCTAGCCGCCTCCGGCGTAAAGATGTTCGACAGCGTGCTGGCCAACCCGATGAAGCCGGCGGGCGGTTACCTGGAGCCGAGGACCGCGCCGGGATTCGGCATCGAGCTCATCCCGACGGAGATTGAACGCTACCGCATCGCCTGAGTGCGGCGGATTTGCTCTACAGTAGAAGTACACAATGTTCACCTGGATCTGTCCCCAATGCGGCAGTGAAGTGCCGCCTTCCCATTCGGAGTGCCCGGCGTGCGCCGCGCGACGCCAGCAGGCGGGACAGCCGCAACCTGCCGGGCCGCCGCCGTCCCAGCAGCCGCAGTATGCGCCGCCGCCGGCATACCAGCAGCAGCCGCAGCCGCAATACGCACCTCCGCAGCAGCCTATCTACACGCTGATGGAGCAAAAGAAGGGCTTGCCCAGCTGGCTGGTGTTGCTGCTCACCATCGCCGTACTCGGCGGTGGGCTGTTCGGCATCTACAAGCTGCTCGCCAATAAGAATGGCCCCACCACGGCCCCCAAAACCTCAGCAGTGAAGAAGGACGAGCCTGGCGCGCACCCTTATGCCAAGCACATCGAGGTGGTGGGAATCCGTCTGCTGGAGAGCAGCTCCAAGAAGCCGCTGGTGCGCTACACCATCATCAATCACTCCCCGGCCGAGCTCAACGGACTTGAGTTGGCCGTGACGCTGTCGGAAACCACCTCCGAGCCCGGCGCCCCGCCCCTGGCTGTGATCGACGCCAAGGTGGGCTCGATCCCGGCCTACGGCATGAAGGAGATGGAGTCGCCGCTGGAGACCAAGCTGAAGGTGTACGAATTGCCCGACTGGCAGTTTGTGAAAGTCGCCTTCGAGATCACCGCGCCGAAATAGCCCGCTGTTGGGCGGCCGTCCAACGGCAAACCCCGGCTGAAGGCAGAGGCTCGCCGAGCCGGATGAGATTCACGCGCGCGTCGAACAGGCAGGGGTCCTTTTCGAGAGAGCGCCGGAAATCCGCAACAGCCGCGTCGCGCTGTCCCAACAGGAGCAGCGCCAGGCCGCGGTTGTGCAGCGCCGAGGCGGAACCTGGGTGCAGTGCCAGCGCCCGGCCGAATTCGGTCAGTGCCTGAGCCGGACTGCCCGCGCGCGTATAGGCGATACCCAGGTCGTTGGCCACCTCAGCATCGTCGGGCGCAAGGCGGCGGGCGTCCTCCAGTAGTTGAATAGCCTCCCCGGGCGGAAGGATGCGCGCAAGCTGCCTTTTGGGGCGGATCTTGCGCGACGGCATAGCCGCATAGCAGCCACGTGCTGGCGCGGCGCAGCACGAGTCCGAAGGCAGCGGCAAAACAGAGAAGCGGAAGGTACATGCGGCGGTCGGCGGCCAGGTCGGCGGCGGGAAAGACCGATGAACTGGGCAGCAGCAGCACGAGCCCGGCGAGGATCCAGAAACCCGGCTGAGCCGCGCGGAATGCCCGCCAGCAGAGAATCGCCACCACGCTGATCACGCCCCAGGCCAGAGCCGCGGCCAGAGGCGCGGTCCGCACCTCCGCGTCCACGGTAAGACCCAGCGGCGCGAGCGCCAGCCAGAGGTAGCGCAGGATGGCGACGCCCTGGTAGCTGAAGTAGTCGAACGACGTGACGCCAGCCTGCGAGCCCGCGCCGGATCCGGCGATGGAAGAGGCAGCCCAGGCTGCACGGGCGCCGCCGGCGGCGGCCAGTGCCAGCATCGCCGAGAGCGGAGCCACCGCAGCGCGCTTCCGGCTGGTGGACCACTCCAGCAGCGCCAGCACGAGTGGGAATGCAGCCACTTCCTCCTTGGCGAGCAGCGCGAAGCAGAAGGCGGCGGCGGCGGCCCAGCGCCGGCCCCGCAGCCAGAGTTGAAGGCTCAACAGGCACAGCACGGCGGCCAGCAGCGTGGCGCGCGCGAAGACGTAGACCACGGCTTCAGTCTGCAGCGGGTGGACGGCGAAGAGCGCCGCGGCGAGCCACGCCGCGCGTTCGGGGAGCAACTCGCGCAGCACTCCGGCTGCCAGCCACACCGCAATCAGGTGCAGCGCCAGGCTGAGGAGATGGAAGGTCCAGGGCTCGCGCGAAACCTGCACGTTCGCCCAGAAAGTAAGGAAGGTCAGCGGCCTGGTCTGGAGGAGTTCGAAGGCGTGACGCCAGCCCTGCGGCGCATCCAGGACGGGGTCGGCCAGGAGCGAGAAATCGTCAAACTGGAAGGGCGCCCACAGCGCGCCGCCGAAGGCTGCCAGTGCGGCCAGAACGAGGAGAAGGCGAAAGCGCAATGCTACCATGTTAGAGCAATTCCGAGCCCTGAAACCGCTATGAGCAGACCCACGCGGCCGCGCACCGCGGCTGAACGAAAGCAGCGCGTCGAGAGCATCCTGAAGGCTTTGGACAAGCGCTATCCGAAGGCCGTTTGCGCGCTCCATCACAAGGACGCCTGGCAGCTGCTGGTGGCCACCATCCTCTCCGCGCAATGCACCGACGAGCGGGTGAACAAGGTGACGCCGGCTCTATTCGCAAAGTACCCCGAGATCGCCGATTTCGCCGCGGTGAGCCAGGAGGAGCTTGCGCGAGACATTCACTCCACCGGCTTCTTCAATAACAAGGCGAAGAGCATTATCGGCGCGGCGAAGAAGATCCTGGGCGAGTTCCGCGGCGAGATCCCGCGCGCCATCGAGAGCCTCCTGACCGTGCCGGGCGTGGCCCGCAAGACGGCCAACGTGGTGCTGGGCTCCTCGTTCGGCATCGCCAGCGGCGTGGTGGTGGATACGCACGTGGCGCGGATCAGCGGCCGGCTGGACATGACCAGGGAGACCGACGCGGTGAAGATCGAGCGCGACCTGATGAGCGCGGTGCCGCAAAGCCACTGGATCCAGTTCTCACACCAGGTGATTTACTTCGGGCGCGAGATCTGCGAAGCCCGCAAGCCCAAGTGCGGAATCTGCCCCGTTGCGGACCTGTGTTATTCCAAGGACAGGACGGCGTGATGAAACGGGCCTGGCCGGCGCTGTGCTGCATGCTGTTGGGCGGCTGTGTGAAGTACCCGGAGCCCTACCGTCCGCCGGAGCGGCGGCAGCCTTTGGAACTGCGCGAGCCCGTGCGGCTGGGCCACTTCACGGCGATGAATTCGCCGCACGCGCCGGATCACTTGGTCAGCGATGTGCTCCCCGAACTGCACGACGGCGCCTGGCGCTGGACCATGCAGTGCCCCACCTTCCAGTTCCAACTGCCGGTGACGCGCGCCATGCGCCTGCTGGCCGACATCACTGTCCCCGACATCACCTTCAACCAGACCGGGCCGGTGAAGATCACCGTGCATGTCAGTGGGCACCCGCTGGGGACCATCGAGGTCCTCAAGCCGGGGCAGCTGCAGTGGGAGAAGGATGTCCCCGCGGACTGGCTGATAACGGCCCGGCCGGTGCTGGTGCGATTGGCGATCGACAAGATGTGGACTTCGCCCGATGACGGCACGCGGCGCGGCTTCATCATCACCCGGCTCGGCTTCGTGCAGTAGACGCGCCCATGCCGAAAGCGGTCTCCATTCTCTTTGGGGCGCTGTTCACCGTGGCGGTGGCATACTCGCTAGGCGCTCTGCTGCTCCAGCGGCTCAGAGCGCCATTCCGGCGTGAAGAGCGCCCGCTTTTCGCCTTCGCCGCCGGGAGCGCGCTGCTGGGCCTGGTGATGTTCCTTCTGGCCTCGCTACAAGTGGTGCGAGATGGCGTACTGCTGATCGCTGGCGCGGCCACGATAGGGGCGGCCTGGAAGCTGGGAGCTTTCAAACCCGAAGGCGATCGGCTGCCTGCCCTGCCGCGAACGTGGGCGTGGCTCTACTGGAGCCTGTACGGCATATTCGCGGTGATTTGCGTGCTTCACGCCATGGCGCCGGAGACGAGCCCCGACGGCAGCGGCTACCACCTGGGAGTGGTCGCGCACTATTACAGGGCACACGGCTTCGTGAAACTCACGTCGAACATGTACGCCAACCTGTCGCAGGGCGTGGAGATGCTGTTCCTGCACGCCTGGGCGTTCGGACGTCATTCGGCGGCGGCGCTGGTGCATTGCGCCTTTCTGCTCTGCCTTCCGATGCTCCTGCTGCGCTACGGCCAGCGCACGGGCTTCCCGCAAGCCGGTGCGGCGGCGGGGCTATTTGTCCTGCTCAGCCCAGTGATGATGAAGGACGGCTCCAGCGCCTACATCGACGCGGCCTTGGCCTGCGCGCTCTTCGCGCTGTTCTATTTGTGCGAGATCGACGCGCCGCCGGCGCTCGCCGGTGTGTTGGCCGGCGCATGTTACGCCATGAAATACACGGCGTTCCTGGCGCTGGTCTACGTCATGATCCGATACGCTCTCAAGCGCCGGTGGCGCGCCCTGGCCGTCATCATCCCCGTGGCGCTGGTGATGATCCTGCCGTGGGTGGCGCGCAACTGGATCTGGTTCGGCAACCCCTTCTCGCCGCTCATGAACGCCTGGTTTCCCAACCCGTACGTCCATGTGAGTTTCGAGCAGGACTACGCCGCCGAAATGCGTAACTACGCCGGCCTGACGAGCTATTGGCAACTGCCGATGGAGCTCACCGTGGGCGGCGGGGTGCTGGGCGGTCTGCTGGGCCCGCTGTTCCTGCTGTCGCCTCTCGCGCTCCTGGCGCTGCGTTCCGGCGCGGGCCGCCGCACACTGGCCGCGGGCCTCCTGTTCGCGCTGCCGTTCGGCCTCAACGTCGGAACCCGGTTCCTCATCCCCGCCCTGCCATTCGTGTCGTTCGCGCTGGCCGCCGGATTACCCTCAATCACTTTGCCGGCGCTTGTGGCGGCACACGCCCTTCTGAGCTTCCCGGACATCCCGCAGCGCTACTGCGCCCCCTATACCTGGCGCATTGCCGAGATCCCATTCCGCGCGGCACTGCGCATGGAAAGCGAAGAGTCGTGGCTGTCCTGGAAACTGCCCCAGTACCGCACCGCGCGCATGATCGAGCAGGCCACTGGACCCGGCGCCGTGGTCTTCTCCTTCACCCCGATCTCGGACAGCTACACCTCGCGCGAGATCATGGTGGGATTCCAGAGCGCCCGCGGAGAACTGATCCGCGATTTTATCCTCACCGCGTTCATGCCCGATTACCAGCCGGTCAACCAACTGGAATTCACCTTCCTCCGGCAGAGCATCAAGGCCGTGCGCGTGGTCCACACCGCGGCTTCCGGCCCGGCGGACTCCCGCGACATCTTGAGCATCGGCGAGTTCCGCCTGTCGAGCCGCGGGCTGCCTGTCGAACCTTCGCCCGATTGGCGCCTGGAGGCGCGGCCGAACCCCTGGGATGTGCAACTGGCCTTCGACAACAATCCGCTGACACGCTGGCGCTCCTGGGAGTGGCTCCGCCCCGGCATGTACGTGCGCGCGGACTTCGGCCACGCGCTGACCCTGGACACCGTGCGATTGGAGACGAGCCTCGATCAATACTCCGCGCGGCTGCGAGTCGACGGCCAGGCGGAGACGGGCGAGTGGAAGACCCTGGCCACCGAGCCCGTATCCACCGGCCTGCCGCCTCCGCTGGGCCTGCGCCGCGCCGCGATGGAAGAGATCCGACGCCGCGGCGTGACGCATATTCTCGTCCACGAAGGAGACACCGGCTGGGAGGACTTTCGCCAGAAGGCCGGGTTGTGGGGCATTCGGGAAGCCGGCGCCGTGGACGGAGTGCGCCTCTACCGCATCGATTAGCGCGCGCGTCGCGGCTCTACTTCTCGCCCCAGATCCACTTTCCAAACCAGTGCAGGTTGTCTTCCATCACGTGCAGGGCCTGTTTCGGCTTGTTGATCCCATGCCCGAAGCCCTTGTAGACCACCAGCCGGGCCTCCACTCCCTGGTCGCGCAAGCCCTGGTACAGCTCGTAGGCGTTGGGAAGCGGCACCCGCTTGTCGTTCTCCCCGTGCTGGATGAGCGTCGGCGTCTTGGCCTGCTTGATGTTGGTGATGGGCGAGGTCCTGGCGTAGACCGCCGGGTCGTCCCAGGGCGTGGCTAGGAGGTACTGGCGGGTGAAGGGATGGATGTCGGTATTGACGTAGTAGGTCATCCAGTCGCTGATCCCCGCGCCGACGCTGATGGCCTTGAATCGGTCGGTATTGGTGGTCAGGAAGGCGCTGATATAGCCGCCCTGGCTCCAGCCCATGGCGCCCATCCTGGACGGGTCCACCATGCCCTGAGCGATGAGGTGGTCCACTCCGCTCATCACGTCCCACATGTCCCCCACGCCCAGGTTACGCACGTTCAGCGAACGGAACTTTTCACCGTAGCCGGCCGATCCGCGGTAGTTCGGCCTCAGCACCAGCGCGCCCTTCGCAGCAAACTGCTCGACTGGGTATGCCCAGTCGGGGGCGCGGAAGGGCCGATCCACTCCGGTGGGTCCGCCGTGGATCACTACCAGCAGCGGATACTTCTTCCCGGCCTCGAAGTTGGCCGGTTTGGTCAGGACTCCCTCGATCTCCGCGCCGTCCTTGGACTTCCAGGAGATCACCTCGCGATTGCCGAGCTGGTATTCCTTGTACTGCGCGTTGAAATCGGTGACCGCCCGAGGCTGGAACGGCGCCACGGGCGAGACGTACACCTCACTGAAGGCGTTGAAGGCGCTGCCTGCCAGCGCCACCGTATGCTTGTCCTTGGAAAGAGAAACGCCGTTCACGGCGAACCTGTCATCACCGAACATCCGCCGGTAGGTGCCCTCTTTGGGATCGAGAAGGAAGATCGACCCGGCGGTCTTCTGCAACGCAGCGAACCAGATGCCCTCTTCGGCCCATTGGATCAGCCGGGGCTCCTCGTCAAAGTTCTGCGTCAGCACCCGCGGCTCGCCTCCGGCTGAAGGCACCGCCGCCAGGCGGGAGTTCTTGTAGTAGTGGAACTTCTCGGCGTTGGCCGTTTCGTAGACGATCCAGGCGCCGTCGGGCGACCACTCCGGACTCGAATCCGGTCCGGGCGTCGACACCACCTTTTTCACCGTTTTGTCAGCCAGAACGGCCACGTAGATGTCGTTGGAGTCGTCTACATACGGGACTCCCGCTGAGAATGCGACTCTGTTTCCATCAGGAGACCAGGAGAAGGCATTCACGCTGAAGCTCTCACCCTTGGTCAACTGTTCCACTTTCGCTTTGGCGCCCGCCTCGGCGGGCAGCTCGGCGACGTAGAGGTGCGAGTGGCGGGCATCCCGCTCCACCACCTCGAACTCGCCGAACTTCTCTTTACGCTCCTTTGCCTCCTTCGGCTCGGGGCCCTGCGAAGTGAAGGCGATCCTCCGTCCGTCGGGCGACCAGCGGTAGCCCTGCACGCCGCCCTCATCCGAGGTCAGCGCCCACGCTTCCCCGCCCCGCGGCGAAACCAGCCAGATCTGGTTCTTCCCGTCCCGGCTCGACGTGAACGCCAGCCAATCACCGGCCGGCGACCACTCCGGCGAAGACGCGCTCTTCTTCCCTCGCGTCAGCTGGTATCTTTCCGAGCCGTCCGCCCGTGCCACCCAGACCTGCGTCTTGTACTCGTTGTCCTCCCAATCGGTCTCCGTCACCGTGTAGGCGACCAGCTTGCCGTCCGGTGAGAGCCGCACAGAGCCCGGCGACTTGAAACTCAGCGCCTGCCGAGAGTCAGGAACCCGCGGCGTCTGCGCCCAGGCGGCCATGGCAAACAAAAGGAGAATAGCGGTTTTACCCATGGCCTATTCTGAGGTCACTCCGCCCGGGGACACAAGGGGCGCGGGTGTTACAATTTAAGGGTTTGACGGTAGTGCCCGATCCACGCCCTGAACGGCGCGCCCGGCTGCTTGACCTGCTTGAGCAGCACAAAGCCGGCGCGATGGCCGTCACCCATCTGCCGAACGTCCGCTATTTGAGCGGCTTCACGGGCAGCAACGGCGTCTTGCTGGTGACCCAGAGGGGCGCCAGACTCTTCACCGACCCCCGCTACGACATCCAGGCCTCGCAGGAGTGCGACTGCTCCACGAAGATCTGCGCCGGCCCGGTTTGGCCGGAACTGGCCAAGGAGGTCCGGCGGCAAGGACTGACGGCGCTGGCGATGGAGTCCGACAAGGTGTCGCATGATCAATGGCTTGCCTCGGCGGCAGAGCTTGGCAAGCCGGTGCGGCTGAAGCGCGCCAAGGGCTTGGTGGAAGGCCTCCGCGTGATCAAGTCCGCCAGCGAGATCGAGGCCATCCGGCGATCGGTCCGGCTCAATTCCAAGGCGTTTCAACAGGCCCTGGGCAAGATCCGCCCCGGCATGACCGAGATCCAGGTGGCCGCCGAAATCGACTACCGGATGCGCCGGCTGGGCGCCGAAGGCCCGGCGTTTGAGACCATCGTAGCCGCAGGCGGACGTTCCGCCCTGCCGCACGCACGACCCACGAACCAGCAGTTAAAGGCCAATCAGTTACTATTGGTGGACATGGGCGCGAGCCTGGACGGCTACTGCAGCGACATGACCCGGGTGGTCCACCTGGGGCCGCCGCCGGCGCGTGCGCGACAATTGTACGACGCGGTGCTGGAGGCCCAACTCGCCTCCATCGCTGAGGTGAAGCCCGGAGCCGCCTGCGCGCAAGTGGACGCGGCCGGACGCCGGACGCTTCGCAAACGCGGTTTGGACAAGTTCTTTACACACTCCACCGGTCACGGACTGGGCCTGGAAATCCACGAGGGCCCGCGCATCGGCCGGAAGCCGGAGGGCGTTTTGCGGCCTGGCATGGTCATCACCATTGAGCCGGGCGTCTATTTGCGAGGATTCGGAGGGATCCGCATCGAGGACACGGTCCTGGTGACGGAGACCGGCGTGGAAGTGCTCACGTCAACGACAAAGGAATTCCTGGTAATCCCAACATGACGATTGAAGAGATTCAAGAACTGATACGAACGGTGTGCTCCACCGGCATCGCCGAGCTCGAACTGCAGCGCGGCGAGAACCGCATCTGGATCAAGCGCACCGCCGGCGTGGTGACGCAGGAGATCCACGTTCCGCAGTCCGCCCCGGCGGTGCAGGCAACAGCCGCCCCGGCTCCGTCCGCGGCCCCGGCGGCCGCTCACCAGGCCGTGCCGGCCCAGGGCGAGGCTGACCTGACCGAGCCGGGACTGGCCACGGTGAAGAGCCCCATCGTGGGCACGTTCTACGAGTCGCCATCGCCCGGATCCGATCCCTTCGTGCGCGTGGGAGACTCCGTCCGCCCGGGCAAGATTCTGTGCATCATCGAGTCCATGAAGCTGATGAACGAGATTGAGTGCGAGGTCTCCGGCACCATCGTCAAACGCCTGGTGGAGAACGGCCAGCCCGTGGAGTACGGCGAAGCGCTGTTCCTGGTGAAGCCGTGAGCGAGCCGTCGCGCCCCCTGCGGAAGGTCCTGATCGCCAACCGTGGAGAGATCGCCCTGCGGGTGATCTGCGCCTGCAAGGACCTGGGTGTCCGCACCGTTGCCATCTACTCGGAGGCGGACCGCTATTCGCTCCACGTGCGCTTCGCCGACGAGGCGGTCTGCATCGGACCGGCCAAGAGTTCCCTCAGCTACCTCAACATCCCCTCGGTGATCAGTGCCGCCGAGATTACCAACGTCGACGCCATCCATCCCGGTTACGGCTTCCTGAGCGAGAATTCCGACTTCGCCGAGGTGTGCCACGCCTCGGGCATCAAGTTCATCGGACCACGGCCCGACGTCACCCGCATGATGGGGCTGAAGCAGATCGCCCGCGAGAAGATGAAGGAGCACGGCGTGCCCATCCTGCCGGGCTCTGAAGGAATTCTCGAAAGCGCCGAGCACGGACTGGAGGTCGCCGCGCAAATCGGCTATCCGGTCATCCTCAAAGCCAGCGCGGGCGGCGGCGGCCGCGGCATGCGGATCGTCCGCGAGCCGTCAGAACTGCCGGGCGCCTATGCGGCGGCGCAGTCTGAAGCCGCGTCGGCCTTCTCCAACGGCGACATCTACTGCGAGAAGTTCATTGAGCGCCCACGGCACATCGAGTTTCAGGTGATCGCCGACGAGCATGGAAACGTCGAGGTGCTGGGCGAGCGCGAGTGCTCCATCCAGCGGCGGCACCAGAAGCTGATCGAGGAGGCGCCCTCGGCCGCAGTCACGCCGGAGCTGCGCAAGCGCATCGCGACGTCGCTCAAGAAAGCGTTCGCCGCCATCGGCTACTCCAACGCCGGAACCGTGGAGTTCCTCATGGACACCGACGGCAGCCTCTACTTCATCGAGGTGAACGCCCGCATCCAGGTGGAACACCCGGTGACGGAGTTCGTCACCGGCGTCGATCTGGTCAAGGCGCAGTTGCGCGTGGCCCAGGGCGAAAAGATCGCCGCCATCATCGGGGGCCCGGTGAAGATCAACGGCCACGCCATCGAGTGCCGCATCAACGCCGAAAATCCCGTCACCTTCGCGCCCAGCCCGGGCCGGCTCACGGCGCTCAACCTGCCCGGCGGCGTCGGCGTGCGCGTGGATACGGCGGCCTACACCGACGGCGTCATCCCGCCGTACTACGATTCGCTGGTCGCCAAGCTGATCACCCACGGCCGCGACCGGACGGAAGCCATCGCGCGCATGCGTCGGGCCCTGGACATGTTCGTCATCGAGGGCATCCACACGTCCATCCCGCTCCACCAGCAGATCATGGCCGACGACGAATTCCAGCGCGCGGCCATCGACACCCACTTCATCACGCGCTTCCTGGAACGCCAGAAGAGCGGCGCCGCCGGCCAGTAGCCCGCTGCCGCTCATCGCCCGTCAGCCGCCGTTCACCGCGGTTGGCCTTCCCCCGCGCGCCGAGCGGCGCTAGAATCGGCCCAAATGAACGAACCGGTTCAGAACCGCACAGAGGCCCAACGGCGCGCCGATCGCGTCCGCGATTTTCGCGACGAGTTGAGCGTCCTGGAGCGGGAAGGAGTGCTTCAGCTATTGCCCGAGCAGAGGGAGCGGTTCGAGCAGTGGGCCGAGTCCACCCTGCGGGAGCTGAACAGCCGCTTCGATGTCGACATTTCGGCTGGCGAAAAGCAGATGTCGTGGGGCATGAAGATCGCCTCCACGTTCGGCGGCCTTGCCTTCTGCGCCGCCGCCGTGCTCTTTGCGCTGCGGTTTTGGGGATACCTGACACCTCCGGCGCAGGTCGCGGCCGCCGCCGCGCTGCCGCTGCTGGGCCTGGCCGGGACCGAGTTCGCCGCGCGCCGCGAGAAGACGCTGTACTTCGCCGGACTGCTGGCGCTGGCCTCGCTGGGCGCATTCATCGCCAACCTCAACATACTCGGCTCGGTCTTCAATATGCCGCCTTCACCCGGCGCAATGCTGCCTTGGGGACTGTTCTGCCTGGCCGTGGCGTACCACTACGGCCTGCGGCCGATGCTGGTGATCGGCCTGGGCCTGGTCTGCGGCTGGATCGCGGCCACTTTCCGCGTA
>JACRKW010000228.1 GCA_016215215.1 Acidobacteriota bacterium
AAAAGCGAGTGCGGCGAGCAGGAGACAGGTGAGAAGGCGCATGTTCACTCCACTATTCCACGGTAATCGCCGTCAGCCAGAAATACATATCGTTGACGTTGACGGTGGCGCGAATGGTTGCGCCTTCCTTGAGTTTGGCGAACTCTTCGGCCGAGGGGACGGGGCACTCCATGGTCATGGGCTCCATCCAGCCTTCGATCTTCTCGTGTTTGAGCACGGCCACGCGGCTCTCGGGGCGCAAGCCGAGAACCACGCCGCGCACGGTGTATTTCTGCTTGGGCTCGCCGTAGTCGAACTTCTGCTGCTTGCCGGGGCGGCACCCGGCCGCCAGCAATGTTAGGCCGAGGAGGATATCTCGCCGTTTCATGGTGCTTCTCTTAACGATAAGCCGGAATGCCCGTCACCCGCTCGCCGAGCACGAGCGCGTGAATGTGATCGGTGCCCTCATAGGTCTTCACGGTTTCCAGGTTGCAGAGGTGGCGCATGATGGGATAGTCGTCGATGATGCCGTTGGCGCCCATGAGGTCGCGAGAGAGGCGGGCGCATTCCAGAGCCATGCCGACGTTATTGCGCTTGAGCATGGAGACGTGAGCGAAGTCGAGCTTGCCGGCGTCCTTGAGGCGGCCGCAATGAATGGCGAGCAACTGGGCCTTGGTGATTTCGGTGATCATCCAGGCCAGTTTTTCCTGCACCAGTTGGTGGGAGGCGATGGGGCGCTCGTCGAACTGTTTCCGCATGATGGAGTACTGCCGGGCTGTTTCAAAGCAATCCATGGCGGCGCCGAGTACGCCCCACCCGATGCCGAAGCGCGCCTGGGACAGGCAGCTCAAAGCCGATTTCAACCCGACGGCCTGCGGCAGCCGGCGTTCCTCGCCGACGCGGCACTCGGAGAACGCCAGGGACGAAGTAACCGAGGCACGCATGGAGAGTTTGCCGTGGATGTCGCTGGCCGTGTAGCCGGGGTCCCCTTTTTCGACCAGGAAGCCGCGCACGCCCTCCGGGGTGCGCGCCCACACGACGGCTACGTCGGCGACCGTGCCGTTGGTGATCCAGGTCTTTTCACCATTCAGAATCCACGCGCCGCCGTCGCGCCGTGCGGTGGTGGTCATGCCTCCGGGGTTGGAGCCGAAGCCGGGCTCGGTGAGCCCAAAGCAACCGACCATTTCGCCGGTGGCCAGCTTGGGCAGGTACTTCTGCCGCTGCTCGTCGCTGCCGAAAGTCATGATGGGGTACATCACCAGCGCGCCTTGCACGCTGACGAATGACCGGAGGCCTGAATCGGCGCGCTCCAGTTCCTGCATGATCAGGCCGTACTCCACGTTGCTCATGCCGGCGCAGCCATAGCCTTCGAGGTTGGCCCCGAAGAAGCCCAATTCGCCCATTTCAGACACAAGTTCGGCTGGGAAGCGCCCGGCGTTGTAACAGTCCTTGACCAGCGGGAGTACGCGGTCGTCCACAAACTGCCGCGCCGTGCGGCGCACGAGCTTTTCGTCTTCGCTCAAGAGGGAATCGATATGTAGGAAGTCCACGCCGCGAGAAGTACCCATGCCAACCATGGTAGCGAAGCCGAATCCACGTGAGAGATCCTCCGCCCTGCCGGCACTACTCCTCTGGATGACATGGCTACTCCTACTCATGCTGATGGGCGATAGCCCGTCTGGTGTTACCGTGTCGGCCGCGCAGCTCGCCTACGATCATCTACGGGCGGGGAATCTGGACGAAGCGGTCACCGCGTTTCGATTCGCGGTTGACGCGGCGCCCGGACAAGCGAGCCTGCGGAAGGATCTCGCCTACGCTTTGCTCCGAACGGGCGAGCGAGAGGAGGCGCTGCGGCAGTTTCAAGCCGCGCTCAAATCCGACCCTCAGGATCGGACGGCGGCGCTGGAATGCGCGTACCTTTACTACGAAACCGGCCGGGTGGCCGAGGCCAGGCGGATATTTCAGAGCTTGGGCGAGAACGAGCCCTTCCAGGCCGTGGACGGTCCTCTAAGGGAGGGGATTGCGCGCTGGCAGGAGGCGTTACGGCGCGCGCCGGGCCAATGGTCAGCGCACGAAGAACTGGCGCGGCTGGCCGAGCAGCGCGACGAACTGGCGCTGGCGGCGGCCCACTACGAGGCGGCGTGGCGGTTGCGGCCGGGCAAGTCGGAGCTCCTGTTGGACCTGGCTCGGGTCTGGCAGGCGCAGGGCGATGCGGGAAAGCGGCGGGCGGCGCTGGCGACCGCCTGGAAGCACGGGAGCCCGCGGGTGGCGGAGAGCGCGAGAGAGATTCTTGGCGGCGAAGTCCCGGGGGTCGAGGAGACGGTCTTAGCGGCTGCTGAGCCGCGAGCTGCTCCGCCTGATGAACCTCTGGTGAGCGCACGGGAGATGGGGGAACGGTCGCTGGCGGGCAGCTACCTTGTTGACGCCTACCGGTACTTTTCGCAGGCCCACCAGGACGATCCGTCCGACGCGGTGGCGGTGTACAAACTGGGGGTGGCGGCTAACTTGCTGGGCAAGGATCGCGAAGCCGCGGGTTGGTTCAACCGGGCCCGGCGCATGGGTGGAGCGCCGGCAGAAGCCGGCGCGGCCTACCGTAGGCTGCGGGCCCAGACGGCGGCCTTCGGAATCACGGCCTGGGCGGTGCCGTATTTCTCGTCGCGATGGAAAGACGCCTTTCTCTACGGGCAGGTTCGAGGGGATTGGCGGCTGCGGCGAGCGCCGGTGACTGCCTACGTTTCGTTGCGCGTGGTGGCCGACGCGAAGGGTTCGGGAAAGGGCCAGGGCATGAGCCTTCCCGGTTCCCTTTCGGAGAACAGCGCCATCGCCGGGGTGGGGTTGAACGTGCGGCTGCACAGGACGATGTTTGGATGGGCGGAGGCGGGCGAGTCGTTCAGCCTGGCCGGGCGGACCTCGGCCGCGCGGACGCGGCCGGATTACCGGGGCGGCGTGGCGTGGTTCAGGGGTTGGGGAGCGTTGCTGGGCGGAAGGCGATCGGGGTGGTTTGCCGAGAGCAACGCCGATGGGGTGTTCGCTTCTCGATTCGGCAACGACCTGCTCCTGTACAGCCAGAGCCGGACGGGATACACGTGGCGGCCGGGCGAGACGGGCTTCCAGGCGCAGGCGCTGCTGAACTGGAATGCGACGCTGGACCGCAACGGCGAATGGTGGGGCAATCTGGCCGAGGCCGGGCCGGGCCTGCGGCTGCGCGTGCCCGGGATGCCGGCCGGCATGAGCCTGCGTGCGGATTTCCTGCAAGGTTTGCACCTGCGCCAACGGTCGAGTCCGCAGGGACCCAAGTACAGTGACCTGCGATTGGGGGTTTGGTATGCCTTCGTCTATTAGCATCGCGGCGGCGATCTTGTTGGTGGCGCCGGCTCTGGCCGGATGGCCGCGCGTGTTGAAGTCGGCCGGGTTGGATGACTCGAATCTGGTGATCCTGGAGGGCGATACGCCTCCGGGGCGCGCCTACGGCTTCATTCCTTCTGGCGGCACGGTCACGGTCCGAAACGTGGTGGATGCGGCCAACCCGGACATGCAGATCATCTGGGAGCAGGAGCAGCGGGTGGCGCTGTTCGAGACGCCCTCGGAAGCCGCGGTGTTCGCGCGGGAGCGCTGGACAGGCGCTCCGCTGTCGGCGGGGTATCGCAAGAACGGAAAAGTTGTGTTCTGGACCGCCGTTGGCGTGGGGGAGCGGGGCTATGAGCGTTTTCCCTACCTGATCCAGGCGCTGGCCGAACTTGCCGTTTCGGCGCAGGCGGAGACGCGCGGGCTTTGGGCGTTCTTCGACGCCTCCTACCGCCTGCGGGCCGATCAGGATTACCTGGCGCGGCGCTGGCGGCAAGGGGGCATTTCCGCCCTGCACATCGCCGCCTGGCACTACTGGGAGCCGGACCGGGCGCGGGACGCCTGGCTCGGCACACTGATCGAGGCCTGTCATCGCCATGCGATCGCCGTTTACGCCTGGGTGGAGTTGCCGCACGTCAGCAACCGGTTCTGGGACCAGCACCCGGAGTGGCGCGAGAAGACCGCCACGGGACAGGACGCCCATCTAGACTGGCGGAAGCTGATGAATCTGGCAAACGGGGATTGCGCCACCCAGGTGGAGCGGGACTTGCGCGCCCTCAGCGCGCGGTTCAACTGGGATGGGATCAACCTCGGAGAACTCTACTTTGAATCGCTGGAGGGGTACCCCAACCCGGCTCGTTTCACACCGTTCAACACCGACGTGCGCAGGGAGTTCACATCGCTGCACGGATTCGAACCGCTTGAGATGTACGACAAGGCGAGTCTGCGCTTCCACGACCGCGACGCCGGTCCCATGAGGCTCTTCCTCGACTACCGCGCCGGCCTTGCCGCGCGACTGCAGCACGACTGGCTCGGCCGGCTGGAGGCCATCCGCCGGGAGCGGCCCTGGCTGGACCTCGCGCTGACGCACGTGGACGATCGCTTCGATCCAACTATGCGAGACCGGCTGGGCGCCGACGCCGCGCGGCTGCTGCCGGCCGCGGCCCGGGCGCGGGCCACATTCCTGATTGAGGATCCGGCAACTTTGTGGCACCTGGGGGCGGAACGTTACGCGGAACTGGCCCGGCGTTACGCCGCCATCGCGCCGCAGGGCTCATCTCTGGCCATCGACATCAACGTGGTACAGCGCTATCAGGACGTGTACCCCACCAGGCAG
>JACRKW010000229.1 GCA_016215215.1 Acidobacteriota bacterium
CACGCGGTGGCGATGGTGACGCCCGGGACGACGCTATCGCGGTTGGGGCCCCGGAAGCCGGGCCACTCGGGCGCGGCTGAAGAGAAGCCACCACAGCAGGATGGCGACGGCGCAGCCGAGTGCGCCTTGGACGGCCCAAGCGAAGCCAGTTAGGCCGGGGACGGCGGCCTTCACGGCAAAGCGCGCAAGCAGCAGCAGCACGAGCAGGACGAGGCCGGGCCAGAGGCGAAGGGGTTTGCGCACGAGAGGCGGGACGGACGAATCGTGGTCCATGCTGGATGTACGCGTGGCTCGCCGGACTTGTTCCGGAGATCTGGAACAGTTTTACCTATGGCCGGGCGGGGCGCAGTTGCAGTTCGCCGAGCTTGCCGCCCAGCCAGCTTTGGGGCATGGCGAGGACGACCAGGGCGAGCGGGTACCACTTCGGGCCAAAGTCGCGACCTTTGTCCCAGGTAACTGCGGCGCCGGCTATGGCTACGACGAAGCCGAGAGCGCCGAGTATGAGAGCGTGGGCCATGGGACGCTGGGGCGCAAGGCGGGCGGTGAGCCAGGAGCAGGCGACCCCGAAGAGGGTGCGGTGGGCAGCAGCGAGGAGGAAGAGCGAGTCCGGCATCGACTGGCCCAGGGGTGCAAACACGCCGGCGGCGCGCAGGGCTGTGTCGGCGCCGAGGGAGGTGACAATGCCTGCTACGATTCCCGCGAGAATCGCGGCGGCGCTGCGGAGGCGCCGGCCGCCGGGAAGGGTGGGAGGGGATTGTGGATCAAGTTGGTCCGGCATTCAGACGATTATGCCTCATGCCGGAGGGAGGTTGGTGGCGGAGGGGCCTAGTGGGATTTCACGCCGCAGGCCTGCTCGTAGCCGCGGGCGGAGTGATAAGTGAGGAGGTCGAAGAAGCGGCCGAGGCGGAACTCCAGCTCCTCTTCGGCGGCGAAGTCGAATCCGGTGCGGACCTCGGCCTCGTCACGGATGAAGTCGAGGGTGGCGTCCTTCATCAACTGAATGGCACGGATGGACTCGCTGATGGGCATGCCCTGGTTGTAACGGTCGCGGCCGACCTTCTCATAGAGGCGGGCGACCTCCTCCTCGGAGCTGGAGACGAGCCAATGGCCGAGGTTGTGGAGCAGCTTGCGGCAGGCATCGGTGGTCTCCGACTCCGGGATGTGGCTGAGATGGGGCAAACCGTGGCTGGCGCGGAGCAGGCGCAGGAAGCGCCCGCTGATAGCCTCCCAGTGGTCTTCAATCTGGTGGACGAGCTTGGCCGATACCATGAGTTCAAGACCTCCGGCTCTGATTTTAGTTTCAACGAAACGGGGCAGGAGTCAAGGGGGAAAGGGTGGATGGGAAGACCGGCTCACAGCTCGCGGTCTCTTGCAGCGACGGGAGCAGTCAGCTAGTGACGGGCATCGGCACTGGACTGTAAACTGTTTAGTTGACAGTCCGAGCACTTGGAGATACAGTTGAAGAATGGTAGCCAGCTTCCGGCACAAAGGGCTGGAGGAGATCCACTTCACTGGCAAGACGCGGCGGATCGGTGTGCAGTACTTCAGAAAGTGCGTACGCATCCTCCAACTGTTGGATCTCGCAACGAAGCCGGAGGACATGAACATTGCCGGATTCCGGTTTCATGGACTGCAAGGCAGTCCGCGCCGTTGGTCCGTACGTGTGAGCGGGAACTACCGAGTCACATTCGGTTGGTCAGGTGAGGATGCCGTCGAGGTTGATCTTGAGGACTATCACTAGGGAGGGAGCTATGGAGAGAAAGAGCGGGCTGCCGCCTGTGCATCCGGGCGAAATCATCCGAGAAGACATTCTGCCAGAGGCCGGCCTGACTGTCACTGCCACAGCGAAGGCCTTGGGCGTGTCGCGCCAGATGCTGCATGAGATCCTGGCAGAGCGCAGGCCGCTCTCCGCGGTAATGTGCCTGAAGGTGGCGCGGCTGTTCGGCAGTTCGCCTGAGATGTGGATGCGTCTTCAAGCGGCGTATGACCTGAGGAGAGCCGCCGACGACAAGAAAGTGATGCAAGCTGTGAGCCGCATCGTGCCGGTGAAGCAAGTGGGTCGAGTGCACGTATAAGCGAAGGTGTGGGGCAAGCGATTGGTGGCTGGACACGCTTCGACACCGCATAGACGCCTGTACGACAGGTCAATGGGCAGAGCCAGAGGGCCATATCGAGCCGAGTTCGCGCCACGGACGAAGGTGCGAATAATCAATGCAACGCGTCTGGAGAGTTTCCGCCAGACATGGAAGTATCATCATCCATTGACTGATGGCCAGATGGAATCGGCAGGGCTGATCGCAGCGGTTCGGTCAGTCGGCTTCTACCATGGCGGGGCCGCGCTGTACACCCTCGATTGCATAGATGGCATTTGGCACGAGTGCTGCCTGGAGAAGGCGTAGGCCCGGCCAGCCACCCCGCAGTTGCAAGCGCGCCATAATCAACGCATGGTCATCCGGAAGATTGAAACAGTGCAGGTGGCTCCGAGGTGGGGGCTGCTGCGGGTATTGACGGACCAGGACGGCTTGGAGGGTTACGGGGAGTACACGGTGGAGGGGCAACTGGGCGCCGCCGAGGCGGCCGTGAGGGAGATGGCGGAGAACTTTGTGGGACGGGAGGCGGGGGAGATCAAACGCCTGGTCCGGGGTTGCTACGACAGGAACTTCTACCACGGAGGGGCGCACTACATGAGCGGGCTGGGGGGCATCGAGATCGCGCTGTGGGACCTGGCGGGCAAGGCCGCCGGGCAGCCGGTGCACCGGCTGCTGGGGGGCAAGGTGCGGGACCGGGTGAAGGTGTACCGCTGGGCCGGTGGGAACAACAACTCGGCGGCGGAGGCGGCCAAGGAGGCCGCGAAGGTGGTGGCGGAGGGCGCGCGGGCGATCAAGATGAACGCCTGCCCGCCGCTGGCGGCTGTGGATACCTACGGAGGCATCCGGACGGCAATAGAGCGTGCACGGGCCGTGCGTGAGGCTGTGGGGGAGAGTGTCGAGATCGCGTTCGACTTCCACGGGCGGGCCAACGTGCCGATGGCGCGGCGGCTGGCCAAGGAACTGGAATTCGCGCGCCCGCTGTTTTACGAGGAGCCGGTGCGGCCGGATTACAACCGCTGGCTGAAGGACGTGGCCGAAGTCACTCACGTACCGATCGCCACGGGCGAGCGGATGACCACGGTAGCGGAATTCAGCGACGTGGTAGCTGCGCGTTCGGCGCACATCCTGCAACCGGATGTGGTGCACGTGGGAGGCATCTCGAACACGGCCGAGGTCGCCGCGCTGTGCGAAGTCAACGGGCTGGCGGTGGCGCCGCACTGTCCGTTGTCGCCGATCGCCTTCATGGCGTGCCTGCAGGTGGTAGCGCAGAGCCGCGCGGGCTGGATCCTGGAGTGGGCCAAGGGGATCCATTACAACGCCAGCGGCGCGACTGGGGAGTGCGACCCGTGGCTGCGGTACGTGGACGAGCGCGACTGGCCGATGTTCGACCTGGACGGCGACGGCCACATGACGATTCCGGAGACGCCGGGGCTGGGCGTGCGGATGAACTGGGCGGAGGTGGAAAAGGCAGCACGCGCGGGCGTCACATGGCGCGACGAGGCGATGTATTTGCCGGACGGGACGCTGACGAACTGGTGAGGGAGCAAAAGGGGGGACAAGCCCCAACGCTTTCAGAACGCCAGCACGCGCCTTTCGCCGGGGCGCAGGGTGAGTTCAACGAGGCTGCCGTCCTTGGGCGAGTTCAGGCGCAGAGTGCCGCCGCGCTCGGCGGTGATTTCGACTCGCGTCACACGGCCGCTGGAGCGCCGCGCGGAGATGAGGAAAGCGCCCTCCGCTCGCAGAGTGCGAAATTCGATGTTCTTCCAGGTATCAGGCACGGCGGGAAAGAGCACAATGCGGCCGGTGTGGCTTTGGAGCAGCATCTCCTGCAAGGCGGCGGGCATGGCGAAGTTGCCTTCCAGCGTGAAGGGCCGGTAGGTGAACTTGGAGTAGCCCTTGCCGCTCTGGTCGCCGTTGACGTGGAAGCTGTTGCGTAGCGTGAAAGCGGTGGCGAAGATCTCCAGCGCTCGCGCGGCGCCTTCGCCGTCGCGGGCGCGGGCGCGCATGCTCCCAAGCCATGAGTAGCTGTAGCCGCACCAGAGGTCCGTGCCTTTGCGGTCAAGTTCGGCCAGCGACGCACGAATGGTCCGCTGGGAGGCGCCGCCCTGAGACCAGTCGATGAGCCCCAGAGGATGAACGGCCATCAGGTGCGAGAAGTGGCGGTGCGAGGCGGCGAGCGGGTAGGCCGGCGCAACCAGGAGCCCGCCGTCATCAGCCAAGGCGAAGTCAGGAAATTGGGCAAGAACGTCGCGCCAATGGCGCTCTTCCCCGGACAGGCCGAGGGCGGCGGCGAGTTCTGCGGCTTTCTCGAAGACCCAGCGGTCCAGGGCGAGATCGTAGTTGGTAACGGAGTCGAACCAGGCCGAGGGGCGGTTGTCGTTGATCTCAGGGGATGAACTGAGGGGATGTGTGCGTTTGCCGGCAGCGTCGCGCGCGGCAGTGAAGGAGTCGAGGAAGACGGCGACGTCGCGCAGGTAGGGATAGGCGCGGGACTGGAGGAATTCGCGATCGCGGCTGTAGCGCCAGTGCAAATAGAAGTGGTGGGCGAGCCAGGCGGAGGTGGTAGCCGAATGGGTGTACTGGCGCCAGCCGCCGATCTGGCGGCCGTTCAGGTCGGCCGTCATGGGAACGTTGAGGCCTGGCAGCTCGAAGAACTCGCGGGTCCAGGCAAAGGCCGTGTCGCGTGTCTTCCAAAGCCAGTCGAGATAGCCGAGCGCATCGTCGAGCCGGTTGCCGGAGTAGGCCGGCCAGTAGCTCAACTGGGTGTTGAGGTCGTGGTGGTAATCGCCCTTCCAGGGAGGGAGTTTGCCGTTGTCGGCGGTCCAGACCGCCTGCAGGGTGATGGGCGGCGCAGAACGGCGTGCGGCGGCGCCCCACTTGTAGGTGTCCAGATACCACTGGCGCTCGATGACGGGATCCGGGACACGCAGCGATGAGCGCTCCCAGAAGGCGCGCCACCAATCGGAGTGGGATGCGAACACGGGGTCCCATCCGCGTTTGAGCGCGGATTGCACGCGCAGGCGGG
>JACRKW010000230.1 GCA_016215215.1 Acidobacteriota bacterium
GGCGTCGTGCGTCTGGGTCTCCTCCACCTTCATTGCGTACGCCTTTGGCAGCCGTTTCCCGGGGCGCATGATTGACCTAACCGTGTCCATCCCGCTCGGCCTCGGAGTGCTGTTGTGGAGCTGCCGTTCGTTGCGCGTGGAGGAGCTTTCCATGGCTGCCCGGGCGCTGGGCGGCCCGCTTCTGCGTCGCTTCCCGGCGCTGAATGCTAAACTTGCTAGCTGATGCACCAAGACATCGCCGCGGCGCTCCGCCTGCAAGCCGTCGACTTGCGGATCGCCGAGTTACGGCGCGAAATCGCCACTCTTCCCAAGCAGATCGCCAACATTGAACGGACGCTGGAATCCCACATCAAGCGCCTGGAGATCGACAAGGCGGCGCTGGCGGCCAACCAGCGCGAGCGCAAACGCCACGACGCCGACATCCAGACCCACCAGCAGAAGATCTCCAAGTTGCGCGACCAGATGCTGCAGGCCAAGACCAACGAGCAGTACCGCGCCTTCCAGCATGAAATCGAGTTCTGCGAACAGGCCATTCGCAAGGCCGAGGACCACATCCTCGACCTGATGGGCGAATCGGAATCGCTGGAGAAGAACGTCGGCGCCGCCGAGGTGGCGCTGGCCGCGGAGAAGAAGCTCGTCGAGTCGGAAAAGGTGAAGGCCAAGCAGCGGAGCGACGCGGACAAAGTGGAACTCCAGAAGTCCGAGGCCGAACGCGCCTCCATCTGCAGCGGCATCGACAAGGCGCTGCTGGCCAACTACGACCGTTTGCGCACGCGGTACTACAAGGACGGCGACATCATCGCCGTGGCCAAGGACGGCATGTGCGGAGCGTGCATGATGCTGCTGCGGCCGCAGTTCTACCAGGACGTCAAGAAGAGCGAGCAGGTGCACTACTGTGAGAACTGCCGCCGTATTATGTACTACGAGGAGCCCGCTGCCGACGTGCAGGCTCAGATGGACGCCTAGCTCCCGCCCATCATCAACCGGACCAATGGCAGTTGCGGCGCAAGCTGCATGAGAATGCGCGGCAAAATCAGCGCCAGCGGAAGCAGCGGCAACCGCCACCCCGTGCGCAGCGCGATGATCCCGAGAAAAAGGAAGAGCGGCGAGAGCGTGCGCGGGTAACCGAACGGTTCGTACCAGCCGACGATACCCCCCAGGACCAGCGGCAGCGTGGCGAACGGCAGTGCACCCAGCACCACCGGATCCTGCGGCCTCCGGAAGAGCACCACGGCCGCCAGCACGATGGCCAGCGCCACCCCGGCCAGCGAAATGTAATCCAGCGCGGTCGCCGCGGCGGAGATCGGAGCAGGGAATCCGTAAGGGATGGGATGGAGAAAACGCACGAAGAACGCGAACCCCGATGTCGAGATCGAGACGTGGTCGGAATAGAATCGAGGTACGTTTTCCTGGACATACTGGCGCCAGGCGAAGAAGGGAATCGCCGCGGCGCCGAAGGCGAAGGCGGGCAGCCAGCGCCGCTGGAGAAGCAACCACAGCCCGGCGCTGCCCACCAGCAGTCCTCCGGTCTCACGGGCAAGCGTGGCCGCCAGCACAACGCCAAAGAGCATCCCCAGCCTGTTCTCCAACGCATAGACGGCAAAGCCGCAGCACAAGGCGATCAGCGGCAGATCCACCGTCACCCGCTCAATGGAAATGAGGGCCGCCGGAATCAGCAGAAACGTCAGCCCCAGGTACCGCGAACAGCCCGCCCGCACGGCCAGTTGCGCCAGCCACCATGCGCCCAGGAAGAAGAAGAGCAGATTCAACGCAAAGAACGCGGGATCCACCCACTCGCTACGTCCAAGAGCCAACAGGTAGGCCAGTCCTGGAGCCAGAATGCGCGTGTATCGCAGTCCCGGCGCGTCGATGAAGGCCTGCATCGTTCCATCGGGCAGCGGGTCGTGCGCCATGAAGTGATAGTACTGCCCGTCGTAGCCCATGCTGCCCGGCTGGATTCGAATGTGCTCGCTCTTCAGTTCCGGCGGGATCAACTGCTTTTCCCAGGCGCTGGTGAGAAACAGCCCGGTCCAGTTGCCTTCGTGGTTGATGTGCACCTGGGCGAGTTGCAGGCAGAACACCGCCGCCGCGGCGGCAATCCCCACAGCGGCGCAACGTGGGAGGAATCGCCCCGAGTTCGCTACGTATTCTCCGTAGCCCGCGAAGCCGGCAGCCAGGATCGCCTCCTCTTGCGCCGCTTTGCGCCAGATGAAGGCCGCCAGCGGCAATGCCAGAAGCACCAGCCACGAATTGAGCGCCAGCTCGAATCCCGCCACCAGCAGGAGGTCGCCAAGATAGATGGGGTGCCTGATGTCTCGGTATAGCCCCGTGCGGACCAGTGCCTGGCCGGGCTGCACTGCCGCGGCTTCCAGGTCTGACCAGTTCCGGCCGAGCTGCAATCGTGCCGTAATTGCCACCACCAGCCCGGTGGTGAACAACAGCAGCCCAGCGGCGTGGACCACGGCAGGCCGGGCCGCGATCGGCAGCAACTCCGGCAGGAACGGCTGCAGCAGCAGGAACGCCAGCGCCGCCATCTTCACGGCTTTGATCGGCCGGAATCCCGGCAGCCGTCCTCGCTTATCCAGTCCCTGGCGGAGCACCTCCCACACCACCTTGTGCAGGACTAGCCCGGCCAGTAGATAGACGCGGATCAGCTCCACCGTTCAACGGTCCTCGTGTTCGGAGATCTCGTCGCCGCGCACCACACCCGGAGTCGACTGTCCCATCTTCCCCAGCCGCGTCGCCAGCGCATCCCCCACCATGCCGATCAGCAGCAGTTGCAACGCAGAGCCGAAGGCCAGCAGGGCGGAGGCGGATATGTTGGGCTGGTGCGTGAAATCGATCGACATCTTTACGATGCCGTACACCAGGCACAGCAGTACGATGGGCAGGAAGAGGCGCAACGGGCGGAACAGCATGGCGGTGCGCAGGATCAGGACCATGAAGCTGGCCGCGTCCCACGGCACAATCTTGGACCTGCCTTCTCGCGGCAGGTAGTCGATGGGTAAGTACGAAACGGCGTACTTGTCGCAGTGCATCGCCATCGTGATGGTCGTCGTGAAGCTGAACTGGTCCGGCAGGATGCCGAAGTACTGGCTCACCACCTCGCGGCGGAAGGCGCGCAGGCCGCTGTTGAGGTCGGGAATGCTGGAGGACGACGTGTAGTTGGCCAGCCGGTTCAGCAGCCACTTGGCCGGACGGCGTACCAGCGGAATATGGACCCGGTCGCCCGTGCGCGCGCCCACCACCATGTCGGAGGATTCCAGCATCTCCAGCAGGACGGGAATGTAGCGCGGCGGGTAGGTGCCGTCGGCGTCGAGAATCACGATGCGTTCGTGCGCCGCCAACGAGATGCCTGTCTTCAACGCAGCCCCATACCCGCGATTGCTGCGGTGCCGCACCACCCGTGCGCCGGCTGCGCGCGCCTCGTCCGCGGATCCGTCCGCCGAGCCGTCGTCGACCACCAGGATTTCATGCGGCAATGCGGCGGCGTCGAGCGCCTCGCGCACTCCGACCACTACGGCGCTGATGCCGGTTCTCTCGTTGTAACAGGGGATGACGACGGTGACAGGCGGAGGCATGGTATCAGCTTCGGACAAACTGCAAGAACAACCACATCTGGCTGGCCAGAGCGCGAAACTCTCCTTTGGCTAGCCGCGCGCCCACGTAACCGGGGCGAAGGTAATACCCAAGATACGCCTTTCGCGTCATGTGCTTCAGCTCCGGCAGCGAGAAGCGCCCCTCGATCGCCTCGGGAAACAACGAGCCGTCGCTGAAGCGTACGTTCGGATCGCTCTTCACCTGGTCGTAAAGCTTGGTGCCCGGATAAGGAGCAGCGATGTGAAATAGTGCGTAGGTTGGCGCCAGCTTGCGCGCGAAGCGCACAATGTCCTCCATGTCCCTGTGGCCCGACTCCGGGAAGCCCATCATGAAGAAGCATGCCGTCTCGATCCCCGCCTTGTGGATTCTGGCCATTCCCTGCTCGATCTCGCGCATGGTGATGTCCTTGTCCACCAGTTTCAGCATGTTTTCGCTGCCCGCTTCCACGCCGGCGTGAATCAGCCGGCATCCGGCGCGCTTCATCAGGCCGAGCAGCTCGTCGTCCACCAGGTCCAGGCGCGTCTGGCAGCACCACGTGAAGTCGTATTGTTGCCGGATCAGGTGCTGGCAGAACTCCACCACCTGCTTGCGCAGCACGGTGAACTCCAGGTCCATGAAGTACGCCGTCTTCACGCCGAAGTTCTTGATGCCGTACTCCACCTCGCGTGCCAGCTTGTCCACCGACTTCTTCCTGACGCCGGTGCCATAGGTCTTCAACAGACAGAAGGTGCAGTTTGACGCGCAGCCGCGCGACATCTCAAACAGAGTGAAATGCCTCCCCAGCAGTTCGTAGTTGTACCGCTCCATCGGCAGCCGGTCGAATGCCGGCAGCGGTAGCGTCTCCATGTTCACCGGCTTCTGGTCCGGATTGTGTACCGCGGTGGAGCCGTCCTGCCACGAGATTCCCGCCACCTCGGCCAGCGGCGCGCTGCCGCACAAAGCCAGAACCGCGGCCTCCGGCTCACCGCGGACTACGGCGCGCGCGCCGGTCTCGGCCAGCATCTCGGCCGGCTTCACCGTGCCGTGCGAGCCCATCACGTACACTTCGGCGACGGCGTCGTTCAGCGCGTGCACGGTGCGCAGGAACGGCACCAGGTCCAGATGCGGGCATTGCCAGCGGTCCAGGCTTGTGGAGGTCACGAAGACTTTGTCGAAGCCGCGTGCGCGGGCGGCCACCTCGGAAGGCGACAGACGTTCGGCGTTGGCGTCGAGGATTGACGCCTCCACGCCCTCCCGCTCCAGCACCGCGGCGGAATAGGCCAGGTCGAGCGGGGTCCAGGTGCGCGTGTAGATGCGCCCTTTCTTCTGGACGAGGTCCACCTGGTACGGATTGACCAGCAGGGCCTTCAGGCGCTCCTCCTCTGCGAGGCGGCCGCGCTTACCGCCTGGCGCGCCGCGGCTCGTCGCAACCGCATGATGCCCTTGATGTCGTCCCACGCCGTGCGCACGATCTTCACCCGGCTGTCGTCGTCTTCATGCCACTCCACCGGGATGTCCTTGATGCGCAGCCCCGCGCGTTCGCTAAGGAAGCATGAGTCGCACCAGCCAGTTGTAGACCCGCGAGATGAACTCCCTGGTGGCCGAACGGCGGATTCTCGATTCCGGCAGCAGCCGCGAGCCCGTCACCACGTCGTAGCCTTCCTCAAACAGAGCGGAGGCCAGTTGCTTCAAATGGCGAAGATTGGTGGAAAGGTCCACGTCCATGTAGCAGACCGCGTCGGCCGAACTCTGCAGCCATGCCAGGCGTAGCGCGCGCCCTCGGCCCTTTTGTTCCATGTGGTGGAAGAGCAGGCGGTCGTTGGACTCGCACAGCCGACGCGCCACGGCGTCGGTGCCGTCCGTCGAACCGTTGTCGACGATCACGATGCGCCAGTCGTAGTCGAACTCCGAGAGCAGGAACGCGCGTACCGTCGCTACGCTGCGCTCCAGCACGTGCGCCTCGTTCAGCACCGGGATCACAACGTCGAGTGTGGGTTTGCTCACTCCCACTTCCTCCAGATGCCGTAGATCAGCGCGGCGGCCAGCGCAAACAGCGGCAGCGGCGATACGCCGAGTTCCAGCAGTTCCGTGCGGCCGCCGAGGCGCGCGAGCGTCGTCAGCGCCGGCAGTTGAAAACCGCCCGCCAGCACCCGCGCGATGGGATCCAGTACGCCCCAGCCGCGCTCCACGTCGCGGTACATGGCCATGGACCACGCCTGCGCCACCGCTGCCACTCCGATAAAGTACTGCGCGGCGCGCGGAAGGCGCGCCAGCACGGCCGCGGCCGGAATGTAGAGGAGCGGCAGCGCCGGAGCCATGTAGCGCAGCCCCGTGTTGAACTGCAGCCGCGTGTAGTTCACGCAGGAGAAGAACGCGAGCAGGAGCGCCGCCGTGCCGAGCATCGCCGCCACCGCGCGTCCCGGCACAGGCGATCTCTTGAGCCACGGCGCGGCCAGCGCCAGCAGGAACAACGGGCAGACGGCGAACAGGCCGAAGCGATAATCGAAGGCCAGCATCCAGGCCAGCTCCGGTTGTGGGCCGCTCACGCCCTGGTATCCGCGTTCGATCCACTCCACCGGCGGCATCCAGTGCTGGCCCGGCAGGAAAGGATTGCCGAAGCTCTGCCACTGGTAGAACCACAACAGCAAGACCGGCGGAACGGCCCCGGCCAGGCAGGCCGCGAGATCCCTCCGTCGCGTCCACAGGCAGTAGCCCAGCAGCGCCGCCAGCACCACTGCGCCGGAGTAATCCATCAGCAAAGCTGTTCCCCCGGCGAGTCCGGCCAGCAGCGCTCCCCGCCGCGTATCCATCATCCACAGGGCGGCGAAACCGGCCAGCGCGCAGTGCCCGGCGATCATGTTCTGGTTCAAGTACCCCGTGCGGAAGAAGAGCGGCGTTCCAAACGCATACAGCAGCGCCAGCCACAAGCTGACGCTCCCCGGCCCGAACCATCGCCGCAACAGCAGGTACATCAGCGCTACTGAAAGCGCCGAAAGCGGCGCCATACAGAAGGTGTGCATCACCCAAGCGCCCAGAGCGAACTTCACGTCGTAGCCGCGACGCCAGGACTCCTCAAAGAATGCTCGCGCCATCGGCCAGGGAGAATCGTAGCGCGGCGGCTGCGCGCCGGAGGCCTTTCGGGAGCTGTTCACGCGCTCGACCACGAGGTCGACCATGGGCCGTGCTACTGCGTAAGGAATCGCCGCAACCATCGATGCGCCCGGGTTGTTGCCGATGTGCCAGCCGTAGCCGGGCTTGTCGAACAGGTCCGGGTGCAGCCCGGCGTACTCATCCACGCGGAACGAAAGGTGGTCGCCGATCGCCAGGCCCAGATAGACTTCGCGGACGATGTTGGTGGCGAAGTGCAGGCCGTAGACCAGCCAGCAGGTGAGGAACAGGCGCAATGCGACGGCCCGCGCGGAACTCATCGGCTGCCCTCCCTCAGGCACACCGTGACCTCGCCGCTGCGCAGCGTCCCCGGAAAGACCTTCACCACGCGGAACTCGCGCCGCACCGAGGCGTAAAGCTCCGGAAGCTGCGAACGGAAGACGGGGTCAATCGTGTAAACCAGCCACGTGCGCGGCGCTCCCGCGCTCACGCGGTCCAGGTCCGCCATGGACCGCACGTCCACCCACCCGGCCTTGTAATAGCGCTCAAACACCCAGGTCGCCAGGTCCGCCGTGGCCACCACGTCTCCGGGCTGGCGGCTGCTGCGTACCAATTCATATGCGCTTCCGAAATCCTGCTTCGGCCCGTAAGCGAACGGCGCCGATGCCGCCGACACTGCGATGATGCCGATGGCCATCGCCATGCCCGCGCGCGGAACCAGCAACGCCCCGCGAATCACGATCAGCGCTCCGAAGCCGAAGGCGAAGTAGTAGAAGCGCGGCCAGATGTGATGGCCCATCGAGAGCAGGATCACCGAGCCGATCAGCGGCGGGGCCGCCAGCAGGGTGAGCACAACTGGACGCTCGCGCCAGAAGCTCCACAACCCGGCCAGGAACAACGCCAGCGCAGCCACTGCCACCGCTGCCCCGGTGAATCCGATCTTGACGCCCTGCAGCAACTCCAACAGCGTCCACAGCGGACTCTTCCACTCTTCCACCACGCTCACCGTGTTCTTCAACCCGGTGAAGATAGCCGGCAACGCCGGTGCGTGCAGCAGCACCGTCAGTCCAGCGCCCATGCCGAAACCGAGCGCCGGGCCGCGCCACATGCGGTTTTGCCACGCCAGCCAGGCGGCGATGCCCGTGTGGCTCAACAGGACGAAAGACATGGTGGCGTGCGTATACACGCCCAACCCCGCCGCGCAAGCGTACCACAGCCACACGGCGGTGCGCCCTTCCCGGAATGCCTTGAGCAGCAGCCAACTTGTGAGCAGCGTCCAGAACAGCAACCCTGAGTACCCGCGCGCGTTCTGGCTGAACCAGATGTGGTGGTAGGAGAAGGTCAGCAGTGCCGCGCTCAGCACTCCCTCTTTCCTGCCCGCCGCCTCGGCTCCGAACAGGTACATCGCCCAGATGCTGGCCACGCCGAACAATACCGCGGGCAGCCGGAACGACCAGACGTGCTCACCGAAGACGTTCATGCTGATTCTCGCCAGCAGGCTGAACAGGAAGTGCTGGTTCTCCGATCCGTACGTGGATGGGATCTCTGTCAGCCTCAAACCCATGAAGCGGATCCACGTGCTGATTTCGTCCAGCCACATGCCATCGTCCAGCCGGTACAGCCGCAACGCCAGCGCCGCGGCTGTCAGCGCCATTGTCACCTGGATGGCGCGCCGACTGCTCATGCCTCGGGGTGCTTGGTGCACCAATCGCATATGCTCTTCAGCGCTTCGTCCAGACCCGTTCTGGCTGAATAGCCTGTCAGGGCCTGCGCCTTGGAGGTGTCAGGCACCCGGCGCTGGATGTCTTCGAAGCCTTCTTCGTAGGCTTGTTCGTAGGGCACGCTGCAGATCTTGGACCGCGAGCCGGTGAGTTCGATAATGCGCCTGGCCAGCTCCGCGATCGTCACCTCGCCTCCGCCGCCCAGATTGACCACCTCTCCCACGGCGCCTTCGGCCTTTGCCAGCCGCGCCAACCACTCCACCGTGTCCCCGACATAGGTGAACACCCGGCTCTGGCTGCCGTCGCCATACACCGTCAGGTCTTCTCCCCGCAGCGCCTGGCGCACAAAACGCGGCACCACCATTCCGTACTGCCCGCTTTGTCGCGGCCCGATCGTATTGAACAGCCGTGCCACCACCGTCGGCACGCTTCGCTCCCGCCAGAACGCCAGCGCCAGAAACTCGTCCACAATCTTGCTCGCCGCGTAACTCCAACGGCTGCGTGAGGTCGGACCCAACAGCAGGTTGTCGTCTTCCCGGAAGGGGATCGAATTGCTCTTCCCGTAAACCTCCGACGTCGACGCCACAATTACCTTCGTGCGCCGCTCGACAGCCGCCTCCAGAACATACTGCGTCCCGTTGATGTTGTTCTCGATCGTCTCCACTGGGCTCTTGATGATGTTCAGCACTCCCACCGTCGCCGCCAGATGGAAAATCGTGTCGGCCGGGCGGCACACCTCGGCCAGTAGCGCCCGGTCCGTGATGCAGCCCTGCACGAACCGGAATGAGGCGTGGCCGCTGATCTGCTCCAGGTTCTGCACACGGCCGCTTGAGAGGTCGTCCAGCACGATTACCTCGTCGCCGGCGGCCAGCAGTTTCTCGGCCAGGTGTGATCCTATGAAGCCCGCGCCGCCAGTGATGAGGTAAGTCGCCATTCTTCCAAGTTCTCGATTGTAGGCTTGCGTGCGGCGTTAATGTGCTGCTCGTACAGGTTCAGATGCGCCTGGCGTGTCCACAGCCTCAGAAATGCTTCGTATCCGTTCGTTCCCAGTTCCTCTCTCCTCCCGGCCTCGCCCGCCAGGCTCCCGGCGGCATGCATCAACTCCGCATTATCGCGGTAGATCAGGCCGCCACCGGACTCGCGAACCACTTCCGGCAGCGCGCCCAGGTCCCTCACGATCACCGGCGTCTTCCTGGCGAAGGACTCAATCAGAATCATGCCAAACGTCTCGTACGTCACCGAGGGCACAATCGTTGCCACCGCGTGCGCGTACAGAGCCCCCAGCGCCCTTTGCGACTGATGTCCCAGGAAGCGGATCCGCGGGTTGCCGGCCGCCTGACGGCGCAACTCCTCATCCGCCGTCCCCGCGCCTGCCACAAGCAGGTCCCACTGCCCCGCGCCGCGCCAAGCGTCGATCAGGGTGTGGATTCCCTTGATGTGCTCCAGCCGGCCCACGAACAGGAAGTAAGGGCGCTCCTGCGGCCGCGGCGCCGGGTTGCGCCAATCCTCGTCGCACCGGTCCATGAAGTAGGGCAGCGTTTCCACGGGGTACGGGAAGCCCCGCTCGGCGTGCATGGCCGCCGTGAACCGGCTCGGGCTCAGGAACCGGTCGACCTTCGCCGCGCTCCGCTTCAGCAGTCCCGTGTAGCGCCACAACTGCGGCGGCCGCCAGCCGCGCAATACGCACTTGAGGCAGTCCGGCTTCTCGCACACGCGTTCGTCGTACTTCCACAATACGTGCATCGGGCAGACCAGCCAGTGCTCATGCGTCGTGTACAGCTTCACCGCTTGACCGCCTTGCGGTCCAATCCCCAGCACTCCGGGGCCAAGCAGCGAGATGTTGTGGTAGTGCACCACGTCAAACGGCTTCGAGTTTGCAATCTTGCGCAACTTGGCGAGATTCAGCAACGGACGGCCTGTCTGGTGCGCCAGCAGCGGCGAAAGCCACCCGACGCCGTGGCTCAGTTCGTGCCGCACCACGTTGGGATGCTCCGCGAATTTCGCCCCAGGCTTGCCAGGGTCCAAGATGTGATAAGAATCCACGCAATGCACCACGTCCACGCTGTGCCCCTGCTCAGCCAGCGCGTGCGCTACCCGGTGCAGATACACAGCGTCCCCTCCGAAACTGTACGGGGGGTAAAACGTCGTGAAATAGAGGAACTTCAGGGACCTAGGCATCCCCAGCACCTTCTGGTCAAACTGATACCCTCTGATAGAACTCTGTTACAGCTGTCTCCGAGAAATGGCGTGGCGTCACGCGGGATCCTCCTCTGACCCCACTCGAAGTAAGAATGTCAATTCTATCATGCACGGCCCACTCCACATCGAAGCGATGAAGCTATCCGTTGTTCTTCCCGCCGTCGATCCAATCGCCTCCAGCCAGTGTTTGGCCTCCCTGCGAGCCTCCATCGCCGGGCGGCAGGACATCGAGTTGATCGTGGTCGAGCCTCGCGCCGGCGCCGGCCTCTGCCAGTTGCGCGCCGAAGGTCTAAGTCGTGCTTCCGCCCCATTCGTAGCCGTCCTCGGCGATCGCTATCTACCGACGCCACAATGGTTTGCAGCCGCCATCGCCCCAAGTCGCTTTGACATCCTGGCGGGCCCGGTGGGGCCTTCTCCGGCGCTGTCCTACTTCGGCTGGTGTGTCTATCTGTCGGAGTACTTCCGGCTCGCTCCGCCCCTTCCGGGCGGCCCCGCCGCAGATCCCTCTGCCTTGCCCGGTGGCAATGCCGTCTACCGGACGGCCGCGGTCGACGCCCCCGGCTTGGCTGCCTGCGCCACTGAACTGCTCTTCCACCGGAGGCTGCTCGAATCCGGCGCCACCGCCGCGTTGGTCCCCGCCCTTGAGGTTCACTTCGCCTTCCCGCCCGGCCCCGCCGCCTACGCCCGCGAACGCTTCCGGTTCTCTGAGTCCATCGCCCGCGAACGCCGCCAGCCCTGGAGAATCGTGCTCGCTCCTTTGCTCCCCCTCCTGGTGCTGGCCCGGACAGCGGCCTTCCTCCGCAGACGCCGCTATGCATGGCGCTGGATCGTCTGCGCTCCTGTCATTCTTGCCTTCGGTCTCGTGCAGGCCGCCGGCGAGATCCGCGGCTGCTTCCCCTCGCGCCGCTCCGCCGCGCCACCTGTATTATCCTGACAGGGCCGATCGCCGTCGCTCACCGCATGTCTCTTTCCGTCATCGTCACGTCGTACAACTCGACCGAATTGCTCGAGCGTTGCCTCCAGTCGCTGGCCCTGCAGCCCGAGGCCGCCGAGATCGTCGTCGTCGACTGTTCTCCAGTCAATCCTGCGGCTACCCTCGCCACGCTCTTCCCTTCCGTCCGCTTCATCCATTTGAGTGACAAGGCCACCGTCCCCGAGATGCGCTGGCGTGCATTCCGCGAGACCTCCGGCAGCCTGGTCGCCGCCGTGGAGGCTCGCTCGGTGCCTGCCGCAAACTGGTGCGGCGCGCTGGTCCAAGCCCATCTGCAAAACCCCGGCGTGCCTGCCGCCGGCGGTCCAGTCTGTCTCGCTCCCGTCGCGACACTGCTCGACACCGCACTCTTCCTCTGCGAGTACGGTGCATTCGCTCCGCCCTTAAGTGAGGGGCCGGCGAGCGAACTCAACAGCGCCAACGTGTGCTACAAGCGCGCCGATCTGCTTGCATGCGACGACCTGATGGAGCAGGGCCGCTGGGACGCCATTCTGCACGCCCGCTGGCTCGCCCAGGGCCGCCGTTTCCAGTTGTGCGGCGCCGCCATCGTCTTCTTCAACACCATGCCGCTCGGCGACATCCTGCGCCAGCGGTTTCACTACGGGTGGAGCTATGCCGCCGATCGTGTGGCCGCCGCCCCACGCCCTGCCGCTCTCTCCGGCGCCGCCACCACGCCCCTGCTGCCTCTCCTTCTTCTCGTTCGCATGTGGAGTTGGGCCGGACCCAAGGGCCTCCGCGGGCAACTGATCCGCGCCCTCGGCTGGGTCCTGCTTTTTCAGTCGGCATGGAGCGCAGGCGAGTGCGCCGGCTACCTCCTCGGCTCGCCTTCGGAAAGGCACGTGTACTAGTGCGGGCTCTCAGAATCGGCATCGACGGTGGGTGCTGGAACAACCGGCGCGGATACGGCCGCTTTCTGCGCGAAATCCTCGCGCCTTTGCCTGCCCTCGACGCTGGCGCCAGCTACACCCTCTTCCTGGACTCCTCCGGCGTTCAGGACCAACCCGTTCCTCCGGGCGTGCGCGTGGTCGAAGTCTCCACCTCGGCCGGCGTCAATCAGGCCGCACACGCCTCCGGCCGCAGATCTCTCCCCGACCTGCTCCGCATGAGCCTCACAGTGGCCCGCCACGACCTCGACCTCTTCTTCTTCCCCTCCGTCTATTCCTACTTCCCGCTGCTGCGCCCCGTCCCCACCCTGCTGTGCATCCACGACACCATCCCTGAGCGCAACCCCGCATTTGCCTTCCACTCCGCCCGCCAACGCCGCTTCTGGAACTGGAAGGTCCGGCTGGCGCTCGCCCAGGCACGCCGCGTGCTCACTGTCTCCCAGTACTCCCGGCGCTGCATCGAACGCCACCTCGGCTGGCCGGCAGACCGTACGGATGTGATCTATGAAGCCGCATCCTCTGCCTTCCGCCCTGTGCCCGTCTCCGGCGGACAGGCGCCCTACGTCCTCCATGTCGGCGGCATCAGTCCGAACAAGAACTTGCCCGCGCTGGTGCGCGCCTTCGCCAGCGTGCAACAGAGCCGCCCCGGCATCCGCCTTGTGCTGGCCGGCGACCACCTGACCGACGGCTTCAAGAGCAGCCACGCCGAACTCGCCGCGCTGATTCGCGCCGCCGGCCTCGAATCCAGCGTCAGCTTCACCGGCTACGTTCCGGAGCACGAGCTGCCAGCGCTCTATTCCGGTGCCGCCCTGCTGGCCTTCCCATCACTCGACGAGGGCTTCGGCCTGCCCGCGGTGGAGGCCATGTCCTGCGGTCTCCCTGTCGTCGCCTCGCGCGGCCATGCCCTGGAAGAGGTCGTTGGCGGCGCAGGTCTTTTGGTCGATCCCGGCAACGAAGAGCAACTCGCTCTTGCCATTGCCGCCATACTCGATGATCCGGCCCGCGCCACGCGTCTGCGGCAGCAGTCCCTGGCCCGCGCCGCCGAGTTTTCCTGGTCCCGCGCCGCGGGCGAACTGCTGGCCGTCTTCCGCGGCATGATGGAGAGGCTCTGATGCGTTTGGTCTGCCCTCAGTGCCACGCCGCCTTGGATGAAACCGCCGAGGCGTACTCCTGTGCCGCCTGCACCCGTACCTACCCGGTGGTGTGCGGCATCCCGGACTTCCGGCTGTATCCCGATCCCTACATCGGCCTGGCCGAAGACCGCGAGAAGGGCGCGAAGCTCTGGGAGCAGGCTCAGCGGCTCACTTTCGAGCAACTCCTCCACCACTACTACGACATCACGGAAGAAGATCCGCCGGACCTCGCCTCGCACTGGATCCCGCACTCGCTGGCCGAACCCGCCATCGCGCGGTCCGTCCTGGAGGCCGCCGGCCTGATGGAGGCCGGAGCCGAACTGCTCGACATCGGCTGCTCTACCGGCGGAATGGTCATCGCAGCCTCGCGCCATGCGGGGCGGCGCGCCACCGGCGTCGACGTCGCCTTCCGCTGGCTGGTGGTCGGCCGCCGGCGTCTGCGCGAAGCCGGCGTGGACGCCCGCCTCATCTGCGCCAACGCCGAAGCCCTGCCGTTCGCCGACGCATGCTTCGATGTCATCACCGCCCAGGACGCCTTGGAGCACCTCAACGATCCGCTCCGCGCCGTCGCCGAAGCCCGCCGCGTCTCCAAACCCGGCGCGCCCGCCCTGTGGACCACTAACAACCGCTACGCGCCCCTGCCCGAACCGCACCTGCACCTCTTCGGTGTCGGCTACCTCCCGCGCGCCTGGCAGCCCCGCTACGTCAGCCTGCGGCGCGGCGATCTCCACCCCTACTCCATTCGCATGCGCAGCGCGCCGGAGCTGAAGCGCCTCTTCCGCGCCGCCGGTTACGCCTCGCCCGTGCTCGATCCAGCACCGCTGTTTGCGCCCCACTGGGGCGCCGGTCTGGCGTCCAGGGTTCTTGCCGCGTACAACCGGTGGCGTTCCAGCCGCCTGCTCAGTTGGGCGCTGCGATCGATCGGTCCTCGCTTCTGGATCACCGTGCGGCGCCAATCGCAGGACGCGTTCAACGGATAATCGGAAACTGCCCGGCCGGCCTGCTCTCCGGCTCCGCTGCGTTCGCCGGATCCGTCTTCCGCCAAGCCTTCGCTCCGAGCCACGCACGAACGAGTTGCACGGGCTGGTAGACGATGCTCGGCCACAGGAACACCTCGTTGGTACACCAGCACTCGCGGGCGGCGATGGAACGCCGCAGCGCCACCGCTTCAGCCGAGCTCCAGATCTCCCTGAAGCTACGCTGCCGCAGATTGCCCAGAGGCGCGTGCGATTCGCACACGCTCACGTCGCCGTTGGAGTACACCACCGCATTCAGCGTGCCCGCCTTGCAGGGAGCGATCTGACGTTGCTGGCGCGCCGTTTTCGTCTTCGCCCATTGCATCATCGGCTCCACCGCCGAGCCGAAACGGCCCTCTTCACGCACAGCCCAGGCGCGCTTCACGTGGGCGTACAACGCCTCGTACTCCGCCACCACCGGGCCTTCCAGCAGCGGGTTCTTACGGTCGCCGCGGATCATCGCCAGGTTGTGGTGGTCCATCGCTGGGCACCTCTCCAGCAGGTGGTCCGTCAGCCGGCGGACCTCGCCCAGGTTCTCCGACGTCAGCGTGGAGATGGCGTGGATCCGCAGCCGCTGGTCTCGCTTCTGCATCTCCGCCAGCGCGTCGTAGGTCTCCATCGCCCGCCGGAAAGCGTCCTTCATCCCCCGGAAGCGGTCGTGATATTCCGCCATGCCGTCCAATGAAAGCTCTGCTGCGAACAGTTGTAGCCCGGGCTCACGGAGCACGTCTTCCACGGCGCGCACCGTGCGGTCCGGAAAAGAGCCGTTGGTGGGGACGTAGATCTGCTTCACCCCGTTCCGGGTGATGAACTTCCGGCAGATCTCGCCGAACTCCTGCCGCAGAAACGGCTCCCCGCCGGAGAGGTTCAGGATCTCCACCTGCCCCAGGTCCCGCGAAAGAGCATCCAGCTCCGCCACCGTCAGGTCATCTCGCCGGTTGAGGTTCTGCCAGTAGAAACAGTGCTCGCAGCTCTGATTGCAGATTGAGTTGATGAACAGGATCAGAAACGGCGGCGTGCCAGGATCCCGCGGCGGCCGCGCCGCAAGCCGGGTTAGACGCAGGTGCCTCAGCAATCGCTGGGGGAAGTTCGCCACCCAGTCAGGATAGCATCGGCCCTTTCGCGGCCCGCCCGGCGCGGCGGCTCAATCCTCCACCACAAACCCTTCAAACCGCCGCAGATGGCCCGCCCAGCGCTCCCGGTCAAAGACCCCGCCGGCGCCCACGCATCCTTCCGCCGCATACGCCATCGCCACCGTGTGGTGCGTGTTGTCGTGGGCGAACAGACCCTGCCGTCCCAGTGAGACGACGCCCTCGATCCCATCCACCCAGTCCTTCACCCTGATGAGATCCTCCCGGAAGCCTTTGAGGTACACCGGGTACGCCTGGGCCAGCCTCCGAACCACTACTCGCCTCACACCGCACCGCACCGGGATGCCCGCCCGGCCCAACGCGCCCAGCACCACCTCGCGCAATTCGCTCTCGTCCGTGCCTCGGTCCGCCGCGCATGGCAACTCCGCGCAGAGCACCGTCTGCCCCTTCGGTCCGGTG
>JACRKW010000231.1 GCA_016215215.1 Acidobacteriota bacterium
TTCCATGTAAACCTTGATCAGTCCGTCAAACTCATCTGAAGAAGGGCATTGCTTCTCCTCACCCGATGGCAGGGTCACTCGACAATCACTGGGAGCAGTCTCCCATGGTCGTTTCTTGGGTTCGTCGACCCGGATGAAGGATCCGTACTCCCGTGGCCCCTATGACCCCGCCCGGCAAAACGAGATTCGTGTAGAGTTTAACCGCGGATCCGGGCGTGTTATGCTGATCACAATCAACACCTGGGACCCGCATGCTCTGCCGTTCGATTCTCTTACTATCTCTGCCCCTCGCGGTGGCGACGGCCGCCGACAGTGTCTTCGTGCCGGGCGCGTTTAACGGGAAGTGGGTCGCCTCGCCTCCCTACGACGCCAATGCCACGTTCGCGCAGTCCACCGAATCCACCATTATCCCGCTGATGAATGCCATCGGCGGCCCGCAATGGGCGGAGCAGAACTGCCCCCCGGCGACAGAGAAGCGCGAGTTCTACTCGGGCGGCGGCCAGGACGCTAAGATCTACGCCTGCACCAATGGCAACTCGTTTGTCGGCATCTTCACCGACAGCATCGATGGCAAGCCCGGCACGGGCACGTTCTCCACCTCCGTCCCGGACACTTGGGCGGATTCCACCGCCACCCCCTTCTTCGATGCCGCTATGACCACGACTCTCCAGGGCAGCGCAACCCTGCACTTCGTCTACAACGGCGGCGGCATCGTCACGCCCCTGGCCTGGCAGCGCGACACCATCACGCTCGACTCCTCCTCCCCCCGCGACGGAGCCTACCTCTCCGCCGCTGACCCCCTGCCCGCCCAGTTCCAGGCGCAGGCGGCGTTTAAGCTCTACCGCCACCCGCAAGCCTCCGCCGTCGTCGTTGCCTCCGACAGGAAAGGGACTCTCGTCACCTCCCAGCCGGTCAGTGTCGCGCTGGCCGATCCCAGCCGCCAAAGCAGCTTCACTCTTCCCACCGCCTCCATCGCCCGCGCTTTGGAAAGTCCGGTCACTCTTCGCGCCGAACTCCGCGGTCCGGCAGGCGAGATCTTCGCCATGTCAAAGCCGGCAACCTTTACCATGTACACCCCGCCCGCGGCGCCGGTGGTTTCGGTCTACCCCACGCCCTGGACCTATACGATCACCGACGGCGGCTTCGGCAGCACGGGCGTACTCTCCAATTTCTACGTCTATTGCCCGGCCAGCCTGCTCGAAAAGATCACCGCGGTCCGGTTGTTGAACGGCGCCGGCAACGATTGGCTGGAAAACGTGCACTTCTACAAGGACGGCTCCTTCACGCCAGGCGGAGTGGGGTTCCGGCTGAATACCCCTGCGATGGCCTACGGCGTCAACTGGAACGCCGTCCGGCTCCAGTGGCCGGGCGGGCAGCTCGACGTGCCCATTGTCATTACCCGGCGGAAGGCTGCGAGCGACAAGCAGCTATACGTCTATCCGCAATCCATCTCGCTGGAAGTTGGGGGAGCGTCCAACGGATTCGATGGAACCTACTTGACAGTGGACGGGGCATGGGGCGCCCCGGCGCCGCCGGCCTGGACTGCGCAGGCATCCGATCCTAGCCTCATCCTCGTTTCCGACTTCAACATCCCGTACCACCGGTTCAGCGCTCGGGTCAATGAAGCCATCCGCGGAAAGTACTTGTGGAGCGGCAAGACGATTGTGTCGGCCATCCAGGTCACCGCGCCCGGCTACGAGCAGCAGATGATTCCGGCCACCGTGCGCTTCCTGCCGCGCGGAGAGCCGATTGCGCCCATCCTCAACACCGCAGCGCTCCTGTTCCGTCCCGGCGACCCGGCCCGCCCGCAGTTCGCCGCCGCGCAGACCATCACGGTGAGCTGCCAGAGCAGCGCGGACGTGCAGTTCTACGCCAGTGCCGTTACCGCGAACGGCTTCCCGTGGCTCCGGATCGAGCCGTCGGCACTCGAATCCGGCGGTTACTACACCTGCTCCCTGCAAGGCTCTCCGGTCACCATCCGCATCGACCCGTCGGCCATCCCCGGGTCAGGGACCGGCAATCAGAGGTTCAGCGGTGTGGTCAACTTTCGCATCGGCAACGAAGTTCGACCCTTGCGCGTGACCTACATTGAAGGCGGATCCCTTGGCACAATCGGCTCCGCCTCCTCGTCAAGAGCCACCCCTCGCCAGGCCGCCGCTTGCGCAGCCACCCAGGTCTTCCTCACCGAGACAGAACTCCCCGACTCCTTCTCGATTTCCGCGAACGCTCCTCGCGCCCTCATGGCCGAGGTGTGGGACGACTGCGGCGCATGGCGCCCCGACGCCACGGTGACCGCCAACTTCTCCAATGGCGACAGCCCGATCCAACTGCGCAGCTTCGGCAACGGCTCGTACTCTGCCGTCTGGACCCCGGCGCTTCCGTTGGTTGGAACTCGCGTCACCGTGCAAGCCTCCAGCGGTACTCTCACTCCCGCGGAGCAGACCATCCGCGGCGACGTGCTGCCGGATGATTCCGGGCTGCCCGTGCTCGAGCCAGATGGCGTGCTCAGCAGCCTCAACCCGAAACGGGGAGCGGCCTTGAGCCCCGGCATGGTGGCCGCGATCTACGGCCGCAACATGAGCGGGACGACCGAGTTGCTCATCGGCGGCATCCCTGCGTACCTGTTCAGCATCAGCGACACGCAACTCCTCGCTCAGATCCCCACCGAACTCGAGCCAGATCGGAATTACTCTGTCGTCCTCACTGCGAACGACATGGCCGCCACGCTGCCCGGGATCTACCTGGCGCCGGTCCAACCCGGCGTGGCCGCCTCTGACGACGGCCGCCTCATCGCCAGGCACACCGACGGCAAGCCGGTGGATGCTTCGAATCCCGCCAAACCCGGCGAGGAAGTCATTCTCGACCTCGTCGGGATGGGCGCCACCACACCCGCCATCGCGACCGGCAAATCCTCCCCGTCGGACCCGCCGGCTACCACCGTTACTCTCCCCGAGGTGACCATTGACGGCCAGAACGCGCAGGTGCTGTTCAGTGGACTCACCCCCGGAGGCATCGGTCTCTATCAGATCAACCTCATCGTGCCCGGCACGGTAAGCGCGGGCGAAGTAGACGTCCAGGTCACTCAACAAGGGGTAGCCGCGAACGCTGCCAGGCTGATGGTGGGCCGCTAGACCATAAACTACCCGTTATTGATCGCCTTTGCAGCGCCGCGGTCCTGGCGCAGACGAAGATCACCGACTTCACTGCGACCATCAATCTGCCTGTAGCTCCCGCAAATCCCTCTCCGATGGCGTGTAACAGTTACATGCGCGCCATGCCGCTGGGATAGTGCCTCGCCCGGAGGTTTATCCGGGTTTGATCTCTTGCGCTGCGAGCAAGAACGGGACTTCATGGCGGTAGCGGAACGTGGTGCAGGCAGCGCTTCCGAGATGGAGCGGAACCGCGATCGACTGCGCGAACCCGGTGATTCAGGTTGCGATGTCAGGCGGCGCGCCGCTCGTACCGGTGATGCAATCCGCCCGCCTGCGGGATGGCGGCGATCCTCCCGGCACCAGTTGCGCGAGGCCAGCCTCGCGCAACTGGTGCAACTTGGCGAAACCCTCCACGCCTGGCGCAACGAGATCACCACCATGTGGCGCTCCACCCGCAACAACGGCATCACCGAGGGTTTCCACAACAAGATGGAACTGATCAACCGGCAAGCCTACGGCTTCCGCAACTTCTGAGCTACGCGCCCCACTGTGTGCGGCAGACACCACTATAGCGAACCGATCTCGGGCGGCGCAACAAGTGAGCGGGGCAGGAGAGAGAAGCCAGAAGACAGAAGGCAGGAGGCAGGAGACAGGAGACAGAAGGCAGGGGCCAGGCTGCGTAAGATTACTACTGGCGGCCGGGGCCTTCATGGCGCAGGCGGGCGGCGGCGATTTGGGCGATGTCGAGCAGGACGGGTGCGCCTTCGGGCTTGAGGGCGGGCAGGGCGTCGCGGAACATGCTGTTGCAGAAGGGGCAGGCGGCGGCGATGACGGATGCTCCGGTGTCGATCAGTTCCTGGGCCCGGGTGTGGCTGACGCGCGTGCCGGTCTCTTCGCCGAGGAAGACGAGGCCGCCGCCTGCGCCGCAGCAGAAGCTGCGCTGGCGCGTGCGGGGCGGGTCGACCATGGCGCCGGACGAGGCGGCGACGGCGCGGGGCTCGTCGTAGATGTCCTGGTAGCGGCCAAGGTAGCAGGGGTCGTGGTAGGTGACGGCGCCGCCGGGCGCGGCGGGCGGGAGCTTGTCCTGGTGGCGTTCCAGGAAGACGGAGTGGTGAACGATGTCGAACTGGACGCCGAGTTCGCGCCAATCCTCGCCGATGGTGCGGACGCAGTGCGGGCAGATGGAGATCAGCCTGGTCACCTTGGCGGCCCGCATCTGCTGGATGTTGAACTCGGCGAGCTGCTGGAAGGCGAGGTCGTTGCCGAGCCGGCGGGCGGCGTCACCGGTGCACTTCTCCTTCTTCAGCACGCCGAAGGTGACGCTCAGGTGGCGGAAGACCTCGACCAGCGCCAGGACGATCTCACGGCCTTGCGGGTCGTAGGAACCCATGCAGCCGAGCCAGAGGCAGTAGTCCTGCGAGCCGTCGAAGAGGGGCAGGGCGTTCTTCTGGATGAAGCGGTCGCGCTCGAGCTGGCCGAGCCCCAACGGGTTGCCGTTGCGTTCCAGTTTAAGGAAGAGCTCGCCGCCGTATTCGTCCTCCCACTTGCCGGTGTTGACCGCGCCGCGGCGGAGCCCGATGATCAGCGGCAGGTGTTCGATGCCGACGGGGCACTGGTACTCGCAGGCGCCGCAGGTGGTGCACTGGAAAACGGCCTCCTCGCTGAGGTGGACGCCGAGGAGCGGCTCGGACGA
>JACRKW010000232.1 GCA_016215215.1 Acidobacteriota bacterium
GATCGATGCAGCGGATCGATTCAGCGTCCTGGACCTTGTGAAGCTAATCGCGAGCGCGCCGGGCAACAGATCCTCAGGCGGGGGGAAGCGGCGCAAGAGGGCGAACTTGCTCTGCCGTTACCGGGAAGCGTCGGAGCCTCTGGGGTCGGAAATCATCTTGAGGTAATGACGCAACAGCATCAACAAAAAGGCAGGCCAATGTCTTGACTGCGAGTATAGGTAGCCCGCCCGGGCGAGCCGCCGAACCGTCCCCAAACCACAGCCCGCGGGATCACAACCCGCCCACCCGTCAGCTGCGTTCCGACACGGCTGTGCGCCGCCCAGCCTACCCCAGGACCACCCTGTCCATCGCCAGAAACTCCCGCACGTGCGGGTGCGGGCAGTCCTCGATTCCCTCGATCCCGCCGAAGTAGATCACCCGACCCTCGTAGAGGAACACCACCTTGTCCGCCACCCGGCGCATCAGGTCCAGGTCGTGCGTCACCACGATCGAGGTCAGCCGAAGTTGCCGCTTCAGCCGCAGCATCAGCGCCGCCATGTCGTCCGACATCAGCGGATCCACCATCGTCGTCGGCTCGTCGTACAACACGCACTCCGGCTGCGCCGCCAAAGCTCGCGCGATCGCCACCGCCCGCCGGAAGCCGGTGGACAAATCCGCCGGGTAGGCGTCCTCGTAGGCCGCCAGGTCCACCATGTCCAGCAACCCCCGCACCACGTCCGCTTTGTTGGATTCGTTGTAATCCTCCCTTAGCTCCAGGGAGAATAGGATGTTCTCGCCTACCGTCAGTGAATCAAACAGCGCGCCGCTCTGGAACACCATCGTGACCTTCTTGCGGATCAGCCGCAGTTCGGCTTCGCTCAGACCGCCGATGTTGCGGTGCGCAACAATCACCTGACCCTCGTCCGGCCGCATGAACCCCATGATGTGCTGCAGGCTCACGCTCTTGCCCACCCCGCTTCGGCCGATAATCGCCAGCGTCTCGCCCGGGTCCACGTGGAAGCTGCAGTCGACTAAAACGGGGTGATCGAACGTCTTAGAGACATGCCGGAACTCGATGTAGTGTGGAAATCGGTCGTTCACTGCCCCCATGCGCGCCACTCCTCGGCTGTGTTGATGTTGGAAACCAGCCGCCCGGCGGCCACTGGGAATCGTACTATGTTTCTATTTTCTAACAGTTTATGGACAGCGAACCGGCCCTCTGCCAGCGCTGCCTCCACCGCCGCGTGGAGCTTGGCGTGGTAGGCCGCGCACAGCGGCTCCAGCCGCCCTCCCATCTCGCAGGCCACCACCGCGTCGGCCTCGGCGGCGTCCAGGGCGGCGTCCAGCAGGTCTTTCAGGAATGCGGCCTCCAGTCCCGGCAGGTCGCACGCCGCTACCAGGCTCCACTCCGACCCGCCCTCCCGGAGCGCCGCTTCAATTCCGCTCAGCGGACCGCAGCCGGGATACCTTTCTTCCATCAGAGGGATGCCCAGGTGGCTGTATCGCTCCGTCGCCCCCACCAACCGAACCGTCCCGGCCGCTTGCCTCACCTGGCCGGCTACCCACTCCACCAGCGTCGCGCCGGCGAACGGCAACAGCGCTTTGTCCCGGCCCAGACGGCTGCTGCGCCCCCCCGTCAGCACGAATCCGGCGGCCCGCATGAGACAATCTTAGCAGTGACACCGGCCCGTTCCGCCTCCCGGCTCAGGCAAATCGCCATTGGCGCGGCCGTTCGAGGGGTCTATAATCAAGGGAACATATTGATGAGTTTCTGTTTTGGCTGCATCCTCGCCGCCTCGCTTGTCGTGCCCGCCGCCGCGGCCGAGCCCGCCCTGCGTCTCACCACCACCGTCCGCGCCGACGCCCGCACCGGCCGCTTGGTCCGCACCTCTGTTGTGACCCCCCACTCCGTTCGCCCGGCCGTACAATCCAGGACCCTTGCCCCTACCGTTATCCCCCCTGTGCTCGTGGACTCCAACCCCCGCAAGGTCTCGCCCGCCGCGGCCGGGCTCACTGAAATCATCGAGCAGACCGCCCGCGACAACAGCGTCGATCCGCTCCTTGTCCACTCCGTGATCCGCGTCGAGAGCAACTACGATCCCCTCGCCGTCTCCCCCAAGGGCGCTGCCGGGCTCATGCAGCTCATCCCCGCCACCGCCCGCCGCTTCGGCGCGGCCAACCGCTTCGATGTTCGCGAAAACATCACCGCCGGCGTCAAGTACCTGAAGTATCTCCAGGACATGTTCAAGGACGACCGGCTCGCGCTGGCCGCCTACAACGCAGGCGAGGGCGCCGTCATGAAGTACAAGGACGTGCCGCCTTACCTCGAAACCGAACAGTACGTCTACAAGGTCGGCAAGACCTACGGCGACGCTCGCCGCCGTCAGGCCGCACTCCCGGCTCCCCCGAAGCCGGCTGATACTGTCCAGGCTCAGGCCGCGGCGCCCGAGGAGCCAAAGCCCGAGCCGCTCAGGCAACTCGATGTGGTCACCGGAGCCGATGGCCGCGTCGTCTTGAAGACCCGATAGGAGGACTCTCTGAGGAAGACCCGGCCCAGCCCGCTGCTCCTTCACCCGGCGCTGTGGTGCGCGTTGCTGGCCTCGCCTTCCCTGCCTGCTCAGACCCCGGCCGCCGGGCCGCCCGCTCAGACGCCCGCCGTCACCTCCATTCGCTTTTGGTCCCTCGGTAACACCACCCGCGTTGCCGTCGAAGTGAGCGGCGAGGTCCGCATCAAGTACCAGACTCTCACCTCGCCGGACCGCATCGCCGTCGATATCTCCGAAGCCCGCATGAGGCTCGGCGACAAGGCCCTCCACGTCGTCAAGGTAGGCGATAAACTCGTGCGCCAGATCCGCGTCGCCCAGAAGGACGCGCTCGTCACCCGTGTCGTCCTCGACCTCGAAGGTCCAGTCGAGCAGGAAATCTCCCAACTGGCCAACCCCAGCCGCATCATGATCGAGGTGCGCGCGCCAGGCCAGCGCAGCGCACCGGCGGTCGTCAGCCAAAGCCGTACCGCCGTCGAGAAGATCGACGCCGCGCCTCCAAAGCCCGAGCCGGCCAAGCCCGAGCCTGCAAGACCAGAACCGGTAAAACCAGAACCGGTAAAACCAGAACCCCAGCCCCCGCCGAAAGCCAGGCCCGAGATCGCCAAAGCCGAGCCGCCTCCTTCAAAGCCCGAGCCCGTAACTCGCCCGCCGTTGGAGCCTGAGCCCACACCCCAGCCTCTGCCTCCCTCCTCCGGCGCCCCCGACAATACGCCCCGCGCCGCCCGTCCCAACGCCCAGGGCTCGCGCTCGCTCACCCGCGCGCTCGGGCTGAAGATCGGCCGTGTCGTTCTCGATGCCGGCCACGGCGGTAACGACCACGGCACCACCGGACCCACCGGCTTGGCCGAGAAGGACCTTGTCCTTGACGTCACCCTCCGTCTCGGCGCCCTCATCCAGCAGCGCCTCGGCGCCGAGGTCATTTATACGCGCGACTCCGACGTCTATGTGCCCTTGGAAGAGCGCGGTGCCATCGCCAATCAGACCAAGGCCGACCTCTTCCTCTCCATCCACGCCAACTCCTCATCCATCAAAGCCATCTCCGGCGCCGAGGTCTACTACCTCAACTTCACCAACTCCAAGGAGTCGCTCGACGTCGCCGCCCGTGAAAATGCCAGCCACGGCAAGTCGATTTTTGAACTGCGCGAGCTCATTCAGAAGATCGCCCTCAAGGACAAACTGGAGGAATCCCAGGAGTTCGCCGGCCGCGTCCAGTCGGCCCTCTACTCCACCTGGACCAAGATGAACCCCGCCACCCGCAATCGCGGAGTGAAGAAAGCCCCCTTCGTCGTCCTCATCGGAGCATCCATGCCCGCCGTCCTTGCCGAGATCGGCTTTGTCAGCAACCCCCGCGACGAAATCCTGCTCAAGAAGCCCGATCAGCGCCAGCGAATCGCCGAAGCTCTCTTCAAAGGCATCCAGCAATACGCCTCCGGCCTGGGCCAGACCCAGCGCGCCGCCCTGCTCGACCAGAACCCCACCCGCTAGCCCCTCATCCCCTCTGCGGCGGCAGATACACCGCCCTGTTGCGCCCCTGCCGTTTGGCCAGGTACAGCGCGTCGTCGGCCGCCCTCAATAGCCGCTCGCTCTCGATCGGCTCTTCCGGATGCTTGGCGCTCAGGCCGAAACTCGCCGTGACGCGGAACTCCGCGCCGCCCGCAACAAACGGCTGTGCCTCCACCACCGCCCGCATGCGCTCGGCGTGTGAGTTCAGTCCCGCCGCATCGCACCCCGGTACCACCGCCAGGAACTCCTCCCCGCCGTACCGCCCCAGGAAATCGTAGGGCCGCATCGTCTCGGTCAGCCTCGCACCGAACGCCTTCAGGATCGCATCGCCCGCCTGGTGTCCATGCTGGTCGTTCACCTGTTTGAAATGGTCGATGTCGATCATCGCCACCCCCAGCGGCCGCCTCTCTCTCGACGCTCGCACGCTTTCGCGTTCCAGCGTCTCCAGCACGCTTGCCCGGTTCCACAGACCGGTCAGCGCATCGTGCGTGGCCTGCTCCCGCAACGCCTCCTGCACCCGCAGCAGTTCCTGCTGCAGGTCGATGATCCGCCGCCCCGCCCTCAGCCTCACGTCCAGCTCGTGCTTGTCGAACGGCTTCACCACGTAGTCGTCCGCGCCCGCTCCCATCCCCTCCACGATGTCTTCCCTCAGCCCTCGCGAGGTCAGCAGCAGGATGTAGGTGTAGCCCGACGTCCGCCGCTCCCGCACCTCCTTGCAGATATCCGGGCCCGACATCCCCGGCATCATCCAGTCCAGAATCGCCAATTGCGGCGCCTCCGGCTCCAGCAGTACGCGCAGAGCCTCGCACCCGTCATGGGCGCAGATCACGTCAAAACCCCAACCGCTCAGGGTGGATTCCAGCAGCCTCCGCATCACCAGGCTGTCGTCGGCGACAAGTACCTTCATGTCAGATTGGCCCCAATTCTTACTTATCCTATCGCGCTCCGTCATAATCCGGAAACGGCGGCCGCTGCCCCATTCACCCTCCAACTCCTCCCGAGCCCGCGAAAATGCGAAAATACGTTCCTTGGAGGTGTCTCAGTTGTCCTCTCCCCGCGTCCTGGTCACCGGCGGCGCCGCCTTTCTCGGCAGCCATCTCTGCGACCGCCTCGTCGCCTCCGGCGTCGACGTCATCTGCCTCGACAATTTCTTCACCGGCTCCAAGGACAACGTCGCCCACCTGCTCGGCAAACCCGCGCTTCGAGCTCCTCCGCCACGACATCGTCCACCCCATCCTCCTCGAGGTCGACCAGATCTACAACCTCGCCTGTCCCGCCTCCCCCATCCACTACCAGTACAATCCCGTCAAAACCATCAAGACCAGCGTGATGGGCGCCATCAACATGCTCGGCCTCGCCAAGCGCGTCCGCGCCCGCATCCTGCAGGCCTCCACCTCCGAGGTCTACGGCGACCCCAAGGTCCACCCCCAAACCGAGTCCTACTGGGGCCACGTCAACCCCATCGGCATCCGCAGTTGCTACGACGAAGGCAAACGCGTCGCCGAAACCCTCATGATGGACTACCACCGCCAGAACCACGTCGATATCCGCATCGTCCGCATCTTCAATACCTACGGCCCCCGCATGGCCGTCAACGACGGCCGCGTCGTCTCCAACTTCATCGTGCAGGCCCTCCGCAACCAGCCCATCACCATCTACGGCGATGGCAGCCAAACCCGCTCTTTCTGCTTCGTCTCCGACCTGGTTGATGGCATCTGGCGCCTCATGAACACCGAAGGCCTCACCGGCCCCGTAAACATCGGCAACCCCCGCGAGTTCACCATCCGCGAACTCGCCGGCCTCGTCATCTCTCTCACCGGCTCCAAATCCGAAATCGTCAGCCGCCCCCTCCCCCAGGACGACCCCGTCCAGCGCCAGCCCGACATCTCCCTCGCCGCTGCGAAACTCGGCTGGCAGCCCTCCGTCGCGCTCAAGGACGGCCTCGTCCAGACCATCGACTACTTCCAGCGCCGCCTGGCCCAGTAGCCCGCCTCACAGCACCGGCCGCAAGTCCTCCCGGTCCACCTCCACCGCCACCGAGCGCTGCAGCAGCTCGATGCTCACCACCAGCCTCCGCTCGTTCTTCACCGTCAGCAGGATCCCTCTCAGTCCCTTGAGCGGCCCCCGCGCCATCTCCACTCGCTGCCCCTCACGCAGGTAGGGCCACGGCCCCACCGGCAGTCCCGCCCGCACAATCTCCTGAATCGATTCCATCTCCGTCGCCTCAATCGGCGTCGGCTCCGCCCCCAGGCTCACGAACGACACCACCCCCGGCGTCTTCAGCACCGGCAGCCGCACCCCGATGTCCAGCTTGCAGAACACGTACCCCGCAAACAGCGGAACCTCTACCACCTTGACCCGGTCAGACCACGTCCTTCTCGCCGCATACATCGGGAGAAACGATTCGTACCCCTTCCCTCGCAGTGACTCCGCCACCGACTTCTCAAACTTCGATCTCACGCGGAGCGCGTACCAGTCCTTCATCGCCGTGGGATTAGTCTACCGAACCTCGGCTCTCCCTTTGTCCCCAGGCTTCAGCCTGGGGCTCCCCCCTAAACGAAAAAGGCCGGCCCACCCCAAAAGGAGCGGCGCCGGCCTTGTTTGATTCACCGTCAGAACAGGAACTTCAACTGGTAGCGGATCACCCGTCCGCCCCCGTCCAGCACGTTCGAGTTCAGGAACCGCCCCGCCGGCGACGTGAACACGTTCGCCGACACCGTCGAGTTCAACGGCGCAAACGGGCTCACGCTGCCTTGCCCGTACTGCGGGTGGTTCAGCAGGTTGTAGAACTCCGCCCGGAACTCGGCCGTGAACCGCTCCGTCATCCGCACGCGCTTCATCGCGTTCAGGTTCAGGTTATTGGTCGGCCTCGACCGGAACGTGTTCCGTCCCAGGTTGCCCGTAGGCATCCGGTTGGATGTGGTGTTCGCCGCAATGCCGATGTACATCGCCGTCGCCGGGTCCACCGCCGGGCGGCCTGCGCCGTCCGGATCGATATAGCCCGTCGGGCTCGCCGCGCTTGGAATCGCCCGGCTCCCCGGCCGGCCGGCCGGATTGAAGTTCGGCCGGTCGTTCGATCCGTCCAGGCCGTCGGCGTCCTGGCCGTTGCTGATGTTCACCGGCACGCCCGTCTCGTAGGTGTACACCCCGCTCACCGCCCAGCCGCCGGCCACCAGGCCCAGCGCGCTGCGCTTGTCCTTCATGAACGGCACGTCGTAGTTCAACGCCAGCGCGGTTCTGTGCGTGCGGTCGAACAGGCTCACTGCCCGCTCTCCCTTGAGTCCGCCGAAGATGCTCGGCACCGCCGACACCGCCGCCGCGCCGCTGTAGGCGAACAGCTCGCTGCCGTAATCCAGCATCTTCGACCATGTGTACGCCATGGTGCCGCTCAACCCGTGCGATAGCCGCCGCGTCACCTGAGTCTGCAGCGCGCTGTAGGTCGAGCTCCCGTTGTTCGTCCGGATGTTCCGGCTCCCCTGCAGCCTGTCGTAGCGCGTCGAAAGCCGGCTCGCCGGCACACTGGCCACGTTCGGCGGGTTGATCTGCATCGATGCCGGCACAATCGGATTCAATGCCTCGGTCGCGAACAGCTTGGTGCCCTTAGAGCCCACGTAGCTCACGTCCAGCAGCAGGTTCGCCGGCAGCTCGCGCTGCACGCCGAAGCTCCACCTCTGGTAATACGGATTCACCAACTTGGGATCTACCAGCGTCTGTGAATCCAGCGGCGTCAGCGCCCGCGGTGTCCGCGGCAGTTGCGACGAGAACGCCGCCGTCCCGCGCGGCAGATCCGTCGTCACCTGCGACACATACTGCGTCGACACCACGTTCGGCGAGCTCACCGCCGCGTTCGACGCGATGTTGTTGAAAAACGAGTCGTACCCGATCTGGTAGCCCGTGCGCACCACTGTCTTGTCCGTCACCTTGTAGGCCACGCCGATCCCCGGCGAGAAGTTGTTCCGGTCCGCCGCCACCTGGTTCGGTTGGCTGTACGGCCCCGTGAAGTTCACCGGGTCGATGTTGAACAGCCCCGTGTAGGCCGGCGTCCGCAGGCTGTTCACCGGCAGCCCGAAATACTCGTACCGCATGCCCACCGTCACCGTCAGCCGGCTGGTCGCCCGCCACCGGTCCTGCACGAAATAGGCGTGCCGGAACAGGCTCGGGTAGTACGCCGGACTCCCGAAGTCCAGAATCGCCTGACCCGTCGAGCCCCCGAAGTCGTCCAGGAAATTCGCCAGCCCAGAATAGCCTCCGCCCGCCCGGTAGGTGAGCTGGCCGCGCTGCGTGATCGGCGCAAACTGCTTGGAACGCTGCTTCAGCAGGTCCACCCCGAACCGGATCGAATGCGTCCCCTTGATCAGGCTGAAGGTGTCCTGCAGCCCGTAGTTGTTCGCAATCCGGCCCTGCGGCATGTTCGTCTGCACGCCCATGTAGCCGCCGATGCCCGCTCCCACCGACGAGGTGATCAGCCCGTCGATGTTGTACAGCGGCATCGTCTGCCCCAGCGGATTGGCCACGTCGTTCGGCCACATCATTGTGATTCGGTTATACGGCAGCCGCAGTTCGTTGGTCATCGTCGGCGATATGATCCGGGTCCAGTTCGCCACCGCGTTCTGATAACGGTACTGCTGCGTCGACATGAACCCCGGCCAGTTCAACGTCGCCGGATCGTTCACCGGCTGCGAGTACAGATACCGCCCCGACAACAGGTTCTTGTCGTTCAACGTCGTGTCGATCCTCGTGGTCGACTGCCGGTCCCTTTGTGTCTGCGCGTAAGGAACAATCACCGTCCCGAACTCCACGTCCGGCCGCCCGCCCCCCAGCGGCACGTTGAAGAACTGGCTCGTCGCGTCCAGCCCGCCCGTCACGCTGTTGAACAGGTCCGCCCGCGGATTCGTCCCTTTCGGAAACAGTTGGTTCAGCCGCGCCCGGCCCGCCGCCGACGGCGCGTTCACGTCCGTCGTCCCACTCGACCTCTGCCGCTGCTCCTGCCAGCTCTGGAAGAAGAACGCCTTGTTCTTCCGGATCGGGCCGCCCACGGTCCCCGCCCACCACTGCTCGGTCCCCGGCATCGGCTTGCCCCGCCTCTGCACCGCCGGGTCCAGCGACTGGTTGTACGTCGTCGCGTCGTCGTTGGTCACGTCCAGCAGCAGCGACGCCGTGCCGTGCAGCGTGTTCGTGCCCCCCTTGGTGATCACGTTCACCACGCCGCCTCCCGCGCGCCCGTACTCGGAGTCGTAATTCGAGGTCTGCACCGACACCTCTTGCACCGCGTCCGGGTTGGTGATCTGGAACGCCTGGCCCGCCACCGAGATATCGTTGTTCTCCGTCCCGTCGATCAGGAAGTTGTTGGACCGGCCTCGCGCCCCGTTCACGATGAACGTCGCCACGCCAGGACCCGTCCTGTTGCTCGATACCCCCGGCGCGATCAGCGCCAGCGATGCCGGGTTCCGCGTCGCTACCGGCAGGTCCACAATCTGGCGCGCCTGCAGGCTTGCCCCGCGCACCGGAGCCTCCACCTGCAGCGGGCTCGCCGCCTCTTCCACCTGCACCACCGTCCTCTGCTCGCCCACCTCCAGCCGGCAGTCCGCCGTCCGCGTCTGCCCCGCCTGCACCGGGAACGGCTGCGTCGTAAAGGAGTTGAATCCCCCCGCCTTCACGTACACCACGTAGTCGCCCAGGTCCACCGCGTCAAAGCGGTATACGCCTGAATCGTTCGTCGTCGTCGTGCGCACGATCCCGGTCTGCTGCGACCGCAGCTCCACCTGCGCTCCAGCCACCATCGCCCCCGACGGATCCGTCACCTGCCCGTTCACCGTGCCGCGGCTCGATTGCGCGGCCACCGGTACGGCGGCGAGAAATAGAACAAGAGCGGACACGAACAACACGGATAGTACTCTTCGACTCATGGGTTGCGACCTCCACACTGGGATTGCGGCCTCTTTCAAGACCCGGTAGTCCCAGCATGCCCATAAACCGCCCACGATGCCCAGCGCCATTCCGCGCCATTTACCAAATGGCGCGGAATGGCGCTGTTTTGCAACCCCATGTAAACAAATAAGTTACAAATGTGTTCGACATTGTCCGGACCAATCCTCCCGGCGCTTTGTGGGACAGGCCTCCTGGCCTGTCGTCGCCGGGTGAGACATGCGCTTTGTGCACCAGCCGTCCCAGCGCTTTGTGGGACAGGCCTCCCGGCCTGTCGATGCC
>JACRKW010000233.1 GCA_016215215.1 Acidobacteriota bacterium
GCGAGTTCCCTCCTGGACCCTCGCCCCTGGATCCGCCATCGCCGCCGTCACAGCCCCCTCCGCCCATCCCGGAGCCGCCGGCGGTCCCTGAACCCTCAACCTACGTCATGATGGCTGCGGGCCTGGCGGTCATGGGGTGGTTGGGGCGCAAACGCAGGTTGAAGTAACTCACTGACAACAAAGGCCCGGTCTCAAGTGGGACCGGGCTTTTTGCGTTCCAGGAACCCCTGTGTCCAGGAGCGCTTGGCCGGGCTGAACTGACGGGCGGCTGCTGCCAGGTACGGACGGAACTGGAGCATCCACCAATGCGGAAGTCCCATGGTTCGTATGGCCTCCAGCGTGTCGGAGTAGTGCTGGAGGATGTTGTCGGCGAAAAGATCACCGGCGGTTCGTGCGGCCACCAGTGAGGATTTGCCCAACCAGGAAAAACCGCGAGGCAGGCGGGTGAGAGCTTCCAGCGCAAGCAAGGCGGAGAGTTCAAAGGGAGTGCGGCGCTCGGCGCTGGCGGCGTCGCGCAGGCTGCGCCAGTTCTGCTCCAGTGTCTCGATGGCAGGCAGGCGCGCAGGAGCGATGTCGCGGGCGCTTTGCTGAATGGCGGCCCATTCCTGGCGCAATTGGGCGACGTTGAGAGGCGGCGTATTGATGGTTTCCGCGGCTCGTCCGGCGGTCTCCTCCAGAGCGTCCAGGAACTGGTCCATGGTGTGCGGGTGCGAGTCGGGACCAATGAGGCCCTCTGAGCGGAGGCTGCCGGCGATCTCCCCGATGAGAGCGCGGCCGGCGCCGCTCAGGTCGGCCAGCGCGGCCAGGACCCAAACGGGAGAGGCGCGGAAGGTGAGGATGCCGAGCAGTTCCACTCCGTTGCCGGCCGTGCGGCGCAGCAGGAAGTCCTCGGCAAGCTGGCCTTCGGGGGGGAAGACGCCCTCCACTTCACCCACGCGCTCGATGAGAAAACGCAGGATGGCTTCCACCATGGAGCGGTACAGGCGCGTCCGGCGGACGGCCAGCGGCAGGGCAGCCTCGCCGATCTGGTTGAGCAGGCCCCCGGCCAGAGCCGTCGCCGAGCGAAGCACCCGCTCCGGGAGCGAGAAGAGGTAGTCCCGCACGGTAGTATGGTAACTGTTCCGGTGAGACGCATGAATGAACTGAATCGAAGAGCATTTCTGGGTGCGGCAGGCGCGAGCGCGGCGCTGGCCATGGCACAGGAGAAGACGTTGAAACTCGGCGTGATCGGCTGCGGCTGGTACGGCGGCGTCGATCTGAAGGCCGCCTTCACCGCGGGCGGCGTGGAGTGCATGGCGCTGTGCGACGTGGACTCCAAAATGCTGGACGATCTGTCTGCGGTGGTCGAGAAACAACAGGGCTCCAAACCCAAGGGGTTCAAGCACTACAAGGACCTGCTGGCCGAGCCGGGCCTGGACGGCGTGATTATCGCCACGCCGCCGCACTGGCACGCCCTGCCCTTCATCGCCGCCTGTGAGAAGAACCTGGCCATCTACGAGGAAAAGCCGCTGGCCTACGATATCCGCGAGGGCCGGGCGATGGTGGACGCCTGGAGACGGGCCGGCAACACCGTGCAGGTGGGCTTCCAGCGCCGGCAGAGCGAGGCCTACAAAGCGGTCCGCGAGTACATCAACTCCGGCCAGGCGGGGAATATAGTCCAGGCGGAAGTGAATATATTCTACGCGGCGGCATTGCTCGACAACTCGCCCCAGGAGCCCCCCGCCACGCTCGATTGGGACCTGTGGTGCGGCCCGGCGCCGAAGCTGCGCTACTCCCCACAGGTGGGCCACCGCTCCTGGCGCCTGGAGGAGACCACCGGTCACGGGCACATGGTGGATTGGGGCATCCACCTGATCGACGCCACCCGCGTGATGCTCGGCGAAACCATGCCCCGCGCCATCACAGCCACCGGCGGGACCTACGCCTACAAAGGGCGCATCACCACCCCGGACACGCTGACCGCGCATTTCGAATTCGAGCGCTGCCCGGTGACCTGGCGGCACAGGCTGTGGGGCGCCGTGGAGCGGGATCCGGAGTTCTCCAACGGCGTGACCTTCTACGGCGAGAAGGAGACCGTGTTTGTCACCGACAACCGCTGGGTGGTGATTCCCCGCGGCAAGGACGCCCAGCGCAGGGTGACCGAGGTCAAGCCGGCGCAGGACCTGGGCCTGCTCCACATGCGGGACTGGCTGCAGGCCGTGCGAGCCCGCAAGCAGCCGTCCTGCACGCCGGACGACGCCTATCTCTCCACCGGCACCGTGCAGTTGGGCATGGCGGCGTTCCACGCCGAGCGGACCATCCACTGGGACATGGAGGCCGAGAAGATCACCGACGACGGGGCGCTGAACAAGCTGCTGTTCCGGCCGTACCGCGCGCCTTACAAACATCCCGGCGCGGAGATCGATAAGCTGAGAAGGAGATGAGCAATCCAATCGTTCCGTTGACCCTTGAGGGCGCCTCAGTCCTTCACCAGACATTTCAGGTGCGTTGGGAGGAATGGCGGGCGCTGGATCCGTCCACCCGCCAGTCGATCGTACACGAGGCCGTGGAGTGGCTGGAGGCGCGCGAAGGCGCCGAGGGCGGTGAGCAGTCCGCCGCGTTTGCCATGCTGGGCCACAAAGGCGATTTGCTCCTGCTGCACTATCGCAAGGACTTCGTCGGCCTGTTGGAAGCGCAGACCCAGGTTTCGCACCTGCGGCTGAGCGAGTACATGGAGCAGAACTCCTCCTACCTGAGCGTGGTGGAGTTGGGGCTGTACGAATCGACGCGCAAGATCTACGACGAATTGGGCGAGCGCGGGCTGGCCGAGGGCACGGAGGCCTGGGATGCGGCGGTGGCCGAGACCCTGGAGCGCCAGAAGAAGGCCATGGCCGGACGCCTGTGGCCGGAGATCCCGGAGTCGCGCTACCTCTGCTTCTATCCGATGGACCGCCGGCGCGGCGAACAGAAGAACTGGTACCGCGTGGGGTTCGCCGAACGGCAGAAGATGATGCACGAGCACGGGCTGATCGGCCGTAAGTATGGCGGCGTGGTCAAACAGGTGATTTCGGGCTCCATTGGGCTGGACGACTGGGAGTGGGCGGTGGACCTCTTCGCCGCGTCGCCGCTGCCCTTCAAGCAACTGATCTACGAAATGCGCTTTGACGAGGTGAGCGCCGACTACGCGCTCTTCGGCCAGTTCATGATCGGGCTGCGCGTGCCGTCCGAAGGGCTGGCGGCGTTCCTTCGCGGCGAAGCCCGGGCGGCGGTAGGGGAAACGGAGTAACTCTTCAGCCGGCCGGTACAAAGCGCCGGCCGGCCGCGTCCCAAAGCCAGCCGCGGCGCGGCTGGGCCGTGCCATCGAGGATGCGGAAGAAAGACGAATCGCCCATCCAGCGCGGATCCTCGGCGTTGCTAAACGCCTGAAACAGCTCGTCTTTTCCTGACAGGCCGCGTGCCCGGAGACCGGCGACGGCGCGCTGGGTGCGGCTGAGGCCGTCGGTGGTCCAGGGGAACTCCTCGCAGAATCTCAACAGAGCGGCAGGCAGGTAAGGCAGGTGCTCATTCGGCGAGAGAAGGGGCTCCAGAGCACGGGGATCGGGCGACCGGAAGGCGCGCCAGGCCGCCTTGGCATGCGCCAACTGCTGGTGGGTGACCTGCCGTCGGAGAGGCCAGAGCTCCGAGAGTCGGCCGAGGTCCATGCACCCGAGGTAGTCGCCGGCCTGAATGAGCCAGAGCCGCGAGTTGGGAACGTCAAACCGATCCAGGATCTGGATGAGTTGGAGTTGATCGTAGAGGTCGTGTTCGAACCAGAGCACGGTTCCGGCAAACTCGCAGTGGCGCGCCAGGAGATCGTCGCGATGGCGAAATTGCGCCAGGGCATCTTCGTAGGAGGCCCAGCCGCAGGAGGCGATAAAGCGTGCGCGCTCTTCGGAGAGTTCGGCGAGGGGCAATCCGGGCGGGACGGGGCCGTCGTGAAGAACGTCGTTCCAGCAGAGCACGGTATCGGCGGGAAAGAGCCGGCGGAGGCTTCCGCCGGCCGATTCACCGTTGGTGACGTGCAAGATCACGCGGTCAGGACGCTGGCCTTGTTGATCAGGTCGAGCTTCGGGAAGCTGGCGCTCAGGTAGCGGGCGCCCTGCGTGCGGATGTGGCCCTGGTTGGGCGTTTCGCCGTAACCGGCAAACAGCTTCTCGACAACCTCCATGCCTTCAACAACTTCGCCGAACGGAGCAAAGCCCTGGGAGTCCAGGAACTTGTTGTCGCCGAGGTTGATGAAGAGCTGAGTGGTGCGCGTGTTGGGACCGGCGGTGGCGAAAGTGAGACGGCCGCGCGTGTTGGATTGGGTCACCGGGTCGTCCTTGATGTTGGAAGAGCCCATGGAGGCCGTGAGGGCGGGGTCGGCTGCGAGGCCGAACTGCACGATGAACTTGGGAACGACGCGGAAGAAAGCTGCGCCGTCGTAGTAGCCGCCGTTGACCAGCGACTTGAAGCGATCAACGCCGATGGGAGCCCAGGTGGGGTGGATGTCGATGACGATATCACCCTGGGAGGTTTCAAACTTGACTTTGAAGGTGTCTGACATGGGTAGTCCCATTGTCGCATCAGCGCCGCGCGGCCGGAGCGCATTCACGGCAAGGGATGACCGGCAGCTCCACGGCCGCCGCTTCAAACTTGGCTGCGTCCTCCGCCTGGCCCGCCGCGCGCAGGTTGGCGGCCAGGTTCCGCAGGGCGACTTTGGCCAGCGGCTGTGCGGGGCCAAGCCGGCTGATCAAGGTCTTGTAGGCGGTCATGTAGAGGTTGGCCGCCTCCTGCCGCTTGCCGAGCGCGCTGAGCACATCGGCAAGCTCGATCTGATCGGCGGCGACATCCCATGTTTCGGCAGCGAAGACCTGAAGGTGCAGCTCAACGGCAGATCGGGCATGCTTTTCAGCCTCTTCGAGTTGACCGTTGAGGCGATTCAGGCGACTGGCGACACGCGCAAGGCGGCCGCGGACGAGGAGCGCACCCATTCCCTTCTCATCAAGAGGGTAGTCCCGCCATGCTTTGTCGGAAGTCCTCAGCGTGTCCGAGGCTCGCCGGATGTCCGTGTCCATCTGCAGGTCGGCCAGAACCGTGAGCCCGTTGCGACAACTGAGCGGCCACTCGGGAAGGCTGGTGCGATGCCGCAAGGCATCTGATAGTGACTTCTCGGCCTCCTTGCCCTGCCCAACTTCGCGGAGAAACGCGGCTCGCTCGGCAGCAAAAGCGCAACTCGACGGCCGGAACATCGGCGTTACACTCTGATTGAGACTGCGGTAGATCCGAGCAGTCTGATCAAACTCACCTCGGAGCATGTGAATGTAGGCGCCCCCTGAGGCACAGAACAACCTCTCCCCGCGCTCGAGAATGTCGTTGGAAACGGGCACCTTCAAGCACTTGGCGAAGGCCTGAAATGCGGCGGCATAGTCCCCTGCCTTCAACGCCGATAAGCCGGCGCCGTATTCTTTCCCGACAAAGCTGCCGGCATCCTGGAACTCCAGAAAGAGAGAGGATTGCGCCACTGCGGCGGCACCGCTCAGTATAGGAAGAAGTATCAGATACGAAAAGCGCACCTGCCACAGATAGCACTCTCGCAAAGTCCGGTCAAGAATGCCGCCGCCAGGGAATAGAATTGGTCCATGCGATTTGCTGCATGCATGATCATCGCCGCCCTGGCGGCTTGGGCCGGCGACACGAGGGTCCGAATTGAGACCTCCCTGGGGGCGATCGAAGTGGAGGTCGACCAGAATCGCGCTCCGGCAACGGCTGCGAACTTCCTGAAATACGTGGAGGGCGGCTACTACAACGGCGGGGCGTTTCACCGCACGGTGAAGCCCGGCAACCAGCCCAAGGACCGCATCCGGATCGAGGTGATCCAGGGCGGGATCAATCCGGCCCGGCGAGCGGACGAACTGCCTCCACTGGCCCTGGAGCGGACGTCGAAGACGGGGCTGAGACACCTGGATGGAACCATCTCGATGGCGCGCAGCGCTCCGGATTCGGCCACGTCGGACTTCTTCATCTGCATCGGCGACCAGCCGGAGCTGGACTTCGGCGGCCGGCGGAATCCCGACGGCCAGGGTTTCGCCGCGTTCGGCAGGGTGGTGCAGGGCATGGACGTGGTGCGGCGCATCCAGCAAGCGCCGGCCGAGGCCCAGGCGCTGAAACCGCCGGTGGCGATTGTGCGGGCCGCCAGGGTGGGTGCGCCGGAGGCCGGCGCGTGGCAGGACCTCTTCGACGGCCGGACTCTGCGCGGCTGGCACGTGGCGTCGCGCCCGGAAGACCGCCAGAAGGGCTTCTGGCAGGTGCGTGACGGAGCAATCACCTGCGATTCGCTCGGCCGCCCGGACCACGACTACGTCTGGCTGGTGTCCGACGCCGAGTATGGCGACTTCGACCTGGAAGTGAAGGTGCGCGGCTTCGCCCATTCGCCGGGCAACTCGGGCGTGCAGTTTCGCAGCCGGTACGACGAGGCCGCCTTCTGGCTGAACGGACCGCAAGCCGACGTGCACCCGCCCGGGCCCTGGCGCACCGGCCTGATCTACGACGAGACCCGGGAGACGAGGCGCTGGATCTTCCCTTCGCTGCCGGACTGGAAGATCGAGCCCTCACAGGGCCCGAAGCAGTGGCGTTGGAAGTCGCCGGACGAGGGCGACGGCTGGAACCAGCTGCGGATCGAGTGCCGCGGCACGCGAGTGAAGACGGTGGTGAACGGCCTGACCATCGCCGACTTTGACGGCGCGGGCATCCTGGACGACGAAGCCCATCGCCGTCACAATGTGGGGATGAAGGGGCACGTGGCGCTGCAACTGCACTCGAAGGACCAGTTGCTGATCCAATACAGGGATATTCGAATTCATCCTCGCTAAAGACTGAAGAATCGCCCGCCTGAGCCGATAAGGCACATGCGAGGCGCCGTACATGGGCATACCACCACTGGTCTTCACCGGCATCAGTAAGTTCTCAGAGGACTTCCAGACGATCATGAAACGGTCGGTGGCCATTGCCTCACTGCCGGTGCAGAGCCTGCAGAACGACCAGAAAACGGTACTGGAGAAGAAAGCGGCCATGGCCGACCTCCGGTCCGCCGTGGGCGGGTTTGGTAGCGCGCTGGAAGCTTTGGGGACTGTCGCGGCCGGCCATGCGCTGGCGGCCACTTCCAGTTCGGCCGCGGTGACGGCATCTGTGACCTCCGGCGCCAGTTCAGGGCTGTACCAGATCACCGAGATCACCTCGCTGGCATCGCCGGCGGTTGCCACCAGCGCCGTGGGCTACGATACGGCCGGTACGACGCGCGTGAGCACCGCCGCCGACCGGAAAGTGGAGCTGTCGGTGGGCGGGACGCTCTCGAGCATCACCCTCACCGAGGCCACCGACAACCTGACCGGACTCCGGGACGCGATCAACTCGCTGGGGGCCGGCGTCACGGCCTCCATTTTCAGTACCGGGCAGGCCAGCGGCGGTAACTTCCTGGTGCTGACGGCCACCGAGTCCGGCGCACAGAGCCTGGAACTGCGCACGACGCCGGGTGAAACGGGAACCAATACACTGGCGGTGACCAACGCGGGCTCAAACGCGCAATTCAAGCTGAACGGCCAGAGCGTCAGCCGCACGGACAACCTCATCACGGGGCTCATCCCGGGCGTGAACCTGCAATTGAGCGGGCTCACAGGTTTGGGCGAGATCGTGCGTATCACTCTGGCCCCCAGCCGGACGCCTCTGCTCTCGGCCCTGCAGGATTTCGTGGACGCCTACAACGGCCTGGCCGCGAAGGTCGACGCGCAGGTGGGGCAGCAAGCGGGCGCGCTCAGGGGCGATTCGATTATCGGCGAGGTGGGCGCCCGGATGCGCGAAGTGACCGGCTTCACCGGCACGGGCGCCGTCCGGTACCTGGCCGAACTCGGCATCCAACTGGACACCAGCGGCCAGATGAGTCTGTCCACCGCCACCGTCAACGGCATGTCGTCAAGCCAACTGGACGACGCGATGGCGTTCCTGGGTTCAGCCGCCTCCAATGTGAGCAGCCTGGCCGGCCGCTTCTACGAACTGAGCGACCCGCTGAATGGGCTGATCCGGGCGCAATTGGACAGCTATGATGCCACCGACCTGCGATTAGGCCAGCAGGTGACCGCCATCACTGACCGCGTAAACGCCATGCAGGCTTCGTTGATGGCGCGGCTTCAGGCAGCCGACTCGCTGCTGGCCCGGCTCGAAAGCCAGCACAGCGTGCTCGATGCCACCATAGAAAGCCTGAACACGGTCACCAACGGAAGGAGACAGGGGTGACACCCGCGCCCGAACGGGTCGAACTGATCCGGGAACTTGAGCGCGCCAGCCGCGCGCTTCTGAATGCGCTCACGCGACGAGACCCCTGTTTTCTGGAGCATCTGGAAAGGCGTGAGGAAGCCCTGCGGCGAGTTTCAATGATGGCGCGTTTGGGGGAAGACGGGGTGTACGCAGAGGATCTAGAGCAATCGCGCCTGTTAGGAGCGTCTGCCGTCCGGGAAGCCCGGTCGATGCGGGAAGAGACGCGTCACCAACTGCAGGTGCTCACATCGCAGCGCCGGTTGGCGCACTCGCTGGGAGCGGCCGGCGCCGTTCAGTACACCACGCTGGACCTGAAAGCCTGACGCTGCAAGATTCCGGCGAGGTTCAATTGCAGCATGAGCAGGCCCAGATTGGACCTGGCGTCAGCCTGCGCCGGTTGCACCGAGAGGGCGCGGCGGTAGCACTGCACGGCCTCCCGCGGGTTACCCAGGGCCTCCATCACCACGCCGAGATCGTTCCACACGTCTCCCAAGGATGGATCCAACTCCACAGCCCGCCGTAGCGCCTGCACGGCATCCTCATAGCGTTGCGCTTCGAGCGCTTCGACTCCCAGCCGGTGGTATTTCCGGGCCACTTCCGCGCGTGAACTGTTTCCCTCAGTCTGCATGTTGGTGCATCCTCCTAGACATGTATCGGTGGAACACCTGAGAAACTACAGACCCCCGCTGAACGAATCAGCGGGGGTCTGAGGTTGGGTAGCCCCCCTGAGGGGAGGGGGGAGGCGCGGTTTATCCGCGGAGCAGTGAGAGAACGGCCTGAGGCGCGGAGTTGGCCTGAGCCAGCGCGGCGATGCCGGCCTGCTGCAGTACCTGGGCCTTGGTGAGGTTGGCGGCTTCCAGCGCCAGATCGGCGTCGCGGATGCGCGACTCCGACGCGGCCAGGTTGGTGAGCTGCGTGCTTGCCAGGCTGATGGCGAAGCTGAACTGGTTTTGGCCCTTGCCGACGACGGCCTGAGCGGCGCCGAGGCTCGTGACGGCGTTGGCCAGCGCGGTAACCGCGGTTTGCGCGGTCTGCTGCGTGCTGATGCTGGCATTGGAACCGCTCCCCACCTGGGTGGAGGAAACCAGGGCGCTGGACTGATCAAAGCCCGTGCCGGACGCGTTCGCCCCCACCGAGAGACGGAAGTCCTTGTTGGTGCTGATGAGAGTCATCTTCTCGACGCCGCCGGAGATCACCTTGACGGCGGTGATACCCTTCAGCGTGGAGTCGTTGGACTGCTGCAGGGCGGTGTTGATGGTGTTGAGGGCCTCGTCGAGAGAACGCGCATTGCCGCTGTTGAGGCCGATCTGCAGAGAGTGGGCCACACCGGAAGCGTCGTTGGCCTGAACGGTCAACGCCTGGTCATCGCTGGCCGAGTAGATCGCCGAGAACGTGAGAGGGGCGGCGGTTCCGCCTGAGCCGAGCTGATAGCTGCCCTCAGCGATGTAGTTCTTGGCGTCGGCCCCGGCGATTGTGCCTGCGCTGAAGGCCACCAGCCCGGTGTTCAAGCCGCCGAAGTCTTCCGTTCCCGCCGCGGCTGAGATCTGGAGGCGGAAATTCGTGCTGGGGTCGTCGGCCGTGAAGGTGATCGCACCGGCGGCGACGGTCGCCTTGATACCGGCATAGCGCGCGGTGTCGTTGGCGTTCAGGGCGGCGTTGATGGCAGCTGCCATAGTCCCGTCGTTGACGTTGTTGGTTGCGTTCCACGCGACGTTGATGTCCACGCCCGCTCCGCCGCTGAAACCGAACGTGAAGCGCGTGGTGTTGCCAGCCGCCGGCGTGGCGTCGGCAGCGGTGGTGAAGGTGTTGTACTCGTAGGAGCTCCCGGCGCCGAACTGGTAAGCGCCCATGCCGAGCCGGTTGGCCGTTTCCCCGGAGAGCGATACGCGCAGGTCTTCGCCGCGCGCCGAGGTGAACACCATGCCAGCCGGGCTCGCCGTGGACAACGTGATGCCGACCGCCTTCAGCGTCGCGTCGTTGGCGATCTGCGTCTGCAGATCGGTTGCGTTGACGGCCGCCGTTGCCGCCGTCGCCGTGTAGGTGAACTCGTACGGCGTGCCAA
>JACRKW010000256.1 GCA_016215215.1 Acidobacteriota bacterium
CAGCGCCATCATGGCCGCCATCAACGCTCGCGGCGGCCTGGTGGCCGCCATCTGCCATGGCCTGTGGTGCTGCTGCTCGGCCAATGTTCTGCGCGGGAAGCGCTGCACTTCGTTCTTCGCCATCAAGGACGATGTCGTGAACGCGGGCGGCGTTTGGGAGGACTCTGAGGTCGTCGTTGACGGAAACCTGATCTCCTCCCGGAAGCCGGCTGACCTGCCCGCCTTCATGCGGGCCTGCATCCAGGTGCTGTCTGCCCAGTAGCCATGGCAACTGAATCCGCCATCACCGTCCGCGTGGGGAATGTAGACAGCCCATCCAGGGGCCTGCGGTTCCTTACATCAAAGTGGAGTAGCCTCTAAGCGCGGCGCCGGGCGCGGGCCGCAACCAAGGCCAGGCCAAGGCTCATCAGCGCCAGTGTGCTTGGTTCGGGGATCTGTGCGACTCCATCGCTTACGATCCATGCCCCCAAGTCCTGAGCGCTTGGCTCCGCATCACGCAAGATAGACGTGCGCGCGAGGACGCTGTAGTTGATGTTCCAATCGACATCGGTATCGTACTTCCAAGTCCAGCTCACACCGTCCGCCGGATCTCCGTCTTCGAAGATTCCCCAGATCAGAGAGCGGAGGCCCATCGCGTAAGGGCTTCCGGGGTAGTTCCCTCCCACAATGACCGCTTCTCCCGGGAAATTGGCAGGGATCGCGGGGATGGAAGCCTGCAGTGCGGTGATTTCAGGCAGCGTGGCGAGGTGATAGCCTGAGCCAGATAGCAGCGCCACCACGCTGTCATAGGTGTGGGCGGTGAAGAACAGGTTATCCAGGTCGAGCCAAATTCTAGTTGTCGTTGTATCCTGAAACGCCCGGTACGAACCTACACCGATCGTGACATTCGGGTACTCGATCACCGCTCCAGCCGCGGGGGCGGTGCAAACAAGCCCCGCGCAGAACAGAATTACAGCCAGTCTCCAGGCCATTGATTCACCTCCTCAGGACCGAGCACCAACTATGTCATGACCAGACTGTATAGTCAAGGAGTTTGCGACCAGAAAGGCTGTTTGACGCGTGGTTACTTCGCTTCCTGTTGCCCAACGGTTACACTGATTCCATGAACCTGACGGGCAAGAAAGTCGTGATCTTCGTCGACCAGCAATATCAGGAAATGGAGGTTTGGTATCCGTACTACCGCCTCCTTGAAGCTGGATGCGAGGTCACCCTCGCCGCAGCCGAAGCCGGCAAGTCCTATCCCTCCAAGACCGGATACCCGTGCGTCTCGGACAAGTCCTACGATCAGATCGATCCGGCCGCCTACGACGGCATCATCGCCCCCGGCGGATTCGCGCCCGATTTCATTCGGCGGCACCCCGTCTCCAGCGCCATCATGGCCGCGATCAACGCCCGCGGGGGCCTGGTGGCCGCCATCTGCCACGGCCTGTGGTGCTGCTGCTCGGCCAATGTTCTGCGGGGGAAGCGCTGCACTTCGTTCTTCGCCATCAAGGACGACGTCGTCAACGCCGGCGGCGTATGGGAGGACTCTGAGGTCGTCGTCGACGGAAACCTGGTCTCCTCCCGGAAGCCGGCTGACCTACCCGCCTTCATGAGGGCGTGCATCCAGGTGCTGGCCGCCCAATAGTCATGGCAACTGAATCCGCCATCACCGTCCGCGGACTGCACAAGTCCTACGGCGACTTTGAAGCCGTCCGCGGCATCGATTTTGACGTTGCACGCGGCGAGGTCTTCGGCCTGCTCGGCCCCAACGGAGCGGGCAAGACCACCACGGTTGAGATTCTGGAGGGGCTCCGTACGCGGTCGGCCGGCGAGGTCTCCGTCCTGGGTTACGACCCGGCGGAGGAGACCATGGCCGTGAAGGACCGCATCGGCGTCTCGCTCCAGGCCACCAACTTGCCCGAGAAGATCAAGGTGCAGGAGGCGGCCGAGCTCTTCGCGGCCTTCTATTCACGGTCCACCGACATCAAAGTGCTGCTCAAGAGACTTCAGCTCTGGGACAAGCGCGCGGCCTTGTATTCCACCCTCTCCGGAGGCCAGAAGCAGCGATTGGCGCTCGCTCTGGCCATGGTCAACGAACCGCAGGTCCTGTTCCTCGACGAACCTACCACGGGGCTCGACCCGCAGGTGCGGCTGGAGATCCACTCCCTGATCGAGGAGCTGCGCGACCAGCAGCGGACCATTCTGCTGACCACCCATTACATCGAGGAGGCCGAGCGGCTCTGCCACCGCGTCGCCATCGTGGACGAGGGCAAGATCGTCGCCATCGGCTCACCGCGCGAGCTCCAGCAGCGCATCCTGGGCCATGCGCGGGTGGAGATCTCCACCCGCCAGCCCGTCGCCGTTGAAGCGCCCGAGCCTTGGCAGCCCGTGTTTTCCCACGACCGGCGGCATCTCACCGTCTCGTCGGAGAGCCCCGCCCGCGCGGTGGTGGAACTGGTCAAGTGGCTCGATTCCGCCGGGGCCGAAATCGAGGATCTGCACATCAAGCGGCCTACGCTGGAAGACGTGTTTATCGAGCTGACCGGCAAGACGCTGCGCGACTGACAATCGAGAGAATCCACCATGAGGGCCTACTCCGCCTATATCCTGACGAACCTACGGCTGACAGCCCGCGACCGCCTGGTCGTCTTTTTCAACTTCCTCTTCCCGCTTGTCTTCTTCTTCGCCTTCGGCGAGGGCTTCGGCGCCAGAACCTCCTCCGGCGCACTGGCCCAGGTGGTCGCCATGGTACTCATGATCGGCATTCTCGGCTCTGGCTTTTTCGGCGCCGGAATGAGAGCGACAACAGACCGCGAAACCGGTATCCTGCGCCGCTTCAAGGTTGCGCCCATCACCCCCGCGCCCATCCTGGCGGCGGGGGTGATTACCGGCTGGGTGTTGTTCATGCCGACGGTGGTGTTCTTCCTCGCCATCGCC
>JACRKW010000257.1 GCA_016215215.1 Acidobacteriota bacterium
AATAAGGAAGACCAGGTCGCGGGCATCGAGTTCGGCCTTGCCGACCAGAGCGGCGAACTCGCCTGAATCCAGGCGTTTACCGGCAGGATCGAGGAAGATCTTGCGGGCTGTGGGGTGACGGGCGAGCAGGTCGAAGCGGCGCGGATCGATCTCGCGCATCTCGCACGCCATGTAGCGCGAACTGCGCTTGATGAACTCAGCGGCCATGGCATTGGAGTGGGGCTCGCGCGGCTTGCCCATGAAGTAGAGCAGCAGCTTCAAGCCTTCAGTATGGCCGAAGAGGCGTATGGATCGCATCGGATCTGCGCCGGATGCTATCGTGGTTGAAGGCGGTTTCCGCCCACTCATGGATTGGATCAAGCTCCCCAAGAAGGTCGCCAAGGTCACCGACGAAGAGCGGCATGTCCGCACAGAAGGCCTGTGGATCAAGTGCGACGGATGCCGGCAGATCATCTGGCGAAAAGACCTGGAAGAGACGCTGCACTGCTGCCCTAAGTGCGGCCACCATTTCCGCATCGACTCCAGGACGCGCCTGCGCTTCCTGCTTGACGGCGGAACGTGGCAGGAGCACGACGCCACGCTTTCCTCCACCGACCCGCTCGGTTTCGTCGACGCCAAGCCATACAAAGACCGCTTGGCCGGGATGCAGAAGACGTTGGGAATGAAGGACGCCCTCATCTCCGCCACCGGAACCGTTCACGGGCGCAAGGTCCACGTGTGTTCCTGTGAGTTGAAGTTCATCGGCGGCTCGATGGGCACGGTGATGGGAGAGAAGATCACCCGCGCGATCGAGCGCTCGCTTGCAGATCGTTCGCCGCTGATCATTGTCTCCGCCTCAGGCGGGGCACGCATGCAGGAGGGCGCCGTCAGCCTGATGCAGTTGGCCAAGATCAGCGCTGCCTTGATGATGCTGGACAAGGCCAAGGTGCCGTTCATCAGCGTCATGACTGACCCGACCACCGGCGGCGTGACGGCCAGTTTCGCCATGCTGGGCGACCTGAACGTCGCCGAGCCCGGCGCGCTGATCGGTTTCGCCGGGCCACGCGTCATCGAACAGACCATCCGGCAGAAACTGCCGGAGGGCTTCCAGCGGTCCGAATTCGTGCTGCAGCACGGGTTCCTGGACGCCGTAGTGAAGCGGAGCGAGATGCGCGATTTCATCGCACGGTCGCTCGACTTCTTCTGCGGCCCATTGGCGGCATGATTCTGCACCGACTCAAGATGCACACGCGCTCACTACCGTTCGCGGCGCTTTTTCTGCTTTGCAGCGCAGCGTACGGGCAATACGATCTGCTGATCCGCAACGGCCGTGTGATCGACGGTATGGGCAACCCATGGTTCAAGGCCGACGTGGCCGTGAAGGATGGCCGCATTGCCGCCATCGCTTCCCTGCCCGGCGCCACGGCCACGCGGGTGATCGACGCCGGCGGGCGCGTGGTGACGCCGGGCTTCATCGACGTTCATACGCATGTGGAAGGCGCGGTGGAGCAGGTGCCGCGCGGCGACAACTATCTGATGGACGGGGTCACCACCATCGTCACGGGCAACTGCGGCGGCTCGGTGGCTCACATCGCCGCATGGTTCCACTCGCTGGAGGAGAAGGGACTGGGGCTGAACCTGGCCTCGCTCATCGGACATAACACGGTCCGGCGGGAAGTGATGGGAAACGCGAACCGCCAGGCGACCGCGGACGAGATCGCGCGCATGAAGGAACTGGTGCACCGGGCCATGCAGGAGGGCGCGGTGGGCCTTTCCACCGGTCTGATCTACATCCCCGGCACGTATGCGAACTCGGACGAGGTCGTCGAGCTCGGCAAGTCGGCAGCGCCTTACAGCGGAGTCTACGCCAGCCACATGCGCGATGAGGGCGCCAAGATCCTCGAATCCATCCACGAGGCGGCCCGGGTAGGCGGCGAAGCGGGCGTACGCGTGCAGTTGTCGCATTTCAAGATCGACACGCCGCGGCTGTGGGGCATGAGCGAGCAGAGTATCGCCCTGGTTGAGGACTACCGGAAGAAGGGCGTCGACGTCGTTGTGGACCAGTATCCCTACGACCACTCCTCCACCAATCTCGGCATCACCTTGCCCTCCTGGGCGCTGGCCGATGGAGCAGAGGCGGTCAGGAAGCGCCTGACAGATCCGGCCACGCGTGGCGAGATTGCCGCTCAGATGGAGCGTGACCTCAAGGCCAAGGGCCACAACGATTACAGCTATGCGATCGTGGCGCGCTACAAGCCGGAGCGCGAATACGAAGGCAAGAACATCGCCGACATCACGAAACTGCGGGGCGCCGAACCCACGCTGGCCAACCAGATCGAGACGATATTCGCCATGACCCTGGCCGGCGGGGCCCAGATGGTCTATCACTCGATGGGCGACGTCGACGTGGACCGCATCATGCGCTACCCCAACACGGCGGTGGGCAGCGACGGCGGCATCAGAGTGTTCGGCGAGGGGATGCCCCACCCGCGCTCCTACGGCACCAACGCGCGCGTGCTGGCCGAATACGTCAGGAAGCGCGGCGTGCTGACGCTGGAGGATGCGGTCAGGCGCATGACCTCGCTGCCGGCCCGCACGTTCGGCTTCAAGGATCGCGGAGTTCTGCGCGAAGGCGCCGCGGCCGACATTCTGGTCTTCGACCCCGCGAAAGTGCAGGACAAGGCCACATACGCACAGCCGCACCAGTACACAGAAGGAATCGACCACGTGGTGGTGAACGGCGTGGTCATGGTGGACCAGGGCGCGCTCACCGACGCGCGCGGAGGAAAGGTGCTCCGCCGGCAATGATTTCGCTGGTGAACGCATCCAAGCGCTTCGGCCCGAAAATCCTGTTCGACGGAGTGAACTGGCTCATTACGCCGCAAGACCGCGTGGGCCTGGTTGGCGCCAATGGGACGGGCAAGTCCACGGTCATGAAGATCCTGACCGGCCTGGAGCCGCTCGACGGCGGCGAGTGCACGTCGCAGAAAGGGATCACGGCCGGCTACCTGCCGCAGGACGGCCTGCAGCTTTCCGGCCGCAGCGTCTTCGCCGAGTGCCTCTCCGTTTTCGACCGCCTGAAGGACATGGAGCGCGAGATGGAATCTCTGCTCCACAGCATGGCGGAGTTGGACCCGTCCAGCGCCGAGTACCACGCAGTGAGCGATCGCTTCTCGCAGCTCGATTCCGAGTTCCGCAACCACGACGGCTACGCGCTGGAGGCCAAGGTGGGCAGCGTCCTCACCGGCCTGGGCTTTCCCAAGCAGGACTGGACCAAACGCACGGAGTTCTTCTCGGGCGGCTGGCAGATGCGCATCGCGCTCGCCAAGCTGCTGCTGGAACAACCCAACCTGCTGCTGCTGGACGAACCCACCAACCATCTGGATCTCGAAGCGCGCAACTGGCTGGAAGACTACCTGAAGGGCTACCCGAACGCCTGCGTGCTGATCTCGCACGACCGCTACTTCCTCGACGTCACCGTGGGCAAGATCGTCGAGCTGTGGAACAAGGGGCTCCACTTCTACACCGGCGGCTACGAACGCTATGTCCAGCAGAAGACGGAGCGCCGGACATTATTGGAAGCCGCCTACCGCAATCAGAAGGAGCGCATCGACCAACTGGAGGCGTTCATCAACCGCTTCCGGTATCAGGCCACACCAACTGGAGGCGTTCATCAACCGCTTCCGGTATCAGGCCACGAAGGCCAAGCAGGTGCAATCGCGCATCAAGGAACTGGACAAGATCGAGCGCATCGAGATCCCGCCCGATGAGAAGACCATCCACTTCACCTTCCCCCAACCCAAACCATCGGGGCGCGTGGTGGCGGAGTTCACCGGCGTCGCCAAAGCCTACGGCAGCCACGTGGTGCTGCGCGACGTGCAGTTCGCCATCGAGCGCGGCGACCGCGTGGCGCTGGTGGGCGTCAACGGGGCGGGCAAGTCTACGTTGATTAAGCTGCTGGCCGGCACGGAGCCTCTGACCCGCGGCCAGTATCGCACCGGGCACAACGTGCAGCCCGACTACTTCGCCCAGGACCAGTACAAGGAGCTCGACGGCGACGCGCGGATGCTGGACGACCTCATGAGCGTCGCCAACGGCAAGACCGTCACCGAACTCCGCAGCCTGCTGGGCTGCTTCCTCTTCAGCGAGGATGACGTCTTCAAACAGATCGGGGTACTTAGCGGCGGCGAGCGCAACCGCTACGCGCTGGCGCGCATGCTGCTGAACCCGTCCAACTTCCTGTTGCTGGACGAACCCACCAACCACCTGGACCTGCGCGCCAAGGACGTTCTGCTGGAGTCGCTCCAGGAGTTCACCGGCACGGTGGTGTTCGTCTCGCACGACCGCTACTTCATCGACAAGTTGGCCACCAAGGTCTTCGAGATCGCTGGCGGCGGCGTGGAAGTCTTCCCGGGCAACTACGAGGACTACCTCTACCGCAAGCAGGGCGGCTCGCCCGTCACAGCTGTGCAGGAAGAGGAGACCACGACCGCCTCAGCCGCGGAGAGCGCGCAGGAGAGTTCCAAGCAACGCCGTGTGAACCCGCTCAAGCTGCGCCAGCTCGAGGATCAAGCGGGAAGCCTGGAAAAGGCCGCGGCCCGGCTCGAAGCGGAGATCGCCACGCTGGAAGAACGCCTCCAGAGCTTCGTCTCAGTGGAGGAGACCCAGCAGCAAATGGACCTCCTGACTCAACGCCGGCTGGAATTGGAGCGGACGCTCGCCGAGTGGGAGGAGATTTCGATGCAAGTGGAAGAGTCGCGGCAGTAGTTGAACGCCCTCCGCTTGCGATACGATCGTGGCGATGCATCGCCGCCAGTTCTTCCTCACCACCGCCGCGGCCTCAGCCGCTGGCATCGCCCCGGCGCAGCCCGCCGCTCCAGGCAGGGCCCGGCTCAAACCGGCGCTTTGCGCCTACTCGTTCCGCAATGAGCTCCAAAAGAAGGTGCTCTCCTACGAGGACCTCATCCGCAAGTGCGTCGAGTGGGACGTGGACGGCATCGACATGACCGTCTACTGGTTCCCCAGCACGGACCCGGCGTGGCTGGCCGGCCTCCGGCGTCTGGCGTACACGCAGAACATCGCTATCTACTCCATCGCCGTTCGCACCGAGTTCACCAAGCCGGACCAGGCCGCCCGCGACGCCGAGGTGGAATCCGTCCGCAAGTGGGTGGACGTCGCCGACCGGCTCGGCGCCGGTCACATCCGCGTCTTCGGCGGCAACGTCCCGAAGACCGCCACTGAGGAGCAGGCCGTGCCATGGGTGGTGGAGTGCCTCCAGCGCGGCGCCGAGTACGCCGGCAAGCGCGGCATCATCCTCGGCCTGGAGAACCACGGCGGCATCTGCACCACCGCCGCACGCATGCTGGAGATGGTGGGCAAAGCGAACTCGCCGTGGGTGCAGATCAATCTCGACACGGGCAACTTTCGCACCGACGCCTTCGCGCAGATGAGA
>JACRKW010000258.1 GCA_016215215.1 Acidobacteriota bacterium
GCCGCTCACCGCACCCCCGGCGGGGTCGCCTGCTCCTGGCTCACCGCCCGCCTCGCACCCCATCGCCCCATGGCCCACGCCCTCATCCTCGGAGCTCTCGGCTTCGTCGTAGCCATAGCCGGCGCCGCCGTCACCTGGGACAAAGGCCCCGACTTCGGCCCGAAGTGGTACCCGCTCGCCCTGGTCGTCCTTGCCATGCCCCAAAGCTGGCTGGGCGGCAAGCTCCGCGAACTGCAACTGCGCCCCGCCCGGCCATAGGGAAACCAGCCTCAAGTCGTCGGAACAATTCCGGCGGGCCGCTCGTACATCCGGCATGGACCACGATTCGTCCGTCTCGCCCGTCGTGCGCAAACCCCTTCGCCTCTGGCCCGGCCTCGTCCTGCTCGTCCTCCTGCTGCTCTTCCGCTTTGCCGTCAAAGCCCTCATTCCCGGGCTGCAAGGCTTCGCCTGGGCAGTCCAAGGCGCACTGGGATGCGCCGTCGCCATCCTGCTGTGGTGACTTCTCTTCAGCCGCTCCCCCTGGCGCGACCGCATCGGCGCCTTCGCCCTCATCGCTGCCGCCCTCGGGTCGTCCTGGTTCTTCAAGCACGAATCCATGGGCCCGGCCTGGATGTTTGCCTACGCCGCGCCGTTTGTTCCGGTAGCCTTTGTCGCGGCCGTGTTCGTGGCCAGGAACCTCCCCGACCCCAGCCGCCGGCTCATTGTTGCCGCCGCCATTCTGCTCAGTTCCCTCGGCTGGACGCTTTGCCGCACCGAGGGCATCGATGGCGACCACAACGCGACCTTCGCCTGGCGCTGGTCCATTACCCCAGAGCAGCGACTGCTTGCCAGACCCATCCCCACGCCCGCTGCGCCTCGTGTCGAGCATCCAGCCGAGCCAACCCCAACCCAGCCTGCCGCTCCGGTCGCGGAACTCAAGCCGGCGGCGCTCCCCGCAGCCGCGCCCGAGTGGCCCGGCTTCCGGGGCCCCAACCGCGATAGCGTCGTCCCGGGCGTCACCATCGCCACCGCGTGGACGCAATCCCCGCCCGTCGAGCTCTGGCGTAAGCCCGTCGGCCCCGGTTGGTCTTCCTTCGCCGTGCAGGGCAGGCTGGCCTACACCCAGGAGCAGCGAGGCGAAGAGGAGCTCGTCACCGCATACAACGCCGCTACCGGCGATCCGGTCTGGAGCCACGCCGACCGCGTCCGCTTCTTCGAATCCAACGCCGGCGCCGGCCCCCGAGCCACCCCAACCCTGTCCGGAGGCCGCGTCTACACCCTCGGCGCCACCGGCATCCTGAACGTGCTCGATGCCGCTACCGGCCAACGCCTCTGGTCCCGTGACACCACCGCCGACACCAAGCGCCCCATTCCGGATTGGGGTTTCTCCGCCTCTCCCATCGTCACCCAAGGCCTCGTTATCGTTTACGCTGGCCGGCTTGCGGCCTATGAAGCTGCCACCGGCAATCTCAAGTGGCTCGGCGAATCCGTGGGCGGCAGCTACAGTTCTCCACACCTCGCCAACGTCGGCGGCGTCGAGCAACTCCTGATCCTCAGCCCCCAGGGCGCCGCTGCCCTCCACCCCGCCACGGGCGCCCAGATCTGGTCTCACCATTGGAAGGGCCTCCCCATCATTCAGCCCACGCTCATTCCCGGTGGTGGCATCCTGATCTCCGCCGCCCAGTCAGAAGGTACCCGCCGCATCGATCCAGTCCAAGGCCCAACCGGCTGGACCGTCGATACTCGCTGGACTTCCCTCGCCCTGAAGCCCTACTTCAATGACACCGTCGTCCACAAAGGACATGCCTACGGCTTTGATGCCCGCATCTTGGCCTGCATCGGCCTCGACGACGGCAAGCGCATCTGGAAAGGGGGCCGCTACGGCAACGGGCAGATGCTCCTGCTCCCAGACCAGGATCTGCTCCTGATCCTCTCCGAAGACGGCGATCTCGCCCTCGTCCGCGCCTCGCCGTCGGAGTTCACCGAGGTCGCCAAAGTCCACGCCCTCGACGGCAAAACCTGGAACCACCCCGTTCTTGCCTCCGGACTCCTCCTGGTCCGCAACGCGCAGGAAATGGCCGCATTCCGCCTTCCGGCGGCTGGTCGCTGATACTCCCGGCGGCCGGCCGCTAGTATTCAAAGACCCGGCCTCAGCCGCTCAAAGGCCCGCTCCGGTGCCAGTTTTCCTGCTCATCGGCGAACCTATTGAAAACACACGAACAATCCTCCGGCAAAGCCCGATGCGGCCCCGCCGGAGCCCTTTCGCCACATCCTCCCCCCAATGGCTCCTCCCGCTGTGCTAATCTGGAGCAGTACCGAATAGGAACGAACGTAAGACGAGGAGTGTGCTTTCAATAATGGCACTGTTGGCTGAAGCCAAAACCAAAACGATCACCAAGTATCGAGTCCACAAGACCGATACCGGGTCGCCCGAAGTGCAAATCGCGTTGCTGAGCCAGAACATCCTGCTGCTCACCGAACACTTCAAAATCCACAAAAAGGACCACCACAGCCGTCGCGGCCTGCTTACCATGGTTGCCCGCCGCCGCCGTCTGCTGGACTACCTGAAGAGCCGCAGCCCCGAACGCTACAAGAGCCTCATCTTGAGCCTCGGTCTCCGCCGCTAACTTCAGATTCCCTCCTGTGGCCGCCGCGTCCTTTCCAGGACGCGCGGCTGCTTTGGCGGACCTTCCAATGGTACGAGCCCTTTGGTCGATCGCATGCCCGGGACACCATTGCGCCCGCCGGCCCTGCCGCGCCTTCGCTCCCACCTCGGCGTTCCGCAAGTTTCCACTCGACATATGTAATGCAACCGGCCTGCCGGCAATTGAGCCTGCGGCCTTTGGAGAAGAAAGATGAAACACTCCGTTGAAATCGACCTTGATGGTCGTAAGCTGACCCTTGAAACGGGCCGGCTCGCAAAACAAGCCCACGGCTCCGTCATGGTGACCTCGGGCGATACCGTGCTGCTGTGCAGCGCCTGCTCCAACGCCAAGCCGAAAGTCGGCGCGGCGTTCTTCCCCCTCACGGTCGACTATCGTGAGTACACCTACGCTGCCGGACGTATCCCCGGCGGTTACCTCAAGCGCGAAGGCCGTCCCAGCGACCGCGAAATTCTCACCTCGCGCCTCATCGACCGGCCCATCCGCCCGCTGTTCCCTGAAGGCTATAGCTGCGAAACCCAGGTCATCTCCATGGTGCTCTCGGCGGCTCCAGACACCGACCCCGCCACCATGGCCATCACCGGCGCCGCCGCCGCCCTCGCCATTTCCGACATCCCCTTCGAACACGTCCTGGCCGGCCTCCGCGTCGCGGTCGTCGACGGCCAATTCATTCCCTACCCCTCCTACGAGCAGCAGAAGAACTCCAAGCTCAACATCGTCGTCGCCGGCACCGAATCCGGCATCGTGATGGTCGAAGCCGGCGCCAATGAGGCCACCGAGGACGAAGTGCTGGCCGCCATCGACTACGGCCATGAGTGCTGCAAGAAGATCATCGCCGGCATCCGCCAGCTCATGGCCCTGGCCGGCAAGAAGAAGCGCGTCTTCACTCCCGTCGAGCGCAACGCTGCTATCTACGCCAAGGTCGAAGCCCTGGTCCGCGAGCGCCTCGCCGACGCCCTCGACACCAAGAAGTACGGCAAAACCGAGAGCTACGCCAAGGTCGATGCCCTCGAAGCCGAGGCCCAGGCCCTCTTCACCGAGGACGCCGAGAAGCTCGAAGCTCACATTTGCTTTGAGAGCCTCCGCGAGAAGATCTTCCGCCACGAGATGCTCGAGCTGCGCCAGCGCCCCGACCGCCGCGCCATGAACGAAATCCGCCCCATCTCGATCGAGGTCGGCGTTCTGCCCCGCGTCCACGGCTCGGCCCTTTTCACGCGCGGCGAGACCCAGGCCCTGGTCACCACCACCCTGGGCACCAAGGAAGACGAGCAGCGCATGGAGACCCTCAACCTGCAGGAGACCTCCAAGCGCCTCATGATGCACTACAACTTCCCGCCCTTCAGCGTCGGTGAAGTCGGCTTCATGCGCGGCCCCGGCCGCCGTGAGGTGGGTCACGGCGCACTGGCAGAGCGCTCCATCTCCGCCGTCATTCCCGGCAACGGAGACTTCCCCTACACCCTCCGCATCGTCAGCGACATCCTGGAGTCCAACGGCTCCTCCTCCATGGCCACCGTCTGCGGAGCATCCCTCTCCATGATGGATGCGGGCGTCAAGACCAAGGCCCCCGTGGCCGGCATCGCCATGGGCCTGGTGAAGGAAGGCGACAAGTACGCCATCCTCACCGACATCGCCGCCGCCGAAGATCACTACGGCGCCATGGACTTCAAGGTCGCCGGCACCCGCTCCGGCATCACCGGCCTCCAGATGGACATCAAGGTGCCCAACGTCAGCACCTCCATCATGAAGGAAGCGCTCGCCCAGGCCAACGAGGCGCGCATGTTCCTGCTCGACAAGATGGAGGCCGCCCTCCCCGAGCCGCGCAGCGAGATGAGCCCCTACGCTCCGCGCATCTACACCCTCACCGTGCCCACCGACAAGATCCGCGAGATCATCGGACCCGGAGGCAAGGTCATCCGCGGCATCATCGAACAGACCGGCGTCAAGATCGACGTCCACGACGACGGCACCGTCAACATCTTTGCCGTCGACGGAGACTCCGCCAAGCGCGCCATCCAGATGGTTACCGACATCGCCGCCGTGGCCGAGATCGGCAAAACCTACCTCGGCACCGTCGTGCGGATCGCCGAGTTCGGCGCCTTTGTCGAGATCTTCCCCGGCACCGACGGTCTGCTGCATATCAGCGAGATCAGCGAGAACCGCGTCAACGAGGTTCGCGACGAACTCAACGAGGGCGACCAGATCCTCGTCAAAGTCCTTGCCCAGGAAGGCAACCGCATCAAGCTCAGCCGCAAAGCCGTCCTGCGCGAACAGCGCGAGAAACTCAAGGGCGGCGCCGGTGAAGGCGCTCCCTCCGACCAGCCTGCCGAAAAGCAGGCCGAACGGACGCCGTCCTCCGACCGTGGCCCCCGCCCCGACCGCGGGCCCCGTCCCGATCGCGGCGACCGTGGCGACCGCGGCCCCCGCCGCGACCGCCGCCGCTAACAAAAGTGCCGGGGACGCGCCTCAGCGTGTCCCCGGCTCCGCAATCTCAGTGGGGACACGCCAAGGCGTGTCCCTTGTTCATTTGTCCTACCCTCGCAGCGCCGCGTTGATGCCCCGCATGTAGGAGAAACTCTTGTGCATGCCCGGCAGCGGATTGTCCGCGTTGATCTCGTACTCCAGGTGTACGATGCCCCCGTAGTTCATCTTCTTCAGAAGCTTGAAGATCGCCACAATCGGCATTGCCCCCTCACCCACGTCGCACTGGCTGGTGGACACCTTCAGGTCCTTCAGGTCCTTCATGTGCATGTCGAGCAGGCGCGGTCCGGCCGCCTCGATCTCTTCCAGAACGTCCTTGCCCGTCCGCGTCGTATGGCCCACATCGACGCACACCCCCATCCGCGGATCCATGTCCTTCATCAGCTTCAAGGCGTCCGACGGGGCGGGGAAGTGCTTGTCCTCCGGCCCGTGGTTGTGCAACGCGATCTTGATGTCGTACTGCTTCAGAGTCTTCTCGATCATCGGCAGCGTCTTGGCCGTTGCGCCGATGTTCATCATCGGCAGTCCCAGCCGCTTGGCGTACTCGAAGTAGAACTTGATGTCATCCATGTCGTCCTTCTGCATGTACACCGTGCCGCCGCCGGTCAGCGTCAGGCCCGCCCGCTGGAACTCGCTCTTGGCCCGGTCCAGTTCCTCCGGCGTCGAGCGGTACAACGCGTGAAACTCTTTGATGGTCAGCAGACTGATATTCAACTGCCTGGTGTAGTTGATGCACAGCCGCCGGCCGAATTCGCGGAACGAGTAGCTGGCGATGCCCAGCCGGATATCGCCCGTTGCGGCGCCCGGCTGCGCGGCCGCCGAAGCGCCGATCGCCGCCGTGGTGGCCAGCCCGGCCGGAACATGGTGAAGAAAATTTCTGCGGGGGGCGCTTCGGCGCCGAGTTCCAATGGCATCTCGATCCCGAATGCCGCGTCGACGCAGTCTGCGATCTCAAGGAAGACGCGCGCCGCCGCCTCTCCCAGGTTTATCGGTGCGGTACCACCTATGCATCCTTCGATGAGATGCTGCGCCACCCCGGCCTCAACGCAGTCGGAATCTTCACGCCCGCGCCGCTGCACGTCCCCATGGCCGTCCAGGCGCTGAAGGCCGGCAAGCATGTCATCAGCGCCGTGCCCGCCGGCATGAACGTCGCGGAGTTGGAGTTGCTCCTCGATACCGTCCGCTCCACCGGCCTGCGCTACATGATGGCCGAAACCAGCTATTACCGCCCGGAGATCATCACCTGCCGCCAGTGGGCCCGCGAAGGGCGCTTCGGCACAATCTTCCACTCCGAGGCCGAGTACCACCACGAAGGGCTCATCTCACTGATGTTCGACTCCGGGGGCAAGCCCACGTGGCGTCACGGCTTTCCCCCCATGCTGTATCCCACCCACTCCACCGGCCTCGTCATCCCCGTCATCAATGAGCGGCTCAGTGAAGTCACCTGCCTCGGCTGGGGCGACGGCCACGACGTCCTTCGCTCCAACGTCTATGGGAATCCCTTTTGGAGCGAATCGGCGTTCTTCAAGACCGCCTCCGGCCGTGCCTGCCGCATCATGGTCTCCTGGCACATCGCCGCCGGCGGCGTGGAGCGCGGCCTCTTCTATGGCGACAAGCTCTCCTACGTGATGGGCCGTCCCGAAGGTTCCCCCAACACCGTTTTTCAGGGCGAGAAGCGGGAAGCCCGCCAGGAGCCCGATTACTTCGATACGCTCCCGGAGCCCATGCGCGTGCGCACCGGCCACGGCAACTCGCACACCTTCATCACCCACGAGTTTGTCCGCTCCATCGTCGAGCAGCGACACCCCTCCGTGAATGTCTGGGAGGCCGTCGCCTATACTCTGCCCGGCATCGTCGCCCACCAGTCGGCGCTGGCCGGAGGCGCGCTCATGAAGATCCGCGACTACGGCCGCGCGGTCTAGATCTGCTCCAGCTCCTCCTCGAGCAATTGCTTCTGGTAGAGATCGGCGTAATACCCGCCGGAGGCGAGCAACTCGGCGTGGCTGCCGGATTCCACCACCGAGCCTTCGTCGAGAACGAAGATGCGGTCCGCCTCGCGGACCGTCGAAACCCGGTGCGAGATCAGGATGGTGGTGCGGCCGCGCATGAACGAACGCAGGCTGCTGAGGATCTGCTCCTCGGTGATGGTGTCCACGGCGGAGAGCGCGTCATCCAGAATCAGAATCTCCGGATCGCGCATCAGCGCCCTGGCGATGGCCGTCCGCTGCTTCTGCCCGCCGGAAAGCGTCAGCCCGCGCTCGCCCACCTCGGTCTCATAGCCTTTCGGGAAGCCCTCGATGTCGCCCGCCAGGCCCGCCATTTCGGCCGCCTGGCGGATCCGCTCAGGCGTCGCATCCTCCACGCCGAAGGCGATGTTTTCTCCAATGGTGGCGCTGAACAGGAAGGTCTCCTGCGGTACGTAGCCGATCCTTCGCCGCAGTTCGCCCGGGTCCTGCTCGCGCAAGTCCACGCCCCCCAGTAGCACCTGGCCCGAGGTCGGGTCCATCATGCGCGGAGCCAGGCTCACCAGCAGCGTCTTGCCGCTCCCGGTGCGCCCCACAATCGCCACCGTGGTGCCCGCCGGGATCTCCAGCGACACGCCATTGAGCCCGCGGCGGCCGTCGAAGCTCATCACCACGTCACGGTATTCGATGCCAGCCGCGCCTGCCGGCGGAACAACGGGTTGTGCCGGGGCCTGAATGGATGGCTCTTCGTGCAGGTACTGCTCGATGCGCTTCATCGACGCCGAGCCGCGCTCCAGCAGGTTCACCACCCAGCCGAAGGCGATCATCGGCCACACCAGGATGCCCATGAACGTGTTGAACATCACGAAACTGCCCAGCGTGATCTCGCCCGCCAGCAGCCGCAGACCGCCCACCCACAGCACCACCAGGAAGGTGATGCCGATCAACGCCTGCAGTAGGGGCAGAAACAGGCCGGAGAGCGTTGCCAGCCGCAGGTTCTGCCGCACGTAGGTCCTGTTCAGCTCCTCGAACTTCCTGATCTCGGCCTCCTCCTGCACGTAGGCTCGAATCACCCGCACGCCGGAGAGGTTCTCCTGCACCCGGCTGCTGATGTCGGAAAACAGCGCCTGGATGGCCTCGAAGCGGTCGTGGATGCGCTTTCCGAATACCATCACCACCAGCGACACGGCCGGCGCCGGCGCCAGCGCCCAGAGCGTCAGTTTCCAGTCCACCGAGAACATGATCGCCAGAGCCAGCACGAAGGTCAGCGAGGTCTCGGCCAGGTACATCACGGCCGGCCCCAGCATCATGCGCACCGCGCCAAGATCGTTGGTAGCCCGGGCCATAATGTCGCCGGTTCGGTTGCGGGCGAAGAAGTCGTGGCTCAGGGTGACCAGCTTGCGGAAGATGTCGTTCCGCATGTCGTATTCCACGTCGCGCGAGATGTTCATCAGAACCACTCGCATCCGGTACTGGAAAAGGCCCTTCAGGACCGCCAGCGCCAGCATGGCGCCGCAGACCGCCAGCAGCTTGCTGATCGGCTCGCCCCGCGTGAGCGAGTCGATGCCTCTCTTGATCAGCAGCGGAACCGCGGCTCCAGCCAGGTCCTTGATGATCAGCGCCGCCATCCCCAGCGCAATGCCCCGTTTGTACTTTCTCAGGTAGGGCCAGGCTGTGCGGAAGGTGCTCTTCATGTCGTGTCAGACTCCGAACGGCCCGGTAACCACTTTCAGCATTTCGAGGAAGACCGCCTTACGCCCTTCGCGCGACTTGTACCACTCAGCCAGCTTGAAGGATGGGTTCTCCGCCCCGACGTAGTGGGTCTCCAGTTCCGGGGCCTGCTGGGAGAAGATCCGCCGCGCGCGCCTGAGGTGCGTGTTCACGCTCACCAGAAGGACCTTCTTCACGCCCAGGCGCCGCAATTCGCGCACCGCATCCACCGCCTCCTCTTGCGTGGAATGGCCCCTCGTGAGCAGGCAGCGGAAGGACCCGGCGGAGAAGCCGCGCTTCACGGCGAATTGAATGGCGGCTTCGCACTCCGGCACTTCGTAATAGCTCTGCGTGCCGTCGAGGATGGCGAACGGAACGTAGCCCTCGCGCACCAGTTCGCCCGCCTTCAACACCCGCTCGCCGGACCAGCCGCCGGCCAGAACCAGGGCCGCTTCGGCCCTTTGCGGCGGTCCGCCGATGTCCAGAAACGTGCCCACGCGGCTGAGGATGGCTTCTCGCGCCAGCCACAACCCTGTCGCCACGACGACGGCGGCGAGAATCGGAAGGAGGGCGAACCCGGACTTGGAGGGGGGGCGCACGTCCATGTGCGTCTACTTGTCGGGATCCAGCCGGCCGGCAGTCCTCAACTGGTGGTAAAGGCGTTCCACCTCGGCCTCGTCCTCCTCGGTCAGCAGCCGGTATCGCGGAGAGGGCATGGCGTCCTGGGCCGCCGGGCGGACAGGCTCGCCGAAAATCTGGCGATAGGGTACTCCGTTGATCAGCGCCTTGGTGGAGCGTTGCTGGATGATGCGCAGCAGGCGGTTGGAATTCACCGTCTCGCCGGGGTAGACCAGCGTCAACCGGCTGTGATCGGCCAGCGTGAGGTGCGTCACCAGCGGCGATATCCAGCCCGTTTGGTCCACCCGCCGGATCTCATCCCACTCAATCTCGCGCTCGCCCACGCGGAGTCTCGCCTCCGAGACATCGCTCGCCTCCGAGACATCGATCACCGGATGCAGCCCCAGCCACAGCACCAGTCCCGCGCTGGCCAGCAACAGCACCGCCGGGATCGCCGCCGGCATCCATGAAAGCGCGCACCATCCGGAGAACACCGCCAACCCCAGCGCCATGGCCGCCGCCGTCAGGTACTTCCGCGCTGGGGAGAAACGGATGATGCCTTGAGCCACGCTTCCAGCGTAAACCCCTCACCGGGCGGCGTCAATGGAGGCCTCCCGCAGCGCGCGCCAGCCCACCCAGCCATAGTGCAGCGCGCTCCACACGGTGGCCGCCGCCGCCAGCCACAGGCTGATGGTAATCACCTCCGGCTCGACCAAGCCGGGAAACGCGCCGCCCATCATCGTCCACCCCGCTAGGGCCATCTGGCAGAACGTGCTCACTTTGCCCCAAGCCGTCGGCGGAAACTCCCGGATGGCGGCCCGCCTCCAGGCCCACGCTCCGAAGGCCAGAATGGCTAAATCGCGGCCCAGAACCAGCCACACGATCCACCACGGCAACGCGCCGCCGGCCGCCAGGCCGAGATACACCGTGGCCAGCATGAATTTGTCGGCCAGCGGATCCAGAATCGCTCCGAGCTTCGATCCCCAGCCGAACCGCCGCGCCGCCCAACCGTCAAACAGGTCGGAGAAGCCGGCTACAAAGACCATCCAGAAGGCTGCTCTCGCCTGCTGGCCTGCCAGGGCCAGCCCGATGAAAGGGGTGAGAAGGATGCGGGCGATCGTGAGTGCGTTCGGCAGATGGCGCATCGGCTCAGGAGGCCACGGCATGCGCCACGCGGCCGGCGAGTTGGTCTGCGGTCACTACGTCGTAGAGCGACTCATCCGACATGATCTTGGCCACCAGCGCCACGTGCATTGCGTGGCCCGCCCGTTCAGCGATCACCCTGCCCAGCAGCGGCCGGCCGATCAGCGCCAGGTCTCCGATCAGGTCCAATGCCTTGTGGCGGCACGGTTCGTCCGGGAATCGCAGTCCGCCGGGGTTGAGCACGCCCTCGGGGGCGAAACACACCGCGCTGTCCAGCGTCGCGCCGCGGATCAGGCCCATGTTGCGCATCTGGTCCAGTTCCTGGGAGAAGCCGAAGGTCCTCGCCGGGGCCAGTTGCGCCGCGTAGCCCTCGGGGCTCACTTCCATCTCCAGCGATTGGTGGCCCACCAGGGGGTGGTCAAAGAAGACGTGGCAGCTCAATTCGAACGCTGACGCGGGCACGATGGAAATCGACTTCCCGTTCCCTTCCAGCGTCACCTCCCGCCGCACCGCAAGGTAGTGCCGTCGCTTGCGCGAGTGCCGGATGCCCGCCTGCCGCAGCAACTCGACGAATGGCTGGCCGCTGCCGTCCAGGATGGGCACCTCAAGGTTGTCGATCTCTACATAGAGATTGTCGATGCCCATGCTGTAGAGCGTGCTCAGCAGGTGCTCGGTGGTGGAGATGAGAACGCCCTGCCGCATCAGGCTGGTGGCGTAGCTCACGCGCTGCACGTACTTCCAACTGGCCGGCACCTCGAAATGGTTCAGGTCCGTACGCCTGAATACCACGCCTGTGCCGGGCGGTGCGGGCGTCAGTCGGATGGAGACCGGTACGCCGCTGTGCAGGCCTACACCGCGGGCTTCCACCGGGCGTTCAATGGTTGTCTGATACCTCATGAGAGACTCACCAGGACGGGCATCGAGGCTGGATTCTGAACTCAAACCATTATCCTAGCATCGTTCTCTTCTGCTGGTAAGTACTTTGTATGTTTGAGCTTACAAATTTTCATATGTGGCCATTGAGCCACATCACGACCGGGTTTTGTGTCTGGGCAGCCACGCTGACGGCGACCTGCGTTCCGGGGGTATGATGGAACTCATGCCGCGACTCCTGCTGGTGGACTCGTTCAACTTCATCTTTCGGGCCTTCCACGCCCGGCAGCGTAGCGGCGCCCCGCCGATGCGCACCTCTCGAGGCTCGTCCACCGAGGCCGTCTATATCTTCCACAACATGATCCGGCGCCTGCAGCGCCAGTACCGCCCGGACTACCTGGCCGCCGTATTCGAGTCCGAGGGGCCCACCTTCCGTGACCAGGAGTTCGCCGCCTACAAGGCGAACCGGGCCGAGACCCCGGCCGAACTGCTGGAGCAGATTCCCTTGGTGGAAAAGCTGCTCGAAGCAATGTGTATTCCCGTGCTGAAGACGCAAGGATTTGAGGCCGACGACGTCATCGGCGCTGCGGCATCCCGGCTGGCATCGTCCGGCCTGGAAGTGTGGATCGTCTCCTCCGACAAGGACATGCTCCAGTTGGTGAACGACCGTGTGCGGATGCTGGACGCGATGAAGAACGATACGCTCTACGATCCGGCCAAGGTGAAAGAGTTCAAAGGTGTCGGCCCGGAGCAGATCGCCGACCTGCTGGCGCTGGTGGGCGACGCCTCCGACAACATCCCGGGCGCGCCGGGCATCGGCGACAAGGGTGCGGTGCAGTTATTGGAGCAGTTCGGGAGCCTCGATGCGCTGCTGGACCGCGCCGCCGAGGTGCAGCGGAAGGCCTACCGCGAGAGCCTGCTGAACAACCGGGAGCAGATCCTCATGTCCAAGCGCCTGGCCACCATCGCCGTCGACGTGCCCATCGATCTGGACTTGGCCAAACTCGCGGTGGTGGAGCCTGACAAGCCGGCGCTGGCTGCCGTATACCGCGAACTGGAGTTCTTCAGCTTCCTCAAAGACCTGGAACCAGGTGCGGCTGATGTCTCGGACAAGAGCGCCGAACAAGAGCCCGATTCCGAGGTGGTCTACGACTATAAGAGCCGCCTGTCGGCGCCGGGCGCCGAAGCGTCGTCTAAGCCCGTGGAAGACGTACTGCTCTACGCGTTCCTGGTGCTGGCGGACCCCTCAGCGTGCCAGCTCGACTCTCTCATCGCCCGCTATCTGGAACGGCCGGGTGCCACCGGGGAAGAGACCCTGCGAGCGCTGGCGGGCAAGCTGAGGCCGCTGGTGAACGGCGAGTTGCGGCGTATCTACGACGATCTCGACCTGCCGCTGGCCCCGGTGCTGGCCCGCATGGAGCGGATAGGGATCCGCATCGAGACAGGTCAACTGGCCGCCCTTTCCTCTCGCATGGACGCCGACATCGGGCGGCTTACCGAAGAGATCTTTGGTCTGGCTGGTAAGCCCTTCAATATCAATTCGCCGAAGCAATTGGGTGAGGTGTTGTTCGAAGACCTGAAGCTGCCCGTACAGGGTAAGACGGGCAAGACCAAGGCATACTCCACCGCCGCCGACGTGCTGGACACGTTGGCCGCCGAG
>JACRKW010000259.1 GCA_016215215.1 Acidobacteriota bacterium
GGCCGACCGGGATGCTTTCTTGGCCGCGGTGGCCAAGCCGCGCTTGCGGAGGATTACCTGTGCCTCCTCGTAGTCGCCGTTGGCTTCCACCAGGGCCTTTTTGCACTCCATCATCCCTGCGCCGGTCATCTCGCGGAGTTGCTTTACAAGTTGCGCGGTAATCTCTGCCATGGGGTTCCTTGTCGAATGAAAAATGCTTGAACGGATGAAGTTGCGCGCGCCGTGCCCGCGGGCGCCGCGCGCGCATGAAACACCAACTACTCGGCCGCGGCGGGTTCGGAAGCCTCGGCGGCCTCAACCGGCTCGGCGGTCCGCTTCGGCAGCGAAACGCTCGGCAGATCGAGGTCGGAGATGCCCTCCGTCAGCACGTCCTCGTTCAGCCGCGGATCAACATAGTGGGCGAACTGGGACATATCCTCGACCTGACCGTCCTCGGTCACGATCTCCTTGTGCACAAAGTCGTGCTCGCTGGCCAGCGCGCGGCCTTCGATCATGGCGTCGGAGATCTTGTTGGCGAACAGGCGGATGGCGCGCAGGGCGTCGTCGTTGCCGGGGATGGGGTGATCCACCATCTCGGGGTCGCAGTTGGTGTCGACCACGGCCACGACGGGGATCCCCAGCTTGCGGGCCTCTTTCACCGCGATGTCTTCCTTGTTGGAGTCGATCACGAAGAGCATGTCCGGCAGGCCGTCCATCTCCTTGATGCCCGCGAGGTTGGACATCAGGTTCTTCCGTTCGCGCTCCATCTGGATGAGCTCTTTCTTGGTCCTGCGCGCGGCGTCGCCTTCGTCCAGGATGAGATCGAGTTCCTTCAGCCGCTTGATGGACTGCTTGACGGTGACAAAGTTGGTGAGCAATCCGCCGAGCCAGCGGTTGTTCACGTAGTACATGCCGCAGCGCGCGGCTTCTTCCTGGATGGCTTCCTGCGCCTGGCGCTTGGTGCCGACAAACAGGATGGTCTTGCCCATCGCCGCCTGTTCGCCGACAAACCGCATGGCGTCCTTGAAGAGCTTCAAGGTCTTCTGCAGGTCAATAATGTAGATCCCGTTGCGTTCGCCGAAGATGTACTCTTTCATCTTCGGATTCCAGCGCTTGGTCTGGTGCCCGAAGTGAACGCCCGCTTCGAGCAATTCTTTCATGGAAATGGAAGGCAAAGCTGCTCCTTGATGGCCCGCTTGCGGCAGGCCGGACTGGCCGGCGGGGTTACCGGCGGGTTGACACAAAGACCAGCCGCCCCGTACCCGCCGGCGCCCAAAGCGAAATTTGCCGGTGGAGAGGCGGCTGACTCAAGACAGCGAAAAGACGACGATCGCGTAAACCAGACCGCGACTAGCGCTTGGAGAACTGGAAGCGGCGGCGGGCGCCCTTCTGTCCGTACTTCTTGCGCTCGTGCTCGCGGGCGTCGCGAGTCATGAATCCTTCACTCTTCAGCTTGCCGCGCAGTTCGATGTTGAACTCGCACAACGCGCGGGCGATGCCCAGCCGGACCGCGCCGGCCTGGCCGATAATGCCGCCGCCGTGGGCGTTCACCAGAACGTCGAACTTGTCGCTGGTCTCGGTGGCCTGCAGGGCCTGCTTGACCAGAGCGCGGCTGGAGTAGGTCGTAAAGTACTCTTCAAAACTCTTGCCGTTCACGGTCACCGTGCCGGTGCCGGGGCGGAGGAAAACGCGGGCCACGGCGCGCTTGCGCCGGCCGGTTCCGAGGTACTGAAGCAATGCCATTCTAAGTTTTCTCCGTCAGATTCTACTCAGCCGCGGCCATGGCTTTGGGCTGCTGGGCGATGTGCGGGTGCTTGTCGCCGGCATACACCTTGAGCTTGCGGTACATCTGCTTGCCCATCTTGGTCTTCGGCAGCATGCCTTTGATGGCATCCTCCACCAGACGGATGGGCCGCTTGGCGCGCACCTTGCCCGCGGGGATTTCAGTCAACCCGCCGGGGTAGCCGGAGTGGCGGCGGTAGATTTTCTGGGATTCTTTGTTACCGGTCAGGACGGCCTTTTCGGCGTTGATGACGATGACGTGGTCGCCGATCACGATCGTCGGGAAGGAGCAGGCGGGGTTGAGGCGGCGCACCTCGGCGAGCACGACTTCGCGCTCGGCGCCGGAGAGCAGGTCGACGTCGGTGAACTCGCTTCGGCATGGTGTAGCCGCCAGGAACGGTGCTGCAGTTGAACGTAAAAAGGCAGCCCCCTCCCGCGGCCAATTCCAGACAGAGGTCGAAATCTTCGCGCGTGCTGACAAACGGGCGTACGTCCGGAAAACGGCTGTTGTGCAAGGCCACCAGCGCAACAAACTGCCTGTCGCCGGGAACGTGCTCAAAGTCCGCCGCCTGCACTCCAGGCGCTGGCTTCAATCGCGGGATGCCAAGGATGGATGGCCCTCGGCCGCGAGTGCTCCGCAGCCATTCCTGATGGAGGATCAGCATCGACCAATCCCTGCGCCAGTCGGCCAGGCCACTCAGGACACCGATGCCAACATCTTCCAGCCCCGCATCCAACATCCGCTCGAAGGAGTCCAGCCGCCAGGCGAAATCCGTCTTGGTCTGTCTGCCGGGGTGCAGGTCGGCATAGCGCTCAGGGTCATAGGTCTCCTGCCAGACCACCGAAAAGGACAGTCCCGCCTGGACCAGGCTCCTGTACCCGTCCACGTCCAGTGGTTCCGCGCTCAACCCCACACGGCCCCCGCCGTGTCGCTCCAGGATGGCTTTGGTGGTCCCGACATGCCGCCGGATCTGCTCCACGCCGATCAGCGGATCGCTGGCATAGACCAACTCCACGGCACGAAGGCCCCTCTCCGCGACCAGGAATTCGACTTCGCGCGACAATTCGTCTTCGTCGAGCCGGACCCGTTTCAGCTCCGGGTCCGTGCTGCCGGCGCGGTAGTTGCAGTAGCTGCACTGCTCTTTGCAGATGCTCGAAACATAGAGGGGTGAAACCGCCTGCATCGCGCCTGCAAAGGCGTGCACCTTCGCTTCCCGGCTGCGCTTGATTAGGCCGCAGTCCAGATCGCCGCCGGTGCCGAAAGCCGGATCATCCAAAGGCGGGCATGGCCTGGTCGAGACACTGCTCCAGAGGCGGGGAAATTCGGTGGAGAACATAGGGACAGGTGGAGGAATCTGCCATCCAGAATAGCGTACCGGAGAGGTGGCCGCCCCAGCCCCGGGGGCTCACATCTGCTTGGTCACGAGGGCTTCCACTTCGAACTTCCGGGACGTCACCGGATCATCGATCGAGGCTGCCTGTACTCGCGCGCCAGGGGTCACCGAGGTTTCGATGTGGATGCGCGTGGTGGCGACGGTGGGGCTGGGCGGGGTGGGGTTTGCTCCCTTGTCATGTTGAACGAGACTGCTGATGTCGACGTCCGCGGTGAGCCCGACCTTGCTGGAGTTGCTCAGTTCGCGAATGTGGCATTCGATGTTCACACCGATATCGGCGAATTGGTACTGGGTGGCGACAGGCGGGTTGGCGCCAGAGCCTTGGCCGGGCTGGAACGAACCGGTTGCATAGGGCACCCGTTGGCCCACTCGGAAGACTCCCCTGCCCTGTGGGCTGATGAGAATCGTATAGCGGCGGCCCGCTTTGGCGGCGGCATCCGTGCCGTCGCGGATGACGAGATCGATTTTGTATCCGGCGTTGGCCTCACTCCGTTCCTGTGCGGGCAGCGCCAGGGCAAAGCAGGCAGCGAGAATCGTGACCGAAAAACGCAGGTTCATGGGAGCGCTCCTGCCTGAATGACGCAGGCAGGCCGGCGAGCGTTGAAGCGACTTAGGGTTCCAGACGGAATACGAACAAGCGGGAGGGCGTGTCTTCGGGCAGCAGGTACAGCAACCCGTCCCGGAGGTCCATTCCCTCCCGGGAAAATTCCACTTTGCGGTCGGTGCGTCCAGGCGCGGCCGATTGTAGCGGCGTTAGCGCCTCGGGATCCAGCCAGTGGATCACGCTCTCGGACCTGAGAGCCGGGCCGAGGCCAGATCCGATAAGCGCCCCATGGCGGAACTTGATGTCCTGGTAGCGCACCGGCAGTGGATTGGGGCGGACCTGGAACTGGCGGCCGTCGAGCGACCATTCGTAGATCTTGCGGGCGTCCCAGTTGC
>JACRKW010000260.1 GCA_016215215.1 Acidobacteriota bacterium
CCAGCCTCCGACCGCCAACTTCGCGAGCTCGGCATCCAACTTCGACGCCCCCAAGCCTGAGTGCGGCCGGCCTCCTGGCCGGCCCCTCCAGCGCATTGATCGCCTTTAACCCTTACCCCCCTTCAATTCCAAGCAAACTCGCGATATGATCGACCCCGGCATCAGACTATGTGGCCTGATGATCGCTTAGGGGTTCAATCTGAAATCTTGCGAGGTAGATCCATGCGCAATCTGTTAGTCGGTGTGATCACCGCTTGCTTCCTGCTCTTCCCGGCAGCCAGCGCGCAGAACGTTTCCAGCTCCGTCACCGGGCTGCTTCTTGACTCCTCCGGCGCCGCTCTCGTCGGGGCCGAGTGCATCCTCACCAATCAAGCCACCGGCGCGACCACTTCCGCCCGTTCCGCCGCCGACGGCGGCTTCACCTTCCCCAATCTGCTCGCCGGCAGGTACAACCTCTCAGTCAAACTGGCCGGCTTCAAAACCCTGGAGACCAAGGACATCGTCGTCTCCTCCGGTGAGATTCGCAGTCTTGGGCGCGTCCAGATGCAGGTCGGCGAGGTGCGCGAAAGCATCAGTGTCGAAGCCGTCGCCACCGCCGTGCAGACGTCCAGCGCCGAGAAGTCCGGTATCGTCACCGGCAGCCAGTTGAACGACATCGCAGTCCGCGGGCGCGACTTCTTTACCTACCTCTCCACCATCCCTGGCGTTGTCGACAACTTCTCCCAACGCCGTGAAACGAGTTCGCCCGACTCCATCCGCGGTACTTTCATCAACGGCGGCCGCGAGAATCAGAAAAACCTCACCGTCGACGGCGTCACCGACATGGACACCGGCTCCAACTCGACCATTCACTTCCAGCCCAACATGGACGCCATCTCCGAAGTGAAGGTCATGACTTCCAACTACCAGGCCGAGTTCGGCCGCAACGGGGCCGGCGTCATTACCGTCATCACTCGCGGCGGGGCGAAGGAGTTCCATGGCTCGGGCTACTACTTCTACCGGCACGAAAGCCTCAACGCCAACAGCTTCTTCAACAATCGCACCAGCACCCCGAAGTCTCCCTACCGCTATCGCATCAACGGCTACTCCATCGGCGGCCCAGCTTACATCCCCAACGTCTTCAACAAGGACCGCGACAAGCTCTTCTTCTTCTGGTCGCAGGAATACGTCGGGATGCGGAAGGACTATGGCGCCCGCTTCGCCAACATGCCCACTGAACTCGAACGCCGCGGCGACTTCTCCCGCAGCTTCGACGTCAACGCCGCCCTCATTCCCGTCAAAGACCCCCTCACGGGTCAGAACTTCCCCGGCAACGTCATCCCCGCTGCGCGCGTCAGCTCGCTCGGTCAGAAGATGCTCAGCTTCTTCCCCCTGCCCAACTACACTGATCCCGACCCCCGCCAGCTCTATCAGCGCAACTTCCGCAGCCAGTACTCCGGCGCCTACCCCAAACGCCAGGACATGATCCGCATCGACGGCAACTTCTGGCAGTCATTTCAGTTTTACTACCGCTTCATCAAGGACAAGGACGAGCAGGACACCCCCTACGGCATGTGGGTGAACGGCAACATCAACTACTTCCTCACCCCCGTCCGCTTCGGCCAGCCAGGCAAAGGCCACGTGGTGCGCATGAACAAGATGTTCACCCCCACGCTCATCAACGAGTTCACCTTCGGCAAGAGCCGCAACAACCTCTACTTCAATCCGGTCGACCCCGCCGTCATGGGCCGCGACAAGGTCGGCAATCCGGCCGAGTGGTATAAGGACCCCTACCTCAACGTCGCATACGCGCCCAACATCACCTTCGGCGGCCAGCCGGCCAATCCGGTCAACTTCAGTTGGGGCAACATCCCATACGAGAACTACAACGACATCTACAGCTACGTAAACAACGTCTCCAAGATCTGGAACAACCACACTCTCAAGGCCGGCATCTACGTCGAACGCACCGGTAAGTTCCAGGTCGGCGGAGGCAACTTCCGCGGTGCCTTCAACTTCAGCCGCGACACCAATAACCCCTACGACACCAACCACTCCTTCGCCAACGCCCTGATCGGCAACTTCCAGAGCTACTCGGAAGCCACCAAACGCGTCGATGGCGACTGGTGGTTCTGGAACGTCGAATGGTACCTCCAGGACAACTGGCGTGTGAACAAGCGTCTTACCCTCGACTACGGCATCCGCGTCTACCACCTGCCGCCCATGGAGGACCTGAACCGCACCCTGTCAGCTTTCGATCCATCCCTCTACAGCCGCTCCAAGGCGCCCTTGCTCTACGTCCCCTGCAAGGACACCGCCAACAAGCGCGTCGCCTGCAATCCGCAGACCGGCGCCTTCGCCCCCGCGCCCATGATCGGCCTCTTCGTGCCCAACTCCGGCAACTACTCCATCGGCATGCGCGTCGGCGGAGTTGACCCCGGCGCGCCTCCCGGTCTCTATGAGGCCCCGAAGATCGCCTACGGCCCGCGCATCGGCTTCGCTTGGGATGTCTTTGGCACCGGCAAGACCGCTCTCCGCGGCGGCTTCGGCATGTTCAAGGACCGGCTCCAGGGCAATCCCACCTTCAACCTGAACGGACAGCCCCCCGTCGCCTACTCCCCCACTCTCTATTACGGCGACCTCAACTCCTACGCAACCGCTCCCGGCGCTATCGGCCCCTCCAGCAGCAACATGCTCTACGGCGCCAATGACCAGTCCACCACGATGAACTTCTCGTTGGGCGTTCAGCACCAGATCTGGCGCACCGTGGTTGATGCCAGCTATGTCGGCGGCCAGTCCCGCCACCTCATGGCCCAGCTCAACATCAACCCCATCGCCATGTACGCCCGCTTCGACAAGGCCAATGAGGATCCCACCAATCCAGGACGGCCCCTGCCCGACACGTTCATCCGCCCCTACTTCGGCCACCAGGACATCAACTATCGCTTCAATGGAGTCTGGTCCAACTACAACGCCTTCCAGCTCTCCGCCAACCGCCGCTTCACCCGCGGCCTCCAGTTCGGCATCGCCTACACCTGGTCCCGGACCATGGGCGTCGCCGACAGCGATACATCCGGCCTCAGCCCCTACTTCAATTGGGGCTCGCGCAATTACGGCCCCGCCGGTTTCGACCGCCGCCACATCTTCGTCGCTAACTATATCTGGGATATCCCCGGCCTGGGCAAGCGGTACAACAACAAGCCCCTCGGCTGGGTCACCGATAACTGGCAGGTGAGCGGCATCACTTCATTCATCTCCGGCGCGCCCTTCACGCCCGGCTTCTCCACTACTGACGGCGCCGACATCACCGGCTCCACTGAAGGCGCTCGTGTCGTGATCGTGGGCGACACCTACCTGCCCAAGGGCCAGCGCACCTTCTACCGCAACTTCAACACCGACGCCTTCGCGCGCCCCGCTTCCCGATCCTTCGGCAATGCCGGCGTCAACTCCATGTATGGCCCCGGCGTGAACAACTGGGACATCTCAGTCTCCAAGCGTTTCCCCATCTTCTCCGAAGCTCGCTACCTTCAGTTCCGCGGAGAGTTCTTCAACGCCTGGAACCACACCCAGTTCTCCGGCATGGATACCAGCGCCCGCTTCGACACTGCAGGCAAGCAGGTGAATCCCACCTTCGGCCAGTTCACCGGCAGCCGCGACCCGCGCCTCATCCAGTTGAGCCTGCGCCTCAACTTCTGAGACCCTGCCTGTTCTCAACCCATGCCCCGGGCCGCGATGTGCGGTCCGGGGCATTTCAGTATCGTCCGGGAACTGCTCCCTCCACGAGTAGCCACGCTAGACTGGAAGAGTCGGCGGCGCTTCTTCATCGGACAAGCACGGCGCCCGCTACTCAGCCCCGCTCACCACTCCATGCCGCTCCAAAGCCAACCCGCTTGTGATGCCGCCCTGGCCATCGTCGGCGCCGGCCGCATGGCATCGGCGCTGGGTGCGCTGTTGAGCCGCCGCGGCATCCCGATCCTCGCCGTCGCCGGCCGCTCCCCCCATTCCACCGCCGAGGCGGCCCGTTTCATAGGCGCAGCCCGCGCCGTCACTCTCAGCGAATTGCCGGCCATCGCCCCGCGAATCCTTATCGCCGTCTCCGATGACGCTCTGGATTCCGTCGCCTCGGAACTCGCCGCCGCCGGACTCCACGGCGCCCTGGTTCTCCACACTTGCGGCGCCGCCGGACCCGCTGCCCTCGCTCCGCTCCGTGCCGCCGCCAGTTCCACCGGCGTGCTCCACCCCCTGCAAACCGTGCCTTCCGCCGAAGTCGGCGTCCTCTCGCTGCCCGGCTCTGCATTTGCCTACGCCGGCGACCCCGCCGCCGCGGGCTGGGCTCGCTAGCTCATCCATCTGCTCGGCGGCGAGCCGCTTACCGTTGACGCCGCATGCTGGCCCCTCTACCACACCGCCGCCGTCATGGCCTGCAACTACCATGCTGTCCTCGTCGATGCCGCCCTCGACCTGATGGAGTCCGCCGGTATCGGCCGCTATCCTGCACTCCACGCGCTCGCCCCCCTCATCCGCGCCA
>JACRKW010000123.1 GCA_016215215.1 Acidobacteriota bacterium
GATCGGCCTGGCCGTGCTGAGCCACTGGCTGCTGGACGCGCTGGTGCACAAGCCGGACTTGCCGCTGTATCCCGGCTCATCCACGCTGGCCGGGCTGGGGCTATGGAACTCGGTCGGCGGCACCTTGATTGTGGAGTCGCTTCTGTTCGTGGCGGGCGTCTGGTTGTACGCGACGGCGACCAGGGCGATGGACAGGGTGGGGCAGTTTAGCTTCTGGTCCTTCGTCGCACTGGCCGCGGTGATCTACAGCGCGGTCGCCAGCGGCGGACCTCCCCCGCCGAGCGCGCAGGCCGTGGCTGCTGCGGGACTGTTGAGCTGGCTGTTCCCTGCCTGGGCTTGGTGGTTTGACAGACATCGGGAGGTGCGTGGTGATGCGAGGGGGAGCTGAAGTGTCGCGGTGATACACGGCACAGACGGCCGGCGAAGTTCGTGTTGGCAAAGATTGCCAGTTGTGTCAGAATCACAGAGAGAACGGGATGCCAACACGCAACATCAATCTGACCGATCATCTGGACCGGTTTGTGGAGAAGACAGTGGACTCGGGGCGGTACGGGAACGCGAGTGAAGTGATCCGCGAAGGGCTGCGGCTACTGGAGCATCGCGAGGAGGAGAACCGGGCGAAGCTCAAGTGGTTACGCGGGGCGGTAAAGAAGGGCCTGGATCAGATCGAGCGGGGAGAGGGCATCGAGTTCGGCTCCATGGCGGACCTGGAGGCGCGGGTCGACGAACTGGCGGCAGAGGTGAGGGTAGAGAAGCGGCGTGGGTGAGGCAGGGGCACGGCGGAGGATCATCCTATCGCCGGAAGCGGAACAGGACATTCGCGATGTGCTGAAGCGGAGCCGGGAGCGGCTCGGAGTCAGCGCGGAGGTCCGCTACCGCGGTCTGTTGAAGCAGGGGTTGCGAGATCTTGCGGCAGACCCGGAGCGGCCGGGATCGGCTGAGCGCAGCGAACTGGGACGGGGCGTGCGAAGTTACCATCTTTGGTTTAGCCGGGAGAGGGCGCGGGCCGGCGGCGAGACGGTGAGGGGTCCGAGGCATTTCCTGATCTACCGGGTGAGGAATGCAGCGACGCTCGACGTAATCCGAGTACTGCATGACAGCCGGGAGTTGAGGCTGCACGTGCCGGGCGATGCTGGTTGAACCGCGAGACTAGGCGCGCTGCTACCTGGCGGCCAGCCTCAGCCTGCGGAAGAGGAAGGCGATGGGGCGCGAGTCCGTGGGGGCGAAGGGGTCGGCGGGACTGTTCCAGGTGGAGGAGCGGAAGGTGATGGTAGAGGGGCCGGCGGGCAATTCCAAGGAAACCGAATCAGAAGCCGAAGCGGAATAGGACCGCAGCGCGCGACCGTTCAGGAGAACGGTGACCGTCTGGTTAGGCCGCAACTCGAACTGGAATTCGAGACGCGCCGGGTGCGCAAACGGTTCAAGCAGGCACAATGTCGCGTCAGGCCCGAAGGCCCAGCGGACGGGGGAACCAGGCGGACCCTCGATGAAGCCGAGGCCCTGGTGGTTGTCGTGAAGCTGCTCGGTGGTGGAGAGGTAGTCGAGGCTGGTGGCCTTCAGGCGCAAAGGGGACGCGGGTGGCGCGGCGAGGAGGCGGAAGAAAGCGGACTCGGGCCGTCCGAGGTATTGGGCGTTGTACTGCTGGCCGGCGGAGTGTTGGGGGAGGCGCCGGACTTCGGAGGAGGGCGGGAGCGAGAACTGGTAGTGGACCGCGCTCCAGGTGAAGAAGCGGACGGACTCGAACGATCCGACGATGATGCAGAGAACGGCGAGGGCGCGGCGGAGGTACGGCAAAGGAGGTGAGTGCTCGGAGAGCCGCCAGGCGAAACCGATGAGGAGGAACGCCAGGGCGGGGCGGGCGGCATGGGCGGTGAGGTCGTAGAACAGGCCGACCCGGTAGAGCGGCAGGACCGCGAGAAGTGCGATGGAGAGGGTCACCCAGCCGCGGGGCAGCAACTCGGAGAAGGGCCAGAGGAGCAAGGCGAGGATGGCCCATTCGACGAGCAGGAAGACGAGATAGACGGGCCAGGTGGCGCGCCAGTCGAGAAAACGCGAGATAGGGCCAATGGGTAGAGCGCCCGCACTGGAGACAAGGTAGAGGGCGGCAGCGGCGGCCGGGATGGCGGCGAGGATCCAAACGGGGTCCTTCCACAGCGTGCGGCGGGCGCGCCAGGCCTGCAAGGCAACGAAGGGGGCAAGCCCTGCGGCCACGGGCGTGGACCAAGGGAGGCAGAGGGCGAGGATGAGCGCTCCCGCGGAGGGTTTCAGCTCCAACCTCACGGCGCCGAGCAACAGGAGCGCGGCGATCCAGCCGGCGATGGCGTGCTGGGGGATGTAGTGAAGGTCCAGAGGGCCGCCGGGGGCGTTCCAAATGTGGGACCAATATTGGAGCGCGTAGATGGAGGGCGCGGAGGCGTCGCGAGCGAGCAGGCCGCCGATGTCACGCATGCCGGACCAGAGCAGTACGAAGAAGGTGGATGCGGCCATCGACGCGCGGGACAGCGCGGAAAAGAGGAGCAGGGCGAGTGCCATGCCCAATGCAGTCCAGAGCGCCAGGAAGATGTTGGCCGCCTGCCAGCCGAAGATCTTTCCAACCAAGGCCGCAGGGACGTAGTGGGCCGCGTAGTAGGTCATGGGCGCAGGCTGCGCGCCGGTGTCGTAGTGGACGGGCCACTGGCCATCGATCAAGTCGAGTAGGACGGCGTTGTGTTTGGGATGATCTTCGCTCTGGCGGCCGAATCCGCCAGTGCCGGAGACCAGTACGAGTACAGAGGCGAGGAGGAGGGCCAGAAGCGGGGCCTTGATAGCCACTGAGGGACGCGAAGGAACACAGCTCTTGAGAGTCGCGGCCAGGAGGGCAGCGCAGACGGGAACGGCGAGATACCAGCGCAGCCAGGCTGCAAGGAAGATGAGCACGGGCAAAGCAAAGTAGCCGAGGGTGATGCGCCAGAGCAGGAAGAGCGTCATGGCTGGCTCCGGGCGGCGAGATGGAGGCGCGAGAAGAGAATGGCGAGGGGGCGCGCATCAGTGGGGGAGAAGGACGAGGGGTTGCCGTTCCATGCCGTGGTCTTGAAGATCAGCTGCGATGGGCCGGCGGGGAGGGTGAAGTCGAGGGTGCTGGCTACGGCAGCGGGATATAAGCCGAGCTCTCGGCCGTTGAGGAGAACGGTCACGGTCTGGGCCGGGAGGGGGGAGGAGAACGCGAATTGGAGGCTCACGCTGGAGGCCGTGGGCTCATGGAAGAGGAGCGTGGCCTCAGGTCCGTAGGCCCACCGGACGGTGGCGCCGCTGAGGGTTTCCACGTCGCCGAAGCCGGCGGTGGAGTTGGAGAGGGTGAGGCGGCGGGAGAGGTAGTCGATGTCGACGGGCTTTGGAGTGAGCACAGCGGCGGGCGCGGCCAGGAAGCGGAAAAAGAAGGCGTTGGGGTCACCGAGGTACTGTGTGTTGTATTGGGGGAGCGCGGACTGTTGGGGGACTCGGCGGACCTGTTCAACGCGCGGAGGAGCGCTCTGGTATTGAGCGAGGCTCGCGTAGGCCCAGCGGAGGCTGTCGGTGGAGCCGAGCACGACCAGGAAGGCCAGGGCGGCGCGGCGCGAGTTGGAGAGCGGCTCGCCCTGGCCGGCGAGGCGCGCGGCGACGGCGATGAAGAGGAAGGCCAGGGGAACACGGGCGGCATTGGTGGCGAGGTCGTTGTGAAGTCCAGCCTTGTAGAGAGGGAGGAGTGCGAGAAGGGCGGCGGAGAGCAGGGACCAGCGATTGGGGAGAAGGCCTGTTAAAGGAAGCGCGAGCAGCACGAGGAGTCCCCATTCGAGCAGGAGGAGGTGGACGTAGGCGGGCCAGTGAGCGGGCCAGTCGATGAAATGGTAGATCAGGCCTGTGGGGATGCGGTCCATACGGGCCACTAGGAACAGGACCGGGAGACAGGCGACGGCGGCGGCGAGCCAGGGAATGCGCTGCCGCCAGGCCTGGAGGGCGACGAAGGGAGCGAGTCCGACCGAGACAAAAGGGGACCAGAGCAGAGATAGAGCCAGAGTAGCGGCAGCCAGCGGAAGACTTGCGGTGCGCGCCGCATGAAGAACGAGGGCGGCGCAGATCCAGCCTGGAAGCATGTGCTGGGGCAGCCAGTGGAGATCAACGAGACCACCGGGGGCCATCCAGAACTCGCTCCAACCGCGGCCCTCGTTGATTTGGGAGAAGGGCCAGGCGTGGACGAGCAGGCCACCGAAGTCGCGCAGTCCGCCCCAGATGAATAGAAAGATTGCGGAAACAGGGAGGGAGGCGCCGGAGGCGCGGCGGAACAGAAACAGGGCAAGGGCGGCGCCGGCCAGCGTCCAGAGCATGAGCGCGAC
>JACRKW010000315.1 GCA_016215215.1 Acidobacteriota bacterium
AGGATGGAGGGGGCGGGCTTCATGGGACGAGCTCCTGTTCGCGGCTGGGTGAGAAGGCGGGGAGCGAGATTTCGAAGGTTGAGCCCTGGCCCGGCGTGCTTTCGACGGTGATGTCGCCGCCCCATCGGCGGACGAAGTTGAGGGAGAGGAAGAGACCGAGTCCGGTGCCGCCGGAGCGGAGGCCGACGAAAGGCTCGAAGATGCGCTTGAGGAATTCAGGGGCGATGCCGCAGCCGTTGTCGGCGACACGGATGCGGACTGTGCCGCCGGGAGCTGCGGCCGGGTCGACGGAAAGCGAGACGCGGCCGCCGCGCGGGCATGCCTGGATGGCGTTGAGCAGGAGATTGACGATGGTGTGCTGGAGTTCGGCCTCGTCGGCGCGGAGGTGGACGGAATCGGGGATGGGCGAGACGTCGACGGTAACGGAGTGGGCGCGGGCGGTGGGCTCGATCAAGCGGCGCACGGCCTCGACAGCGGACTGGAGGGGGACGATGCCGCCGGCGGAGGATTGGCCGCGGGACATGCGGAGGAAGTGCTGGGTGATGGCGCGGCAACGGAGGATCTGCTCGCGGGCGATGGAGGCGTTTTCGCGGATGCGATCGAGGTCGGCGGGGGCATCGGGGTTCTGGCCGGCTTCGCGGAGGAGGCCTTCGACGCAGGTGAGGACTGTGGCGAGGGGCGTATTGAGCTCGTGGGAGAAGCCGGAGGCGAGGTAGCCGAGGGATGCGAGGCGGTGGGACTCGGCTAGATGGGCCTCGGCGGTGCGGCGTTCGGAGATATCGCGCCAGACCTCGACGACGTGCATGAGGTTGCCGGCGGGGTCGAGCAGGGGGGAGGCGTGGATCTCCTCCCAGGCGACGGAGCCATCGGGGTTGCGGCGTTCGCAGATGCGGACCTGGCGCTTTCCGGAGGCGAGGCAGGTGAGCGAGGGGCAGTCCTCGATGGAACAGGCTCCGGCGGCGCCATCGCGGCAGCAGCAGCCGAGAACCTGGTCACGTGACTGGCCGGCACGCTTGAGGAAGGCGTCGTTGGCGGCGATGACTTTGCGCTGGGGATCGAGGACGACGATGCCGTCGTCGATGGAGTTGATGACGTTTTCGAGACGTTCGCGCTGGTTGCGGACCTCGCCGATGAGGCCGGTGACGGAGTCGGCCATGGTGTTGAACTCGCGGCCGAGCCAGGCGAGGGTATCGGAGCCGTCGGTGGGGACGCGGCGGTCGAGGTCGCCTGCGGCCACCATGCGGGCGGTGGTTTCGAGGCGCTGGAGGCGGCGGAGGAGGAAGTAGCGGATGACGAGGGCGATGGCGCCGACCATGAGGAGGGTGAGGAGGCCGGTGATGAGGACCATCCAGCGGAGGTCCTGGTTCATGTTGGCGCGGATCTCGCCGGCGTCGTGATCGAGGATGAGGATGCCGTTGATCTTGTGGCCGGGGTCGTGGCAGCGATGGCAGCGGGGCTGGTTGTGGATGGGGACGACGGTGCGGAGGAGGGTACCGCCGCGGTCTTCGATGACACGGCTGGAGCCGCGCTGGTCGGGCGGAAGCTGGTGGCAGGCCTGACAGGTGGGGGAGCCGATCTGGAGATCGCCGGCGGGCTCGTTGGGGCGGCTGGAGTAGCGGAGCACGCCATGGCGGTCCAGGAGGACGACGCGCTCGACGCCGGGCTGCGCGCCGAAGCTCTGGATCATGCGGGCGATGAGGGAGCGGTCGTTCTCCATCATCTGGTGCTCGAGGGCGACGCGAATGAGCTCGCCCTGTCCGAGGGCGCCGGCACGGGCGGTGGCGAGCAGGGCCTCGAAGTGGTGGGAGGAGTAGATCCAGGCGCCGCCGGCACAGGTGAGGACGACAGCGGCGGTGATGGCGGCAGCGAGACGGACGGTCATGCTGGCAAGAAGGAGTTTCATGCACCGGCCCCAGGACTCAGGAATGATGGCAGAGTCAGGGCGGGGCGTCAACTGGGGGCGGGGGATCAGGTGATTTGCAGCTTCGACGCTGTCGACCTGGGATGTAGTTGAATGAGTGAATGGCAAGTGTGGCCATCACAGTTCGCTTGTGGCACCCTTCGAGGGATCCCGATGAGGTCACTGCGTCGTTGGGGCTTGAGCCTGAGCGTTGCTGGAGGGCTGGTGCGACTTGAATGACGGCGGCGGGTGGGAGGATCGCATACCCGGTCAGATGAGGAACGACAGTAGATGAAACCTGGCTCTCCTGTCTTCCCAATCCTGAACAACCGCGCGGGCGCGCCATCCGCGCAGGAACAAGGGCAGAGCCCTGAGAACCGCAATGACGCCCTGAGGCGGCTGGCGGCGGTGGTGGTGTTGATGGCGGGTGCGATCCTGCCCGCCTGGCTGGCCGGCGTGGCGGCGAATCGCCCGCAGACGCGGGACATCCACATTGAGGCTTACCGGTACGGCTTCAGTCCCTCGCGGATTCACGTCAACCGGGGGGACCGTCTGAGGCTCACGTTCTCGACGCGCGACACCGGCCAGAGCTTCTTCTTTCAGGACTACGACCTTCACGTTGCGATTACCCCCGGCAACAAACTGGTGGCGGTGCAGCGGTTGTCCCGTCCTGACGATCCGCCTGAGGTGGTAGAAACGGTGGAACTGGTGGCGGGGCTTCCAGGGTGGCAAGGGTGGCTGGTCTCGAAGTCGCAATTCCGCAATCACACCTACAACGGCCCGATGCACGGAACCGAGCGCGGGGATCTGATCGTCGCCCCCAATCTGTTGCTCCACGGCAGTCTGGGGCTGCTGGCGGCGATTCCGCTGGCCGGTCTGATCCTGGCTCGTAACGGGGCGAAGAGCCGCGGAGAGCGCCGCTTCAATCTGTTCAGTTGGCTTCCCTGGCTCAAACGGGTGATGAAAGCGCCGTCGTTCCAATTCAACGTGGCCCTGCCGATGTTGGGGGTGTTTTGGTTCATCATTCTGGCGGGGCTGTTCGGGACCAAGGTGGCCGGGCGCAACGCCGGTCCGATGATCATCTGGGTGCTGTGGCTCTCGGCCCTCATCATCCTGCTGGTTCCGATCGGCGGGAGGATCTGGTGCACGGTGTGCCCTCTGCCGCTGATTGGGGAATGGTCGCAACGGCGGCGGCTTTCGCAGAAGCCGGCCGGCGCGGAGGTCCAATCGCCACGGCGGGTACTTGGCGTGCCGCTGATCTGGCCGTCCTGGCTGAGTAACGCCTGGCCGCGCGTACTGCTCTTTCTTCTCCTGGGGACTTTCAGTACGGCCATTGTTGCCGTGCCCGCAGCCACCAGTTGGATGTTGATCGGCCTTGTGGTCATGGCCACCGTTGTTTCCGTGTTCCCCGAGCAGCGGCTTTTCTGCAGGCACCTCTGCCCGATCAACAGTTACATCAGCCTGTACTCCACGACAGGAC
>JACRKW010000316.1:0-13285 GCA_016215215.1 Acidobacteriota bacterium
GGTGTTCTACAACCGGTCCAACGAAGCCGGAGCGCTGCTGAAGCCGGGCGACTTCGACTGGCCGGCGATCTTCGGGCAGGGCGTGCGTTGGTTCCACTCCGGCGGGATCTTCGCGGCGCTGTCGGAGACGACGGGCGAGCTGATTGTGGAAGCTATGAAGGCGGCCAAGGCGGCCGGCGCGGTGACGTCGTTCGACCTGAACTACCGGGCGAAGCTGTGGAACATCTGGGGCGGCGCGGAGAAGGCCGTATCGGTGATCCACAGGATCGTGGAAAACGTGGACGTGCTGGTAGGCAACGAAGAGGACCTGCAACTCGGGCTGGGAATCCCCGGGCCGGAGGTGCACTCGAAGTCGAAGCTGGATCCGTCGACGTTCTTCGGCATGATCGGCGATGTCGTGAAGAAGTACGCGCAGGTGAAGGTGGTGGCGACGACGCTGAGAGAGGTGCATTCGACCAACCACCATTCCTGGAGCGCAGTGGCGTGGATCGACGGGCAGACGTATACAGCGCCGCAGTGCGAGTTGAACGTGCTGGACCGCGTGGGCGGCGGCGACGGCTTCGCGTCGGGCTTCATCTTCGGGCTGCTGAACGGCGAGGAGCCGATGGACGCGGTGAAGCTGGGCTGGGCGCACGGAGCGCTGCTGACGACGTTCCCGGGCGACACCACGATGGCGACGCTGGACCAGGTGCGGGCGTTTGCCAAGGGGGGGTCGGCGCGGATTCAGAGATAGGGGACTGGTGGGAAGGCAAGCGACAGGCCAGGAGGCCTGTCCCACAAGACGACAGGCCAGGAGGCCTGTCCCACAAGCCTGACGGGGGCATGGCCCACAAGACGACAGGCCAGGAGGCCTGTCCCACAAGCCTGACAGAGGGCCGGTTGAATCGGGGCGTGTCGATCAGATAGGCTTTGAGACACGCTTGAGGAGGCGACGGGCCATGGAACTGAATCGCAGGGATTTGCTGGCTGGAGTGCTGTCGGCGTCGGCGGCGCGCGCTACCGCCGCGCCGGCGAAGCTCGGAATACCGGGGCCGTACCGCGGCCGGGTGGTGGCGGTGGAGCACCCGGGCAGCATCATCGCGGGCAAGTACCAGCAGGAGCCGGTACGCGACATGATCCGGCGGGGCATGATGGAGCTGACGGGCGCTCCGGGGTGGGTAGACGCCTGGCGGGTGTTCTTCGAGAAGGGCGACGTGGTGGGGATCAAGGTGAACCCGGTAGGGCAGCCGTTCATCATCTCGTCGGCGGAGGTGTTCCGCGAGATCGTGGCGGGGCTGGAGTCGGCCGGGGTGAAGCGGGAAGACATCATCGCCTACGACAGGTACAAGAGCGAGTTCCTGAGCGGCGGATTCGTGAAGTGGCTGCCGGAGGGCGTGCGCTGGATGGCGGCGACGGACAAGGTGGACTCGCTGCAACTGGACATGGACGGCTACGACGCCGATCACTACATGGAGATGGCGCTGGTGGGGGCGCGGGCGAATCCGGAGGACCGGCACCACAGACGGTCGTACGTGGCGAAGTTCCTGACCAAGCACGTGGGCAAGCTGGTGAACCTGGGGGTGCTGAAACACCACCAGTCGGCCGGGGTGACGATCGCGTTGAAGAACCTGTCGCACGGGCTGGTGAACAACGTGGCGCGGAGCCACGTGTCGAGCTCGAACAACGCATGCGGGATGTTCATCCCGACGGTGGTGGACCTGCCGGTGATCCGGCAGAAGACGGTGCTGAACATCATCGACGGGGTGCTGGGGGCCTACCACGGGGGGCCGGCGCGCAAGACGGGGCGCTACCTGTGGGAGAACAAGACGATGTACTTTGCCACCGACCCTGTAGCCGTGGACCGGATCGGCTGGAACATCATCGACAACAAGCGGGGGCAGATGGGGATGCAACCGCTGGCGCTTGCTTACGCGGACAACGACAGCGTGTTCGTGCGGATGCAGCCGGAGCACGTGGAGATCGCCGGGCTGCTGGGGTTGGGCGAGGGCGACGAGAAGAAGATCGACCTGCGGAAGTTCAAGCTGGCGTAGTCAGCGGGGCGCGCGGACCGCCCAGAGGTGGTGCTGGGAGCGGAGCAGGAGTGTGTCAGCGACGATGGCGGGGGTTGCCATGAGGGGCTCGTTCATGGAGTTGGTGGCGAGCAGCTTGAAGGAAGCGCCTGCCTGCACGACGAAGACATCGCCGTCCTCACTGGAGAGATAGATGCGGCCGGCGGCGGCGACGGGTGAGGAGCTGAAGCCGGAGCCCTGGTGGGGGATGCGCTGGCGGTAGACTTCAACGCCGGTCTGGAGACGGTAGCAATCGAAGATGCCGGCGTTGCCGAGGGTGTAGACGAGACCGTCAAGGATGAGAGGCGTGGGCATGTAGGGTCCGCGCTGGGTCTTGTTCCAGAGAACATTGGGCGTGCCGGTGATGTCGCCGTCTCCACCGGGGCGGATGGCGAAGATGGGAGCTTCCGGGCGCCGACCGCTGGCGACGATGACGATGCCATCGGAGAAGACGGGGGTGGGAGCGGTGATCTTGGAGCTGCCGCCGAGGCGCCAAAGTTCCCTGCCGGTGGCGGGGTCGTAGGCGCGGATGAAGTTGGAGCTGTTGGTGACGAGCTCGGCGCGCGGCGGGCCGTCGTAGACCGTGGGGGTGCCCCAGGAGGGGAGCTCCTGGCGGGTGGTGCGCCAGAGGGGATCGCCCGTGCGCCTGTCGAAGGCGGCGATGAAGGAGCCCTTCTGCTGGTCGCATTGGACGATGACGGCATCACCGTGGAGGATAGGGGAACTAGCGGTGCCCCATTCGTATTCCGGCAGATCGTATGCCCCGGCGTTGATACGGCCGAGGTTGCGCTGCCAGAGGAGCTTTCCGTTGAGGTCGAAGGCGTAGAGTCCCTGGGAGCCGAAGAGGGCGACGACGAGACGGCCGTCGGTGGTGGGGGTGGCGTTGGCGTAGGTGGACTTGATGTGGCGCTTCTCCAAGGGGATGCCTGTGTAGGCGGTGGACTGCCAGAGGAGCTTGCCGGAGTCGAGATCGAGGCAGAGGAGCTTCCACTGTTGGGGGCCGAGGTCGGTGGAGGCGTCGCCGTCGCCGTAGAGGCCGCGTTTGAAGGTGTTGTTGCCCTGGCTCGAAATGGCGGTGGTGAGGAAGACGCGTTTGCCCCAGACGATGGGGCTGGAGTGGGCTAGCCCGGGGATGGGGGTCTTCCAGGCGATGCTTTGGCCTGTGGAGGCGTTCCAGGTGACGGGGGGACTAGCAGAAGGTGCGACGCCGGCCGCGCCGGGCCCGCGGAAGGATGGCCAGTTCTGGGCAAAGGCGACGAGAGGGAGCAGGGCGAGGAAGAGCCTGGTGGGCGCCATTTGAGGGGGAGTGTAGCATGCGGCGGCGGAAAGGGCTGAGGGTTGTGACTGGAGTCACAGAGTGCTAAGGGTGTTTCAGATAGAGTTGTCCGTTGGAGGAGGTGTAGTTCCCATGTTGCGGTACTTCTGTATTTTCCTGATAGCGGTGGCGGCGTACGGTCAGGCGCCGGCGGCGGCGGCGGCCAAGAAGCCTGTAGCGGCGGCGAAACCGGCGGTGCTGAGCGCGGCGAGCAAGGCGTGCCTGGGCTGCCATGAGGGAACGACGCCGGGGATTGTGGACCAGTGGAAGCGGAGTTCGCACTTCAAGAAGGCCGTCGGGTGCCTGGAGTGCCACAAGGCGGAGAAGGGCGACTCGGACGGGTTCGAGCACAACGGGGCGTACATCGCCGTGATCGTTTCGCCGAAGGATTGCTCGAGCTGCCACGCCAAGGAGTACAAGGAGTTTCAGGCGAGCCATCATTCCGACGCGGGCAAGATCATGGGCAGCCTGGACAACGTGCTGGCGGAGGTGGTGGAAGGCAACATGAAGCCGAACTCGCCGGCGGCGGTGAGCGGCTGCTGGCAGTGCCACGGCTCGGAGGTGAAGGTATTGGCGGGCGGGAAACTGGATCCGGCGACATGGCCGAACACCGGGATCGGGCGGCTGAATCCGGACGGATCGAAGGGGTCGTGCTCGGCGTGCCATATGCGGCACAACTTCAGCCGGGCGCAGGCACGAATGCCGGAGAACTGCGGGCGGTGCCACCTGGGTCCGGACCACCCGCAGATGGAGGTGTACACGGAGTCCAAGCACGGGATTGCGTTCGCGGCGAACCGGTCGCGGTACGAGCCATTGATGCAGAAGAAGCGCTGGGCGCCGGGAGTGGACTTCGAGCAGGGGCCGACATGCACGACATGCCACATGAGCGCGACCGCGGAGCTGCCGCTGACGCACGACGCGGGGTCGAGGATCTCGTGGACACTGCGGCCGGCGATATCAGAGAAGGTGGATGCGGCGGCGAAGGCGTCGGGCAAGACGGTGAAGCCGTGGGAGACGCGGCGCGCGGACATGAAGCAGGTTTGCGGCGCGTGCCACGCGACGGGATGGGTGGAGAACTGGTACGACCAGTTCGATAAGTCAGTGAACCTGTACAACGACAAGTTCGGGCGGCCGGCGACGAAGCTGTACCAGATGCTGCGGGCGTCGGGGCTGATCACCAACGGCGTGGACTTCGACGACAAGATCGAGTTCACCTATTACGAGCTTTGGCACCACGAGGGGCGCCGGGCGCGGCACGGAGCGGCGATGATGGGGCCGGACTACGTGCAGTGGCACGGCAACTACGAGGTAGGGAAGAAGTTCTACAGCGAGTTCGTACCGGAGCTGAAGGAGATTCTGGAGAAGGCGATGCACTCCGGCGACGCGGCCAAGGTGGCGGCGGCGCAGAAGGTGCAGGCCGAGCTGGACCAGGTGTTGAACTCCGAGACGCACCTCTGGTACCTGGGCAAGATGAGCCAGGCGGACCGGGACGCGCGGAAGAAGGCGGCCGAGGAGTTCAAACGGCGATACGCGCAGTAGCGGTCAGGGTTGCGTATTGACGAGAGAGAACTCTAGCGAGGCAGTCGAACCGAGAGGGATGGCGGCGACGGCAAATGGTCCGGCGCTGCCGTTGGCGGTGCAGGCCGCCGAGGCGATGCCACGGCGATCGGTGAGGACGCTAACGCTGCGCTTCTGATTCACGAAGGAGCAGGAAGCGCCTTCGTCCGGGGCGGTGAAATCGACGCGGACGTTTCCGGCTGGGTTGCCGTTGCCGTTCAGGACGAGGACCGAGAGCGGCTCGGGGAAGGGTGTGGAGACGGTGGTAGTTTGGAGCGAGCCGGAGAGCGCCTGGGTGACCGAGTCGGGCGGGATGAGGACTGCTCCGTAGCGGATGGCACGGATGCGTCTGTTGATGCCGTCGACGAAGATCAGGTTGCCCTCGTGGTCGATTGTGATGCCTGCCCCAGCCGGATCGACCTGGGCCTTCGATGCCGGGCCGCCGTCGCCAGAGAAGGCTCTAGGGCTACCGGCCCTCGCGGCCAGGAATTGCTCGACGCCATCAGGGGTAATGCGCACAACAGCGTCGGCGCGCGAGGTATAGGCGTTGCCGGCGGCGTCAAAGGTCAGGTAGCTGAAAGCGCCAGTGGGCGGGCTGGCGAGGGTGGAGATGACTCCGGCCGGATCCACCTTGCGGATGTGTCGGAACTCCGAGATCAGCAGTTCGCCGTCGGGGCCCACTGCGAGACCGGCTGGCCCGTTGAGGCAGGCCTCGGAGGCCGGGCCACCGTCGCCACAATAGCCGCCTTTGCGCCAGATCTCGAAACCGTTGGTCGGGCCGGTACCGGCAATGGTAGAGATGAAGCGCGTGGCGGCGTCGATGCGTCGCACGCGGTTATTGTTGGTGTCTGCGACCAGAAGGTTGCCGTCGCGGTCGCGGACGACATCGAAGGGCTGACACAGCTCGGCGTCGCGCGCCGGGCCGCCGTCGCCGCTGAAGCCGCAACCACGTTTCAGTCCGGACAGGATTCTCAGGATACCTAGCGGATCGATGTGAACGATGGATGCGAATGTGGCGGCGTAGACGTTGCCCTCGGAGTCGGTTTCTATACCGGCGAACTCATGGGAGGTATCGATTGCTGGAGCACCCTCCTCCACCTTGGAGTTATAACCGTTGCCGGCGAAGATGGAGATGCGGCCATCCAGGTCGATTCTGCGGATGCGCGGGCCAGAGTAGAGGAGGTCACCTCCTGGCAGGGCGGCTAAGTCGGCGTAGGCCTGGCCGTTGCGTTCGATGACAGCGGAGAGGGCAGAACCACCATCACCGGGGAGCCCGGGCCCCATGCCGGCGACGGTTTCCAGCATGCCGAGGGAGCGGTTCAATCTGAACACGCGAGCGATCTCGGAATCGGAGTAGAGCAGGTTGCCATCGGGGTCCAACGCCAGGCCGACTACGTTGCCCGGCTGGACTCTGGCGAACGGGGTTCCGTCGAGCGTGGGCGGGCTGGCGCGGGCACCGAAGACTCCGAACTGCTCGCGTAGGGCCCCGGCGCGGGAGACACGGTATATGACGCCGGAGGCGGAGAAGTACAGATCGCCGGAGGGATCGACCAGCAGGGCGCGAAGGCCGGTCATGCCGAAGCGGGAACCCTGGCTGAGAAAGGTGGAGATGATGCCGGTTGTGAGGTCGATGCGGCGAATGCGGTGGTTGGCTTCGTCGGCGAGGTAGAGAAAGCCCGCGGGGTCGTAAGCGAGCGCGCCGTAGTCATCGACTCCAGTGTCAAATTGAGCCTGCAGCGCGGGGCCACCGTCGCCGGAGAATCCGGGGACACCGGTGCCGCAGACGGTGTCGATGGCGCCGTCGGGGGTGATGCGGCGGATGCGCATGTTCCTGAAGTCGATGAACCAGATGGTGCCGTTTCCGTCGCCGGTGAGATGGCTGACACTGCTCAGACGGGCTGAACGCGCGGGACCCCCGTCGCCGGAGAAGCCGGGCTCCCCGGTGCCGGCGATGATACGGACGATGCCGGTGGCGGCTTCCACGCGCCAAACGACGTTCTGCGGGCCATCAGCGATAACGACATCGCCGCTGTTTTCGACGAAGACGCTGCGAGGGAAACCTAGCCTGGCGTTCAAGGCCGGGCCGCCGTCGCCCTCGATAGAGTCCCCTGGTGGACTGCCGCCCGCAAAGGGTTCCATGAGGCCGCCGGGGCGGAAGCGGAGCACGCGAACGTGGCTCGGTTCGGCGAGGTAGAACGAGCCATCGCCAGCGTGAGCGAGGGCGAACGGACTGAGAACCGCCTCGCGGGCTGGGCCGTAGTCACCGAAGTAGCTGCCGATTCCAGCGATGGTAGTGATGTATCCAGCAGGCAGGTCGCGCAGGGGAGGGGGGAGATAGAGGAATCTTGCCGTGGCCGTGCCGAGAGGGGAGGCAATGCGGAGGATGGCGTAGCCGTTGTCATGTGGGGGCATGACAAAGCGGAGCTCTTCGCCTGAAGAGACAGAGGGTGCTATCGGAGTGAAGTCGACAGAGACGCGGGTGTCATCGAGGTGGGCGCCGCGGATGATGACCTCAGTGCCGCCGGCGATGGGGCCCTGGTCCGGAGAGAGCGAGTCAATGCGAGGCGCCTGAGCGAAGACGAGGAAGGGGAGGCAGGCCGCACAGGCGCGGCTGATGAGCCGCCGGTTGTGTTCATGCCACATCGGAAGGCTCCAAGCCAATGGGACGATTCTAGCGCAGCACGAGTATTCAGTCAGCGATAGACGGCCTGTTCGAAGTCGCGGAGCAGGCCGACGGCCTGGGGGTCGAAGAACGGGGAGAATTGCATGAGGAGGACCGCGCAGAGGTCACGGGCGGGGTCGATCCAGAAGTAGGTATTGGCGGAGCCTGCCCAGGCGAGACTGCCGGCGGAGCGGCCTCCGGAGTAGGCCACGGGATTGATGAGGAAGCCGAAGCCGAACTTGTCGTCGTGGCCGGGGTGGAAGTCGGCGGGCATGGCGAACTCGGGCATGGTGGACTGGAGCCGGCCGGCGGTGAAGGCACCGATCTGGTTGGAAGCCATCAAAGCAACCGACTCCGGGTGGAGGATTTGCCTGTCACCGAGGCGGCCGCGGCGGAGGATCATCTGCATGAAGCGGACGTAGTCGGCGGCAGTGGAGAGAAGGCCGCCGCCGCCGCTGAAAGTCGTGGGGAGTTTCGGCGGCGGCAGGGGCGCGGCTTCGAGGCTGCCGTCCGGGAGCCGCTGGTAGTTCATGGCCACGCGCGGGTGCTTTTCCGGCGGCAGACTGAAACCGGTGTCAGTCATGCCGAGCGGTTGGAGGATGTGGGCGTCGAAGTAGTCGGCCAGAGAGAGACCGCTGACGGCCTCGACCAGGCGGCCGAGCCAATCGGTGGAGATGCCGTAGAGCCATTCCGTGCCCGGTTCAAAGAGGAGGGGGCAATCGAGTTCGCCTTTGCGGACGGCGCGCATGGTTCCCTGGCCGGCGATGGCGCCGTAACGGTGGAGAGCGGGGCTGGTGAACTCGTAGCCGAAGCCGGAGGTGTGGGTGAGGAGGTGGCGGGCGGTGACGGGCGTCCGTGCGGGCGAGAGGATGGGCTCGCCGGTGTGGGGGTGGAAGCCGCGCAGGACCTGGAGCGAGCCCAGCGCGGGGAGGTGTTTCGCGGCGGGCTCGTCCAGATCCAACAGACCGCGCTCGACCAGTTGCAAGGCCGCCACGGAGGTGACGGGCTTGGTCATGGAGAAGACGCGGAAGATGGTGTCCAAGCCGGCCTGGCCGCAGGCGACTTCGTAGAGGACACGATCGGAGGAGGCCGTCATGGCGACGGCGGCGGGGATGCCGCGGCGCAGGGCCGAGTCGGCGATCACCGGCGGGTTCCGCCCTTGGAAAGAAGACCGGTCATGCTCTTACGATACGATTCGAAGGCGGCGCGTCCGGGCGGAGTGAGTTCGAGGAGGGTGAGGGGTATTTTGCCGCGGAAGGTCTTCTCGACCTTGATGTAGCCGCCCTCCTCGAGTTTGGCCAGGTGGCTGGAGAGGTTGCCCTTGGTGAGGCCGGATTCGCGAAGGAGCCAGAGAAAGTCGGCCTGCTGAACGGAGTGAAGCAGGGCGACGACGACGAGGCGGGCGGGCTCGTGGATGAGGCGGTCGAGGTCGTTCATTCGGCGGCTCCGGCGGGATGGCGCTTGAGGAAGAGGGCGAGGCGGATGGCTCCGGCGAGAGAGCAGACGGCGCCGAGGGCGAGGAAGAGGTAGTTGAGGGACTCCCATCCGAGTTGGAAGGCGCCGAAGGCGAGGCCGAGGGCGAGGGAGAGGCCGGCGAGGGCGAGATAGTGCGGGGCCTTCATGCGGACGCTGGCGACGAGGAAGGCGAGGCTGACCAAGACTCCAAAGATGGGGGAGATCATCGTCTGGATCCCAGCGGCGCGCGCCCTGACGACGAGGGCAGCAAGGGCAGCGGCGCTGACCATAGCGACGGCGGCGGTGGCGAGGCGGAGGGCGCCGCCCGGCTGCTTCATCTCGATGAAGCCGGCGCGGGGGTAGGTGATGCGCTCCTTGAGGCGTTTGACGGCCCAGTTGGAGGCGACGCCGCTCAAACACAAGATGGCGGGGATGAACATCCAGAAGACGTTGCGGGCGGTTCCCTTGGGGAGGCTTTCGCCGAGGATGAACGAACCGCCCCAGAGGATCCAGACGAGGCCCATCATGAGTTCGGGGAGGCCGTCGATGTTCCAGTAGCGGAGCGGGCGGGACTGGAGGTCGGAGAGATTAGGGTACTGGCCGGTCATGTTCGTGTCCTGTTATCTGCAAACTGGTCTGTGCTACAAACTAGTATGCGGTCAGAACTTGTACAAGTCAAGGGAAAAAGTGAAGCCGTCAGGCGGGGAGGATGAGGATGCGGATATTGCGGAAGGCGGCGAGGGATTCGTGGTGCTGGAAGGCGATGGGGGAGCGGCGGCGGTGGAGGCGTTCGAGCATACGGGCGCTGTTGAGACGCTTGGCGGCGAGGGCGGCGCTGAGCGCGGGCGAGCCGAGGTCGAAGGCGAGGACGCGGCGGTTGTTGACCCAGTGTTCGACGTGGCCTTGGTGCAGGAGGAGTCGGGCGGAGTTCCACTGGCCCGGGGGGAGGGCAGCGGATTCGGAGGCGGGCAGGTAGTTGTAGAGCGCGCCGGAGATGTGGGTGGGGGTGATGCCGGCGGGGGAGGAGTCGTCGACGAGCTGGAATTCAAAGCCGAGGGAGGTTTCGTGGAGGAACTCGCCTTGCGCGTCGCGGAGCTTGTCGGTGGCGGAGGCCTGGATGAGGTACTTGATGCCGGAGTTGGCGCCGGGGGCGAGTTTCCAGTCGAAGGAGAGATCGAAGTGCTCGTATTCGGCCTGGGTCCAGAGGTCGCACTGGCGGCGGGCATCGGGGATGGTTTCGATGACACCGTCGTGGATGCGCCAACTGACCTCTGGGCCGGTGGTCTGGGTGGGGGTGCGGAAGTTGCGGAAGGTGCTGCCATCGAAGAGGCTCTCGGCCGGCGGCGCGAAGGCGGCAAAGGTGAGGAGGGCCTGGCGGCGGGTCACTGGTCAGATTTTACAGCAAGCTGGGATGCGGAGCGGCGCGCGGCTTGGTAGGTTAAGTCCATGCGCTGGATACTGAGTCTTTTCATGCTGCTGCCGCTGATTGCGGGCGCGCAGGAGTTGAAGGTGGCTACGCACACGCTGAAGAACGGCATGAAGGTGCTGGTCCACGAGGACCACGACGTGCCGAACGTGGCACTGTATTTCTTCTACCGGATCGGGTCGCGGAACGAGCGGCCGGGGACGACGGGGATCAGCCACTACTTCGAGCACATGATGTTCAATGGCGCGAAGAAGTACGGTCCGAAGCAGTTCGACATCCAGATGGAGAAGAACGGCGGGAGCAACAACGCATACACGTCGCGGGACGTGACGGTGTACACGGACTGGTTTCCGAAAGAGGCGCTGGAGCTGATGTTCGACATGGAATCGGACCGGATCCGCGACCTGGCGTTCGACCCGAAGATTGTGGAGAGCGAGCGCGGGGTGGTGTATTCAGAGCGGCGGACATCGGTGGACAACAGCCCGTTCGGGGTGCTGTACGAGCAGTTGAACGCGGCGGCCTACATCGCGCATCCGTACCACTGGCCGGTGGTGGGCTGGGCGTCAGACATCGAGTCCTGGACGATGGACGATCTGAAGGCGCATTTCAAGATGGGGTATGCGCCGAACAACTGCGTGATGGTGGTGAGCGGGGACGTAACCGAGGCGCAGGCGCTGGCGCTGGCGCGCAAGTATATCGAGCCGATTGCAAGCCAGCCGCCGCCGCCGGAGGTCCGGACGAAGGAGCCGGAGCAACTGGGAGAGAGGCGGGTGACGGTGAAGCGCCCCGCGCAGTTGCCGATTGTGATGGTGAGCTACCACGTCCCGCGGACGAAGGATCCGGAGACGCCGGTGCTGGACGTGCTGGAGACGATATTGGGAACGGGCCGCAGTTCGCGGCTGTACACACGGATGGTGGACAAGGACCAACTGGTGTTGAACGTGAACGCGGGCAGCTCTCCATCGCTGGATCCGGGGCAGTTCCAGTTCAGCTTCCAGGTACGCGGCGGCAAGAGGCCGGAAGACGCGGAGAAAGCGCTGTACGAGGAGCTGGCGCGGTTGGCCAAGGACGGGGTGACGGCGGAGGAGTTGAACAAGGCGCGGAACCAGATTCTGGGCAACTTCTACCGGGGCCTGAAGACGATCGCCGGGAAGGCGAACCTGCTGGGGACCTACGAGGTGTTCTTCGGGGGATGGGAGAAGGTGAACCAGGTGGCGGCGGAGTTGGAGAAGGTGACGCCGGCCGATGTGCAGAAGGCGGCGGCGAAGTATTTCAAGGAGACGGGACGGACAGTAGCGACGCTGATTCCGGAGACGGCGCAGGAGGCCTCCAAGTGAGAACGCGAACGTTAGTGCTGGGGCTACTCATGATGTGCCCGGTTTTCGGGCAGGCGAAGCTGCCGCCCTATACCAAGCAGACTTTGCCCAATGGAGCGACGCTGATCCTGCTGCGGAAGCCGGACGTGCCATTGATTTCGGTGCGGGCGCTGTTCCGAGGCGGGTCGGAGGCCGAACCGGAAGGGCAGGCGGGCATCGCGGGGCTGACGGCGGAGCTGATCCGGCGGGGCACGGCCCAACGGACGGCGGAGCAGATCTCACTGGAGATGGACTCACTGGGGGCGACGGTGGGAGGAGGGAGCGACCGGCAGGCGTCGTACCTGTACACGGAGTTCATGGCGCGGACGCAGGAGCCGGCGTTGAAGGTGTTCGCGGACCTGATGTTGAACGCGTCGTTTCCCGAAGCCGAGGTGAAGAAGACGCTGGCACAGGCGGTGGATGCGGCGAAGTCGGCCAAGGACAACCCGGCGATGGCGATCGGGCGGTACTTCAATGCGTTCTACTTCGGCGCGGCGCACCCGTACGGGCGGGTGGCCGATGAAGGGACGCTGGGGAGATTGAACCGCGATCAGATCGTTGGATTCCACAAGAAGATGTACGTGGGGAAGAACCTGATCCTGATAGCGGCCGGCGATTTCGACCCGGCGAAACTGGGGCCGCAACTCGCGGCGCTGGCCGGGCAACTGCCGGCGGGCGGGGCGTTCCAGCCGGGCCAGGTGGCGGCGCCGAAGTTCGAATCGGCGCGGCTGCTGCTGGTGGACAAGCCGGACGCGACGCAGACCTACTTCCGAATCGGCATGCCGGGAATCACGCGGACGAATCCGGACCGGGTGGCGCTGATGATTGTGAACACATTGTTCGGCGGGCGGTTCACATCGATGCTGAACGATGAGTTGCGGGTGAACGCGGGGCTGACGTACGGGGCCAATTGCATGCTGGAGCAAGACCGGCTTGCGGGCGCGATTGCGATCAACACCTACACTCGCACCGACACGACGGAGAAGGCAATGGACATGGCGCTGGCGATCCTGAAACGGTTGCGGGAAAAGGGGTTGGACGCCGAGCAACTGGCGAGCGCGAAGGCCTACATCAAGGGCGGCTTTCCGACGCAGCGCCTGGAGACAGCGGACCAACTGGCGGGGCTGATCGGCGACCTGGAGATCTTCGATCTGACCAAAGCGGAGGTGGATGACCTGTTCGCCAAGATCGACTCGATCACGGTGGCGCAGGCCAACGCTGTGGCGCGGAAGTACTACACGGAAGAGAAGCTGCAGTTCTGCCTGGTGGGCAACGCCGGGAAGATCCAGGACGTGGTGAAGAAGTACGCGGCGAAGATGAAGGTCCACCCGGTGAAGGCGGCGGGATTCGCGGCGCCGGCGTTCTAAGCGGGCGGCATGAGAAACGAATTTGGGTTGGACGCGAAGGAGTGGCGCACGCTGAAGGCGCTGAAGCGGCCGGCGGACGTGCAGCGGTTTCTGGACGAGG
>JACRKW010000316.1:13309-22290 GCA_016215215.1 Acidobacteriota bacterium
CAGATGAGGGCGCACTGCATGGAGGGAGCGATGCTGGCGGCGCTGGCGCTACGGGTGCAGGGGCATCCGCCGCTGCTGCTGGACCTGGAGGCGGTGCGGGACGACGACCACGTACTGGCGGTATTCCAGGTGGACGGCTGCTGGGGCGCGGCGGCGAAGTCGAACTACTCCGGGCTGCGTTATAGAGAGCCGGTGTACCGGTCGTTGCGGGAACTGGTGATGAGCTATTTCGCGCACTACTTCAACCTGCAAGGGGAGCACACGCTGCGGGCGTTTTCAACGAAGCCGTTGGACCTGTCGAGATTCGACCGGCAGGGCTGGATGACAAGCGAGGCCGACATCTGGTACGTGCCGGAGTATCTATGCGGCGTGAAGCACACGAAGCTATTGAAGCCGGGGCAGGAGCGGCGGCTGGCGCGAATGGACAAGCGCCTGTTTGACGCCGGGCTGGTGGGGCGCGTGGAGCACTGAACAGCCCGCGGCCCGGGCTGTTACCTGGCGCGCGCGAGATCGTCCAAGACGAAGCGAAGAAGCGATTCCAGCAGGGCGGCGCGGGGGAACTTGGCCTGCATGTTGAGGGCGACGTTGAGGTGGTCCGACCAGACGGCGCCGAGGAACTTGGACTCCGGGATGACCTGATCCATGCGGAGGAGCTGGCCGTCGTTCTGGGGATCCCAGGCGGAGAGCATCATGTAGGTTTGGGCGGCGGTCTTGGGGACGCGCTCCCTGGAGGTGATGGAGGCAAGGGAGTAAGTGGGGACGGCGGGATGCGGGTAGGCGGAGAGGAAGCGCTGGCGGGTGTCTTTCTTGAGGCTCTTGAAGCCCTCAGCGAGGTCTCCTTTGCAGCCTCCCTTATCGCGTACCTTGCCCATCCAGGCGTCGAGTTGCATGGGGAGGGAGTCGGCGATAGGTGAGCCGCCGGAGGCGCCGGCGACGCTGATGAAGGCGGCGATGCTGTCCTTGAGGGCGGGCGAGAGGGCAAGCGCAGTCTGAAGGTCGGGGGTGCCCTTGCTGTAGCCGATGACGATGAACTTGCGGGTGTCGTTCTTCATCTTGTCGGCGATAAAGCCGGCGATCTCCCTGGCGTTGGATTCGCTGGAGTTGTTGGGAACACTGAGGAGTTCGGCCGTCAGGCCGTACTTCTCGGCGAGGACCTTGCGGCCGACGGCGAAGGCGGGGTTGTCGGAGACGCAGGTATTCATAATGCCGGGGACGACCAGCAGGCGATACTGGTTGCCGATGGCGGAGAGTTTCAAGTCAGACTTGCCGGGCGTCTGGAGCCATTGATCGCAGGCGCCGAGGTCCTCGCCGTCGGGGTTGTTCTGCTTGAGGACGGAGCAGAAGTAGTCGCTGAAGGCAGTGGCGGCGTTGTTGCTCTGCGGGGTGAGGTAGACGACCATGATGCGGCCGTCGGAGAAGAACTCCTGGCCGTGGGCGGTCTTGGCCTTGGTGACGGTGTCGGCGGGGGTAACGTAGTCGATTTTGACGACCTGGCCGCTCTGGCGGAGGCTTTCACCGATAAACTCGCGTTCCTTGTCTGTTTCGGGATCGATCTTATGAGTGACGCCGCCGGTGCGCTGGTCCCGATCGAAGCCGATGTCGTGGGTGCCGGCGCCGACCCAGAGGGTGAGGTCACCAACCTGGAAGGGGGCCTTCCAGATGCGGAAGTGATGGCGTGCCATGACGGTCTTGATGGGGTCCGACATGGCCCAGCCGTAGTCCTGGGCGCGGCCGAAGACCATGAGCTCGCTCATGGGCATGGTGAGGTAAGCCTGCTTGGAGAGGCTGCCGAGAGCGCCACGGAGGATGGAGTCCCTGACGCTGCGGTCGACGGTGACCCAGCCGACGGAGGTGAGAGCGCTCTTGACCTGCTCCTCGGTGCCGAGGATGAGGAAATTGACGCGGTCGCCGGGGTTCTGGTCCTTGTCGACGACACGGCGGGGAATCTGGGCGAGTTCCTTTTCGGTGATTGGAGGGAGCGTACCGCTGAAGGTCTTGGCGGCGTCGCCGGCGTTTCCGGCGAGCGTGACGGTGACATTGAAGCTGCCCTCGGGATTGGAACCAGCGGGATGATTTAGGCCGAGGAAGAGACGGCCGGCGACGAGGGCGCGGCTCTCGCGTTTGGCGCCGATGAGGAAGGGGCGGGCGGCGGCGCTGTCGCCGACACGTCCGAGGAGGGCTCCGCGGCCCAGGTCGTTGAGGGGGAGGACGCGCATGAGGTCCTTCCAACTTCTGGGGATGCCCTCGGGGCCGGCGGACTGGGTGGCGTCGGCGTATTTCAAAGAGCCCTGGGCCTCAAAGCGAAGCAGGTCACCGGCTTTGACGTCAATGCCGGTGTCGAGCCAGGTGGAGTTGCCGGGGAGGTCAATTTGCTGGGACTGGCCGAGCAGCGATGCGGCGGCCAGGATTGCGAGAAAGAGGCGGGCCATAGGCGCTCCAGGGGTGGTCAGGCTTTGGGAAGGGCGCCAATGTCGACGCCGTGCTGTTTGAGTTCCAAGAGCAATCGTTGGCGGTCGGGGTGCCTTGGAGTATGGGTGATCTTGAGGATTCCGGTCCTGTCGGTGATCAGGAGGCTCTCGGACGAGGCGCCCACCCGTGCGCCGAGACCGCCGAACTCCTGGATGAGAGTCACGCCGCGAACCTCGCTCCACTCGATGTAGGAGGAGAAGAGGCCGAAGAACCGCCGGGCGTGGATGCCGTGCTGGTCGGTGATGATCTCCGAGGGCCAGGCGTAAATCAGAAAGATGGCGACGGCGGAGATCAGAATCGCATCAATGAGCCACATCCAGTGCTTCTCCGGACTGGAGATGGCAACAATGGCAAGGAGCAGGCACACAAACAAGCCGATGGAGGCCATGATCTTTGTGGTCAGGCTCCCGGGGAAATGGACCGCTTCCGGGTTCATGCGGTCGCGATAGGATGCCACGCCCCTATTGTGGCAGAGCGGGGGAGTGGGTGGAACGCAGGAGGGTTACTCGGAGACCACGTGGTGGTAGCGAGCCATCCAGTAGGGAAGGATGTAGTCGATGCCGGCGCTTTCGATCTGGCCATAGAGGCCGCCGTAGAGCTGATAGGGGCTGCGCTGCCAGAGAAAGTCGGTGGGAGTGCGTTCGACGACAGGGATGACGAGCCAGGCGCGGTTCTCATCGTCCAAAGATGCGGGATAGACGGGCCGGAGGTCCTTCCAGAAGTCGCGCGAGGGGCGCTGGAGCCAGGCTTCGAGGTTGTCGCGGACGCGCTGGTCGCGCGCCGCGTTGTTGCCGTTGACGGCGGTGTCGATCATGTCGAAGAAGGCGTTCTGGTGGTCCTCGGTGGCGTGGCGAACGACGTCGAAGGCGTTGACGTAGCCGCGCCGGATCCAGGAGTTGTCGCCGCTGGTGAGGAGGTTGTACAGGTTGATGTGGGCAAGGTTGAACTTGAAGTACGAGCCATAGGGATCGCGGGACTCGACGAAGATGGGGATGATGACGGTCTGGGCGGCGGAGTTGGCGAGGACCTTATAGGAGTTTTCGAAGCGTTTGGGGTTGAGGCGGCGGCCGAGCTTGAGGAGGCTGAGCTGCTGATCGGGGCGGCCGATGAAGGAGGTGGTGATTTCGCCCTCGGGCATGCGGACGAGCCAATGGTCTTCCAAGAGGCGGTCGAGCATGCGGGTGGCGAGCATGGAGACCCAGTCGTGGACCAACTGGTCGTCGACGAGGTTCCAGGTGACCGTGAGGCCGAAGAAGACGCCGGAGTACTGGTCGCGGGAGGTGTTTCCGACCCAGTAGTAGCCCTGGCCGTTGACGCTGCCGATGCGGATGCCGTGGGGGCTCTCTTCGCTGATGATGCCGGAGGCCCAGGGCGAATCGATGGGGACGGCGCAGCGCGCGAGGACGTCGGTCCCGGTGACGTCGACCAGTTTGCGGATGCCGTTGAGGGCCTCCATGATGTTTGCCTTGGCCTCGGGGGAACGGGTGACCGACCAGCGGTAACTTTCGGCGGCGAGGTAGTGGCCGGTCCAGATGGCGGAGTCGCCGCAGCGGGTGTAGCCGGTGATTTCTTCGCTATCGGCTGAGGCGAAGACGGGATCCATCACGGTGGAGTAGGGCATGTGGCGGTCGCGGATGCGCTCGTGAATGGCGAGAGCGTCGGGTTCGGCGCCGCGCAGCGCAGCGGCAGCCAGGACCACCAGAGCCAGTGATTTCATCAAGGACTTTCCCTCGTCTGGTGATACGCATGACAATCCCTTCATGTTCCAAGAAAGGGGGAATGGAGGACGCATTGGCGTTGACTCAGGGGCCGGATCCACCTAGTCTTGTTAGCAGTCCCGGAGGTGAAAGAAAACTCATGTTCTGGCTGATCAAGACTGCGATCGTTGGTTTGATTGTGGGCGCGCTAGCAAAGTGGGTGATGCCCGGGAAGGATCCGGGAGGGTTCTGGATGACGATGGGGTTGGGCATTGCGGGCGCATTCGTGGGGACGATGATCGGGCGCTTTACCGGGCTGTACGACCAAGGAGAGGCGGCGGGGTGGATCATGTCGACCATTGGGGCGGTGATCCTGCTGTGGGGCTACCGCAAGTTCGGGCCGGCCAAGGCGCAGGGGTAGGCGGTTTGAAGGAGCAGGCTGCGGCGTTGCGCAGAGGACGCTGACGGCAGGCAAAGCGCGGCAAGCACGAGATTTCTTCAGGCGTTTTGTGTTAACAAGATGAAAGAACCTGAAACGGGGAAATATCGTGCGAGCATCCACACTTGTTTCACTCTTGATTTGCGGTGCGGCCGCGGGGCAGACGCCGGCGGTGGAGTACCGGGGCGCGGGGTACACGACACACGGCGAGTGGACGGCGGAGGTGTCGGTGACGCCGCACTGGTGGGCGCCGGGCGAGCCGATGATTGTCCGCGGCCGGCTGCTGCTGAAGCAGTCGCATCTGAACTCACTGCAGGCGGCGGGGATCAAGGTGACCGGCGCCGTCGTGCTGGCGACGGCCGAGCGGACTTTCGACGCCGAAGGGAAGATGCGACAGGCGGCGGCCGAGAAACTGAGCACAGTGCTGACGGTGACCGGGCTGCCGATCGAGGGTGGGGTGCAAGGGGCGGCGACGAAACGCTTCGGCTACGGATTCAACACGCCGTTCGACCAACTGGCGACGATTCCGTTGAACGCGTTGCAGATTGAGGACGGGACGCTGGCGGTACCGTTTGAGTTGAGGCAATCACTGCCGCAGAACCTGCCGCCGGGCATTTACCGGGTGAGGGTGGACTATGGGGTGACGACCGGCAAGGCCAACTATGACCTGAACGGAGAGGCATTTGCGAAGCGCTCGTTCCCCAAGGGACGGATCTGCGAATCGCATCACTACTCGCCGGTTATCCGGGCGAACGGTTTTCACGCCAGCGGGCGCTGGGTGGACGGGATCGAGATCACGCCGAGGGTTCCCTGGGTCCTGCTGAACAGCTACAACTCGAACGGTTATCGCGGCGTCGTGGCGGAGGAGGACAAGGGGTGGTTTGCGCTGGCGTCGCGCAACCTGATCCAGGATGATGTCATCCTGCCGCTGTTTGACGCGAGCAGCAGGCCGATCGGCTACAACCTGGAGCCGCAGTCTCCACTGGATTCGGTGGACGCGCGGCTCAACATCCCCTGGGACGGCACGCGCGGTGAGTTGACAGTGGAGGTGACGGACCCGGAAGGCGTGGTGGCGAAGCTGGGGACGATGCCGTTCGCCGGGCTGAACGGTGCGTGGCCGACGACGAAGAAATCAGCGGTGACGGCGTGGAAGCCGGCCAAGTACGGGCGGTATACGGTGAAGGCGACGGGGCGGTACTACGACGTGGACGGGAACAGCTATGAGGGCGGTGGGACGTACCGGTTCTGGATCGCCAAGCGGATGACGCTGGCCACGGCGACGTTCCAAGGTATGGCCTACCCGGTGGGAAACCGCTATGGGCGGGACATTGGCTTCTCGCCGGCGTTCCCGGCGGAAGTTGAGGTGGAGGCCACGCTGTACGTGAATTCGGACCCGCGCACCACGAGGGTGGTGCGGTACAGCGGAAAGGCTTCGCCGGCGGGGCTGTTCGGATCGGCGCAGGGGATGAAGCCGCTGGCATTCGACGCTCCGGGCGAGTACGTTGCGCAAGTGCTGGCCCAGCACCTGGACCAGAACGGCCACCTGTGGGTGTGCAGCATGCGGCACGCGGGAATCGTGTATCCAGTGAACTCGCCGATTGTCGCGCGCGGCAAGAAGCTGAGCCTGCCGGGCGGGAAGATCGCCGACCGCGGGGAGACGCTGACGGAAGGCTATGTGGGCGAAGACGGGGTGAGCCACCTGGCGCACATCAACTATCCGTACAACCAGAACGACGTGCTGCTGATCGCCAGCGAGGGCCAGGGGGCGAACAAGATCGAGCCGGTGCTGATCTACGAGTGGAAGGACAACCCGCAGCCTTATGACGCTGGCTTGCAGGGGATCGGGAACACGAATCTGAAACTGTTCACATCGAACGGCTATGCGCCGCACCTGTTTCCGGAGTACATCACCGAGCGCGGCTACTACTACGGCGCGGCGCCCCGGCCGGGCTTCATGTCGCGGTTCATCGTGGGGGAGCACGGCGTGCGGGCTCCGTACTGGCCGACGAGCCCGAACAGCTTTGGCGGTCAAGTGAACGCCTCCAACAACGGCGACCTGCCGGGCGACATCTACAGACTGATTGGGGGCGTGGCGCTGTTCCAGCCGGGCAAAGCCCCTGCGTACGCGGGGTACCTGGCGAGCGCGTTCATCCTGCCGCGCGGAGAGAAGAACAACCGCGTGATCGCTCCGGGCGCGGAGGACGTACCGGGCCCGTACTACACACGGGCGCGCGTCTTTCTGGTGGGGACGCGGCCGGGATTGACCTATGAGACTGGGACGTCGTTCGCGCCGGCGCTGCAGATTGATCCGGTGCTGCCGGTGAAGCTGAAATACACGCTGCGCGCACCTGACGGCAAGGAGACGGTGTGGGAGGGGACGGGAGACGGATCAGGAAGCTTCGCCGGAGCGACGCGGGTGACGCTGGAACAGCCAGGGCTCTACCGCTTCAAACTGGAGGGCGAGTGGGACGGACACACGGCGGTGATGCCTGGGCTGCCGGCAGAGGGCGGGGAACTCTACGTGATCGAGAAAGACCGTCCGGCAGCGGCGCCGCAAATGAAGCTGGACCTGCCGGAGGAGTCCAACATGGACCCGGTGACCGGCACACGAATCAAGGGACGGAGCACGGCGAAGGAGGTCTACGCGGCGGCGGTGATCCCCGGCGCGGTGCTGGACCAGGCTGTGCTGCCGGTGAAGGACGGCGTGTTTGAGTACGTCCTGAATCCGAAGGTCTACGAGCAGAAGACGCAGACCTACGACACGGCGCATCGCGTGACGGGCAAACCGGAGGTGTTCGACGTGATCCACCTGACCTTCTTTTCGAAGGAGGAGGGGCCGGGCGGCACTGCGCACTCGTTCCAGCGGGTGATCATTCGCGGGACGAAGCTGCTGTGCGTGAAGTAGGCGCGGGAGCGGCCCAGGCGATGGCGTTGCGCACGAGGCGGCGGTAGGTTTCAGAAGTGTAAGCGCCGGCGCCGTGGCCCAGTTGGATGGCGACGACGCGCGACTTGGGCCAGGGGCCGATCCAGGCGACCACCTTGTCGTTTACAGCGTCGTTTTCGGCGCTGGCGGTTTCGAGCAGAGGCGTGGACTTCGGCGAGAGCCACATGCCCTTGTAGCCTTCGTCGTCGAGCGTGAAAGCTTCGACACCGTCCAAGACAGGGTGGCGGGCCACGGGCCTGACGCTCAGCCGCACGGGCGCCTTGGCGGTGCTGCCGGGCGCGGCGCCTTCTGCGCCCATGAGGAAGCGGCCGCCGACGACATCCTGGTACCACCACCTCCACTGCCAGTTATCGGCGAGGGCGTGATGGAGGACGACGAGGCCGCCGCCGGATTCGAGATAGTCCTGGAGGTTCTTCTTCTGGACGTCGGTGGCGAGGTCGTGGAGGTCGTAGAGGACCAGGACGTCGACCTTGCCGCGCAGGTCGCTGCGGTAGGCGGAGGGGTGGGGATTGATGCTGACGGCGAGGCCGGGCTGGCCCTCGAAGAGCGAGTAGAAGCCAAGGTCGTGGGCGTGGCCGCCGGTGATGATCTGGACGCGGATCCTGTCCGCGGCCAGGAGCGGGAGGCAGGCGGCGAGAATCAAAAACAGGGATCGCATCAACTTTACCTCGGGCTCAGCCTACCACCAGGGGATGATCGGGGGTGGCGCGCGCCAGCGAGGTGAGCTTCACGACGCGGGAGGGGAGCGCCACTTCGCGGACTTCGAGCCAGCCGGACTCGACGGTGAGCGTGAGTTTCTCGCCGAGCTCGAATGAGCCCCAGCCGGTGGCCGTGGACCAGAAGCAACGGAAGGGCGAGACCAGAAGCAACGGAAGGGCGAGACGCGGCGGCGGGGCTTGACGGTGAGGCGGCGCGAGGGGGCGTGGTAGTCGAAGCCGCTGAGAGCGACGACGGGGCTCCAGGCGGCCATGGCGCGGGCGTAGTGGTGGCCGCATTCGGCCTCGTTCCAGGGGTTGCGGCGCTCGCCGTCGTAGCGGCGGCGGATGCTTTCGATGCACTCCAGGCCCTGGGAGATCATGCCGGCGTAGAGCATGTGAGCGGCGACGGACCATTCCAGGCCGGTGAAGAGCTCGGCGTAGTAAGGGAAGGGGATACGGGGACGCACGCCCTTGCCGTAGTCACAGACCAGCAGGGCGGCTTCGTCGTTGAGGGCGAAGATGCGCTGGACGGATTCGTGCTCCATGAGGCTGCGCTTGTAGTTGTAGCGATAGATGGATTCCAGGGTCTTCTTCATCTTGGCGGGGTCGAGCAGGGGGCCGAGACCGCAGACCTCGGCCTGGTACTGGCCGATGAGCTGATCGACGAGGCAGCCGTCGCCGACCTGGTATTCGGGAGTTTCGGTATTGTCGGAGCCCATGTCGGAGGTGAGGTT
>JACRKW010000317.1 GCA_016215215.1 Acidobacteriota bacterium
GCAGTCGAAGCCGCCATCGGGCCGAGGGCGGCGCAGAGCCAAGTGCTTGCTTTCTCTCACCAACTCAAATCCGAGGGCCCGAAAGGCCGCGAGGACCCGGGCCTTGGGAGCGTCGACCGGGCACTTCGACATCAGGCGGCGACAGTAGTCTCGGTGAGGAAAGCTTCCAGGATTGGCGAGTCGTCCGGGAAAACGTCCCGGCCGAAGGTCGCAATATGAAACTCGACGGCAGACGTCACATCGGCGAGGGCCTCTTCGTAAGTGTCTCCCTGCCCAACGACAACGCCCTTCAGCCCGAGCGGGTAAGCGACGTAGCCGTCAGGGTGCTTTTCCACGATCACCTTGAAGCGCCTGTCCATATTCGCCCGCAGTGTAGCACATGCCCAGGCCGGGGCCTTGGACAAGTGACCCAGGCCTAGGCGATGGGGCCTTCGGTGCGGGAGAGGGCGGCGAGGAGGGATTCGCGGCGGTGGTCGGCGGCTTCGATGGAGGAGTGGAGGGAGACGTGGTAGGCCATGGCGGCGACGAGGAAGCCGCTGAGCAGGACGAGATAGAAGGCCCACTGGGAGTCGAAGGCGTAACGGGCGAGGTAGGCGAGGGCGACGGGGATGGCGAGGACTGGATAGACAAAGAGGAGGAGGGCCTGGATCTTGCCGCTGGAAGACTGGCGCCAGGACTGCGCGGGATCGACTGGGCGAGGGTAGTGGGTGGAGGCGAGGTTCCCGATGGCGAGGAGGAACAGGCAGATGAGAAGAGTGACGGCGTAGGCTTCAGGGATCTTGTAGAGAGGGAAGCGGATGCGGAGGAGAGTGATGACGAGGGTGACGATGGTGACTTCGAGGACGAGGAAGAAGACGGCGGTGATGTTCTTGGCGTAGAGGACGATGGTGAGTTTGACGGGCATGACGTAGTAGGCCTGGGCGGCGGAACGGTCGAAGCCAAGGTTGTTCCAGAAGAGCACTTCGCCGAGCAGAAGGGCGGCGTAGAGGCTGACCCAGACAAGGATGTTGTCGCTGAAGGCGCCGGAGGAGCGGTTATTTCCGAGAGCCATCGGGAGCCAGATGATGATGCCGAAGCTGAAGCCCATGAAGAAGACGAGGCGGAAGCGGGGAGCGCGGGAGAGGAAGCGGAACTCTTTTTCGACGAGGGCGCCGAGGGGATCGGGCAGGAGGCGGGAGGGAAGGCGGTAGAAGGCCTCCATGAAGGAGCGGCCACCGGGGGAGGCGGTCTGGCGGTCCTTCGATCCGGCCTCGGCGGCGTCCCAGCGAAGTCCACGGCGAAACTGGGAGTAACCGAACCAGGCGGCGGCGATGAGCCAGAGAACCAGTGCGAAGAGCGCGGACCAGGAGAAGGGCCCGGCGGAGAGTGCGGCGGAGACCTGCCAGGGCAAGGGAGCGGCGGGCAGGTCCTTCCCGAAGAGACTGTAGTAGCGCTTCCACTGTTCGGGCGGAATGAAGTTCACAAGCAACTGGGGAAGTGCGCTGACGATGACGATGCCGAAGACAACAACCTCGCGCACACCGCGGCGGGTGAGCAGGCGGGTGAGGAGGTCGCGGACGCCGGCGGAGAGGAGGAGATTGAAGGCGGTGAAGGGGATGAAGACAAGAGCGCTCCACCAGGGGGCGACTGGGGAGCGGGCGAGGCCGACGGCGGCGCCCGCCATGACGATGAGCACCTCGACGCCGGTGGAAAGGCGCAGGAGGACTTCAATGATGAAGAGGCGGTGTGGAGCGATAGGGTAGACGAGCAGGCTCTTCAGATCGAGCGAGATGCCGGTGGTGGCCAGCATGACGGGGATCAGTTGCCAGAAGAGAGTGGCGAGGAGCAGGCCGACGTTGAGGACGGTTTGGAGCGTGGCGCGCTCGGCGATTTCGGGCAGCGTGGCAGCGGCGAGCCAGGCCAGAAAGCCTATTCCGCCGTACCAGATGAGGATGGAGATCCAGTAGATGATGCGGCCGGCACCGGCGCCGCCGCCGGAGAAGCGGTTGTAGAGGCCCTTGGTCTGGGCCCAGAGGATGGCTCGAACCTGGTCGTTGAGGAAGCCCATGGGGATACTAGAGCCAATCCAGGGATTCGGAGGTGTGGGCCGGGCCGCCGACGACGCGGACGAAGATGTCTTCCAGGGTCTCAGAGCCGGCGCGCAGGGATTCTAGGGCGCCGTCAACGACCAGGCGGCCCTGGTTGATGATAGCGACGCGATCGCAGAGGCGCTCGACGACCTCGAGGACGTGAGAGGTGAGGAAGATGGTGGCGCCCTGGCGAACCTGGTCGAGGAGGATGTCCTTCATGAGGCGGGCTCCGACGGCGTCGACGCCTTCAAAGGGTTCGTCGAGCAGATAGATGTCGGGGCGGTGGATGAGGGCGGCGGCCATGGCGACGCGCTTGCGCATGCCCTTGGAGTATTCACCGATGAGCTTGCGGCCGGCGCCGTCGAGCTCGAACAGTTGCATAAGCTCGGCGGTGCGGGCGCGGGAGCGCGGGCGTCCGAGGCCGTACATGCGGCCGACGAACTCGACGAACTCGCCGCCGGTGAGGTGATCGAACAGGAGGGTATCGTCGGGGACCAGGCCGATGCGGGCCTTGATGGAGATGGCCTCCTCCGGCATGCGGCGGCCGAGGATTTCGATTTCGCCGGAGGTGGGCGGGGCAAGGCCCATCAACATGCGGATGGTGGTGGTCTTGCCGGCGCCGTTGGGACCGAGGAAACCGAAGAAGCAGCCGCGTTCGACGCGCAGGTTGAGGCCGTCGACGGCGGGCTTGTCGCCGTAGACTTTTCGCAACTCGCGGACTTCAATGGCGGGCGTAGATTCGGGGCTCACAGGTTCTCCTATCCTAACTCCCGGCGGGGGGAGCAGGCGGAGCGGGCGCGGCGGGCGTTGGTGTATTCTTTTGCTTCCCGCAAGGTGTTGAGGAGGTGGAGGCGATGACGATCAGCAGCCGCGCGCTGGCGATGTGGTGCCTGGGTTTGGCCTGCTGCCTCCCGGCGGCAGGGCAGGCGCCGGAGCAGGTGTACCGCGGCGAACTCGTGGCGTTCCCCGGGGCGTGGAGCTACCAGATTGGATCAGCAGCCATCATCCTGACGACGGATGAGGAGCTGGAGATTCTGGCCGCCGATCCGGACCGGGTGCTGAACCTGGCGACGGGGCGCACACCGCGCAACGAGAGCTTGAGGCAGATCTGCGAACGGTCGCAAGCTGCCGGGCGGCGCACGGTGAAGATCGCGTTCGACCAGTTTTTCAAGCAATACCGGGCGGGCCAGGAGACGCCGCGGCGGCTCACGCCGGACACGGACGGCTACATCGAAAAGATCGCAGCGATCGGGAAGTTCGCCGAGAAGTTCGGGCTGGGGCTGGAGCTGAGCCTGTTGAGCCCGCTGGAGGCGGGGCCGGCGTACGTGAAAGAGACGGGCGAGTCGGGCAAGTGGATGCAGTACCGGAAAGGCGTGCGTGACCCGAAGACGGGGCGGTTCAGCGTGGAGTTGTGGAGGCAGGCTCGGTGGGTGAACAACAAGGGTCCGGTGGAAGTGAAGGCGGGAAGGGTGCGAGCGTTCGCGTTCCGGGAGAGGCGGGTGGGAGGCACGCCGTACCGCGTGGTGGATCCGGCGGGAATTGTAGAGATCCAGGACGGGATCGAGGTGGAAGCGTACGAGAACGTGATTGTAAAGAACGGTGACTACCACGCGCAGAGGATCCGGGTGCACGGAAGCGGTGTCATTGCGGAGCAGGGGCTGGACCGTGTGCTGGTGGTGCAGGAGTATCAGACGCCGGAGATGGACTACTTCAGCGGCAAGGCATTGCCGTTCCTGAAGGGGCTGATCGACAGATACACGGCCGCGGGAGTGAAGCTGAACGGCTTGTATTCGGACGAGATGCACATCCAGGGCGACTGGTCGTACTTCGCCCACCATGACAACGGCGAGTTCACGCTGCGCTACGTGAGCGACGCGCTGGCGGCACGCTACGCGGAACTGTACGGAGCGGAGTACCGCGATTTCGCGAAGTACCTGGTGTACTTCACATACGGGCAGGAGGACGCTGCGGCGGACCTGACCGCGCGCCAGGGGGTGATGCACGTATTCGGAGCGACCGCTGAGGAAGTACGCCGGACGGCACTGTTCCGGGCGCGCTACTACCACCTGCTGCAGGACGGTGTGGTGGATCTGTTCGTCGCAGCCAAGCGTTATGCGGAGCGGAAGATGGGGCGCCGGCTGGATGCGCGGTACCACGCCACGTGGGCTCAGAGCCCGACGATCGATTACTGGGAGACAGGGCGGCAGAACCGCAACGCGCTGATGTACGAGTATACGTCGAACTTCGTGTGGTCAAACACAGTGCAGCAGGCGGCGACGGCCTGCTACGACTACTTCAAGTGGGGCGATTTCCTGAGCGGCAGCGGCAATGACCACGCCGAGGGGGGCTGGCTGGACAGGAACTACGTGGGGCTGGCGCTGGCGGCATCGACGGGCTCGATCAATGAAGTGCCGTACGCTTATGGCGCGCATTGGGGAATGCCGGCGGAGGTGAGC
>JACRKW010000275.1 GCA_016215215.1 Acidobacteriota bacterium
ACGCCAACTACCACGTCCCCGCCATTCCGTTCTTCATCTATTACTCGATGTTCGGCTTCCAGCGGGTGGGTGACGCCATCTGGGCCTTCGGCGATTCGCGCGGGCGCGGCTTTCTCCTGGGCGCCACCGCAGGCCGCACCACACTCAACGGCGAGGGCCTCCAGCACCAGGACGGCCACAGCCACGTCGTGGCCTCCACCGTCCCCAACTGCGTCAGCTACGATCCCGCCTACGCCTACGAGATCGCCGTCATCATCCAGGACGGCATGCGCCGCATGTACGCGAACAATGAGGACGTCTTCTACTACCTCACCCTTTGCAACGAGAACTACGTCCAGCCCGCTCTTCCTCCCGGCGAAGGCGTTGCCGAAGGCATCGTCAGAGGCATCTACAGGGTCTCGGCCTCGGAAAATGGCCCCGCCAAAGCCCAACTCTGGGGCAGCGCCTCCATGCTCAATGAGGCCCTGCGCGCCCAGAAGATCCTCTGGGACCGCTTCCAGGTTCCGGCCGACGTCTGGAGCGTCACCAGCTACAACGAACTGCGTCGCGACGCCCTCTCCGCCGAACGTTGGAGCCGCCTGCACCCCGCCGAGCCTTCCCGCAAGCCCTATATCCAGCAGGTGATGGAGCCCACCCAGGGCCCGATCATCGCCGCCAGTGATCACGTCAAGGTGCTGGCCGACCAGCTCGCCCCCTGGCTCGCCGGCCGCCTCACCGCCCTCGGCACCGACGGTTTCGGCCGTTCCGAGTCCCGGCCCTACCTCCGCCGCTTCTTCGAAGTCGACGCCGAATCCATCGCCGCCGCCGCGCTCTCGCAACTGGCCCGTTGGGGCCAGTTCGAACCGGCGCGCGCCCGCCAGGCCCTCTACGACCTCGGCATCGACCCCGAGAAGAAGGAAGCCGCCCGCAGTTGAGGTTCAGTTCTTGATGCTGGTCACCCCTTGCATCTGCGCCTGGTTCAACGATTGAATCAATTGCTCAAGCATCTGGTACACCTGCCCCTGCGCCTGCATCGCCTGCTGCGCCGCCTGCGCGTTCATCGGCGCGTTGGTCCCGTTGTTCAGGCTCTGCGCGTTTCCAATCTGCCCCTCCAGCAATGACAGGTTTTGCATGTGCGGATTCTGCTCCTCCTGCGCGCCGCCCAGTGAAACGCTGCACCCCGGAGCGCCGCCGCTGATCTGCTCAAGAATCACCTGCATCTGAGGAGGAATCGTGATTGGGAACGCGCCGTTAGGCGGTGGCGCAACTGGCGCAACGGTGGGCAGAGTGATTCCCATCGACTGCAGCATCTCGGACATCGCCGTCGGGTCCAGCACCCCGTTGAGCATTCCAGATGCGGCCGGCAGGTTCGTCGAGGGAGCTCCCCCCGAGAGCCAGCCGGCTGGCGCCGCCCCCAGGGCTGACGGTTTCTGAGGCTTCGTGAGGGCCGCCAACAAATGCATCACCGCCTCCACTTTCGGCGCCTGGCCCCCCGCCAGCAGACTCGTCAGGGAGGCCTCGTCCAACCCCGTCACATCCGCTCGATTCACAGGGTTATTCGAAGCATAGGCGTAGGCATTCAGTCCCCCGGGCTTCCGCATCAGCCCGGCCAGCTTGCCCATCCCAACCGCCGCCGCCATCTCCCCCCGTGCCCGCAGCGCCAGCAGCGAATCGGCGCTCATCGGCTCTTTCTGCAGGAACCGCCCCGTCAGCGGGTCGTAATACCGTAGCCCGATCCGGTACAGCCCCGTCTCCTCATCGTATTCACGTGCGACGAACCGCAGCGGATTTGCCACCGCCCCCTCTGCGCCCACATTCTGTCCGAAGACGCCATAGGTGTACCTCTGTGCCACTGCGCCGGCTTCATCCACCAGCGCGCTCACGTTGCCCTGGAAATCGGTGACATAGATGTAATGGGCGCCGCCGCGCTCCATCCCGAGCGCCTCCTGGGACCCTGGCCGCCACATGTACCGCGCAATCACCTGGCCTGCCTCGTCCACTTCCGCCAGCAGCCGGTCGGCGTCGTAAACATACCGGATCACCTTGCCACTGGCCCTCTTCTCGATCCTCCGCCCGAACGGATCGTACTTGTAGGCCGCCTGCGACCCGTCCGGCAGCACCGCCGCAACCAACCTGTTCCGATAATCGTACCGGAACACCGTCACCCCGCTCCCGCCGCTCCGCTCCACCACGTTGCCGTTGGCGTCGTACTTGTACTTCATCCCGCCAGACTCCGTCAGCCGGCCTGCGTCGTCGTGACTGATCCCCGTCCCCGCGCGGTTCCCCGCCGCGTCATAGGCGTACTTCTCAGGCGGCGCTACCGGGTGTGCCGCTCCGGTCAGCCGCCGCAGTTTGTCGTACTCGAACTGGTGCAGCCCGTTCAGGTCGCTCACAGCGGCAATGTCTCCGTTTTCGTCCGGAAACAGATCATACGCCTCCACGGGCGCCGAGCCAGGCTGCGCGAACGACATCCGGTTCATCCGCCCTGCGCCGTCGTAGAAGGGCTCTGCGGCCAGACCGTTCGGGTACGTCAGGCTGCGCCGCGACCGGTCTCCGTTATAGGCGAACTGGAACACCCGCTCGCCGGGCGCCACGATCCTCGCCAGCAGCCCGCTTTCGCCGTATTCGTAGCTCGTCACTCCGCCCCACGGGTCCTGCATCGACGCTCGCCGCCCCATCGGCTCGTGCGTGTAGGTTAGCGTGAACGGCCCGCGGGAGTCCGTCACGCTCGTCGTTCGTCCAGCGGCGTCGTAGGTAAATGAGAACGTCACCTCGGCGTTGGACCCCGGCAGCATGTTGCCGCGCGTGTCCCAGGTGAAGATTTGCTCGGAGCCATCCGGCAGCACCTCGCGCACCAATCTCCGCAGCGCGTCGTACTCGTACAGCGTCTTGTTTCCGTTTTCGTCCGTATAGCTCGCCACATCGCCCCTGGAGTCCCACACATAGCGGCGCTTGTTGCCCAGCGCGTCGGTGGCCGTCGCTACCCGGCCTAGCGAATCGTACTCCAGCCGTGCCGTCTTGCCGCGGGCGTCCTGCATGGTCAGCGGCAACCCCGATGCGTCGTAGCCGAAACGCGCAACTCCGCCGAGCATGTCCGTCATCTCCACCAGGTTCTGTGCCGTGTCGTACTTCAATCCCGCCACCACCACGCCGGCACCTTTCATTCCTGTCACGTTCCCTACTGCGTCATAGGTCACCTGCACCGTCCCCTGCATCGCCTCGGCCGACTTCACCAACCTATCGAGTTCGTCGTACTCGAAGCTGCTCTCCCGCCCCGCCACGTCTGTCGTCCCCGTCAGCCGCCGCAGGTTGTCGAATCGTCCTTCCGCCAGCTTCCCTCCCCCGTCGCTCGCCTCACGCGGCGAGCCTTGCGCGTCCCAACCGTAGTTCGCGATCCGGCCCGCCGCATTGGCCGTCGAAAGCAGCGAGCCGTCGCTGTTGTAAGTCATTCGCGTTTCGCCGCCCAGCGGGTCCACGATCTTCACTCTGTTGCCGCGGTCATCATACTCGTAGCGCGTTACCACGCCTGCGGCGTCGGTGAAGGATGCCAGCCGTCCCGTCACTTTGTCGTACTCGTAGCTGATTACGCCGCCCATCGCGTCCGTCTGGCTCACCACCCGCCCCGCTTCGTCGTTCACAAATCGCGTCACATTTCCCAATTCGTCCCTGCGAGCCGTCAAACGCCCGCTCGCGTCCCACACCTGCTCCACCGACGTGCCGTCGCTCCTGACGATCCTCGTCACGTTCCCGCGGTCGTTGAACACGAAAGTCGTCACTGCTCCGCGCCAGTCCGTCACCGCGGTCTGCCCGCTCGCGTAAGAGTACTTCGTCTCGCCGCCGGCCAAGTCGACGCTGCGCGCCAGGCGGTTGTCCGCGCCATATTCGAAGGAGATACTCCCTCCGCCGGCAACCGTGATCTGCTTCAAGTGGTGACTTGTGCCCACACCGGCGTAGTAGGCGTAGGTCGTCCGGTTCCCAGCAGGATCCACCGAGCTCGTCAGGTTCCCCGTGCCGTCGTACTGGTAGGACGTCCGCCGCCCAGTATGATCCTGGACATCGATGATGCGCCCCGCGGCGTCGTACCGCAGGACGGCCTGCTCGCCGTCGCCGCCCGCCATCGTGTTCAGCCGTCCTTGCCCGTCGTAGCCGAAGGTCTGCCGGTTGCCGTTCCTGTCTTCCTGCCACTCCATCTTCCCCGTCTGGCCGAACCTCGCCGTCACCCCCGCGCGCGTTTTCAATAGCCAGCCGCTGCCGTCCTTGCTGAGACTCATCCCGCCGGCCGCCGCTGGCGCATATCCGCCGCCCTGCGCCAGGAAGGTCAGCGCCCCGCCGCTCTCTCCCACGTACACCACCGACGTGCCCCGGTCCACCAGGTACCGCTGGTAGCTGTGCGCCCAGCCGTAGCCCAACGGTCCGTCCACCGCTGCTGCCTGCGAGTTGTACGTCCGGAGGAAGACAATCGGCAGCCCGCGTGTGTTCAACCCCAGATCCATGAACTGGTGAAACATGTTGCCGTTGCTGACCGTCACCGGCTGCCCGCACGAAGCCCCCTGCGCGACAGCAGGGTTGCCCAGCACTCCCGGCCCCATCGGCGCAGGCGGCCCGGGCGTGAATCCCGGCGCGGCAATCCGGCCCTGCCCGCCGATCGATACGGTCGCCGTACCTTCCTTGACCGGTACGCCTTGCATGCTCAGGTCCAGGCTGCCGATCGCCCCGTTCAGCCGTCCGCTTCCCTGCGAGATATTACCGTTGGCCTGCATGTTCACACTGCCATTCGGGTTCTGCACAATCCCGCTGATCGTCAACGCCGCTTCGAAGGTGTCGTTGTTGATCAGCGTCACCTTCAGCGTCCCCGAAACGCCGCTGATCTCGTCCTTTTCGTTGTATGTCCCCCGCAGCGTTAGGACCGCCGTCGCCCCGCCTAGCGGCGGTACGGCTCCCACGCAGGTCCCTGCCAGGCTCCCCGCCGTCCCTTGCACGGCATAGGTCGACATGCAGTTCTGCGTCAGCATGATGGACTGATACGCCGGCGCTGTTTGTGCGCCTGCCGCTCCAGCCGCCGCCAGTGCCAAGGCGGCCGTCCTCGCCGGCGCCCACCAGTTCGCTTTCCGCATCGCAACCTCCGAATGCAGGCAGTGAATCGGACCGATTGATCTGAAACCATCTTAGGCGGCTTCCTCTGGCCTCGCCACTCCCCCGCCCCGGATGATATAAGAGTCCACATGACTTTCCGTCTCGCTCTTGCCCTGCTTGCTTCTTTCGTCCTGCCCGCCCAGCAGCCGCCACAACCCAATCACGACCTCGGCTACGACAACACGCCGCTCATCCCCGGACAGAAGTGGCGCGTTCACGACAACACGCGGCCCCACCCCCAAAAGATTGCGCCCGCCTCCCAGCCCGGAGGAGCCCCCGCCATTGTCCTGTTCGATGGCAAGGACCTCTCCAGGTGGACCGCGCGGCTCCGCGGCGGCGCCACCGGCGAGCCCCAGTGGAAGGTGGAAAACGGCTACCTGGAAGTGGTCCCCGGCAAGGGCGGCATCATGACCAAAGAGAAGTTCGGCGATGTCCAACTCCACATCGAATGGCAGCAACTGCCCGATGTCAAAGGCAAGAGCCAGGACCGCGGCAACTCAGGCGTCGAGTTCATGACCCGCTATGAATTGCAGGTCCTCGAATCCAACGAAGGCGTCACCTACGCCGACGGCCAGGCCGCCGCCGTCTACGGCACCTGGCCTCCCCTGGTCAATGCCACCCGCAAGCCCGGTGAATGGCAGACCTACGATATCGTCTTCGAGGCCCCCCAGTTCGACGGCGACAAGGTGGTCAAGCCCGCCTTCATCACGGTCTTCCACAACGGCATACTGGTCCACCACCGCCAGCAGTTCCTCGGCACGGCGACCCACGCCCGCGTCGCCACCTATCGTGCGCACGCCCCCGAAGAACCCCTCAGCCTCCAGAACCACGGCTCCGCCGTCCGCTACCGCAACATCTGGATCCGCCGCCTCAAGGGCTACGACCAGTAGGGTCCTACACAATTGCAGTGCACACTGATTTCGTGTACACTGAAACAGTGAAAAACATCACACTGAGTGCAGACGAAAAGCTCATTGAGAGCGCCCGTCTTCGTGCCTCAGAGCGCAATACGACACTGAACGCTCTCTTCCGGGAGTGGCTGCACGATGTCGCCGGCGAGCCGGACCTCGCCGATGAGTTTCGAGATCTCATGGAGCGAACCAGCTACGCGGACGCAGGCCGCAAGTTCACCCGGGAGGAGATGAACGAGCGGTGAGCAGCCGGCGGCCTGTTTTTCTTGACACCAACATCCTGGTCTACGCCTACGACCACTCCGCCCCAGAGAAGATGCGCACCGCACGATCCATCATCGAGGGCGCTCTGCGCGATCGCTCCGCGGTCGTCAGTTACCAGGTGGTGCAGGAATTCCTGAACGTCTGCACTCGCAAGTTCAGGCAAGTTGTCAGCCCGGAGCACGTGGAAAGCCAGTTGCGCCTTCTCATGCGAGTCTGCGGAGTCTTCCCGTCATCCGCCCTCTACAGGTCGGCGCTCGGTCTTCAGAGCCAAACCGGCTATTCCTTCTATGACTCCCTGGTTGTCGCCTCGGCGCTCGAGGCCAACTGCCGGCTCCTGCTCACCGAGGACCTCACCCACGGCCGGACAATCCGCGGTCTGGAAATCCGCAACCCGTTCCTGCAGGGGTAAGCCCCCTACTCCTGCATCGCCACCTGGCCCTCGACGTCCCTCCACGCGCTGATCTTCAGCCGCCGGCACACCCAGCACAACTCCTCTGTGGAGAACTGCGCCACCTGCTCGCCACAAATCACGCAGCGCGCGGTTGTCACGGGGCCTTTCAAGCGCGCCACCGGCTTGCGGCCTGGGACTTTCTTTGTCGCGGACTTCTTGGTGGCCATCTACATCCAGCTAATCATGCCTGCCCGCAAAGAGCAATCACCGGCGCACCTTAGTACGAGATTTCGCCCCCGCTTCGCCGTCTTGCCGGCGCGTCGTTGGGCTCCCACTACCGTGATGGGGGGAGTGCTGCGACTGGGAAGGCGCCCCACACCTGGCCCACGCCGGCCAGTCCATGGATTCGACTCACGCCCAACGCACCGGTTGCGCCGTCCGAACCTGACGTCACAAAGACGCTTGGGAAGTCAGCTTGTCCGCAACTACCCCAACTAGTGGCTCCGGGTTCACTCAGTCCCCAGCCGCCGTCGCCTCCACGCGCCTTCTCTGACTCAGCCACGCCCGCGCACCCTCTACGTAGGAGTACGTCACCGGTACCACCAGCAGCGTCAGCACCAGGCACAGCGTCTGACCGCCAATGATCGTTACCGCAATCGCCGAGCGCGTCGCCGCGCCCGTCCCCATCGCCAGCGCCGTCGGTATCAGTCCCGCGATGATCGAAAACGTCGTCATCAAGATCGGCCGCAGCCGGATGCGGTTGGCCTCCAGGATCGCCTCGCGCAGCGGCATGCCTTCGCCCAGCAGCCGGTTCATGCAGTCGATCTGCAGAATCCCGTTCTTTTTCACAATCCCAAGCAGCAACAGGATTCCCAGCGCGCTAAACAGGTTCAAGCTCCGTCCCGTCGCAATCAGCGACAGCAACGCGAACGGAATCGACAGCGGCAGCGTCAGCAGGATGATGAACGGGTGCACCAGGCTCTCAAACTGGGCAGCCAGCACCATGTACATGAAGATCGACGCCAGCCCGATTGCCAGAATCATGTTCGTCGTCGTCTCCTCCAGGATCTTCACCTGGCCCGAGAACAGCACGCTGTGCCCCATCGGCAGGTCCATCTCATCCACCACGGATTGCACCGCGGCCGCCGCCGCGCCGAGAGTCACGCCTGGCGCCGGATTTCCGTAAAAACCAATCCCGTATTGCCGCGCGATGCGGTCAATCCGGCTCGGGCCCACGCCGCGCTCCAGCTTGGCGATCGAGTCCAGCCGGATCAGTCCGACCTTCGCCGATGGCACCAGAAGCCGGCTCAACACCTGCGGGTCGTCCCGCTGCCCGCCCATCAGCCGTACTGTCACCGGGTACTGCTCGCCCAGCTCCTTGTACGTCGAGATCTCGTCCTCGCCCGACATCAGCAGGCGCACCGCGCTCGCCACGTCGGCCACCCGTACGCCCAGGTCGCTGGCGAGCTGGCGATCGATACTGACCTGCAACTCCGGGTTGTTGAAGTTCAGGTTCGCCCGGATATCGGCGAGTTCCGGCTGCTTCATCAGCTTCTGCAACATCTCGCGCGCAATCGGCACCAGCTTGGCGAACTCCGGCCCGTTCAGTGACGCCCGGATCGGCGAGAACGAATCCCTGCCCCCTAAAACGTTCGGGAAACTCACCGCCGGCCTGAGGTACGCATAGTCGCGCGTAATCGCCCGGATCTTGCCCGCAATCTCGTTCAGAGGTCCGCGCTCGCTCGGCGGCGCCAACAGGATCGTGGCCCGCGACTGCTGAACGCGGTCCAGAAATCCCATAGTGCCCGGCACCACCGCGATCACGCCAGGGATCTTCTCGATCTTCCGTGCGATCTCCATCGTCACCCGTTCGGTCAATTCCAGCGATGACCCCTCAGGCGATTCCAGCATCAACTGCAGCTCCGACTGGTCCTCCTGCGGCATCCAGTCCCGTCCGATGAACTTCGCCAGTATGAACGTCGATCCGAACGTCAGCGCGCACACGGCCACGATCACCAGCCGGTGGTTCAGGCTCCAGCTCAAGATCCGTACGTAGCCCTTCTCGATCGCTGTCGGCTGATGGCCGTGTGTGCTCGGACCGCCCTTCTTGCGTTTCAATACCCGCGCGCTCAGCGTTGGCGTCAGAGTGAAGGCCACCAGCATCGAAACCAGAATCGAGAACGACATCGTCCAGCCAAACTGCCCCAGGTAGCGCTTGGCGTATCCGGTCACAAACGCGATGGGCACGAAGATGATCACCAGCGAGATGGTGGTCGCCACCACCGCCATCGAGATCTCCTTGGTCGCCTCCACCGCGGCCACCTTCGGATCGATGTCCGGATCGCGTTCCAAGAACCTGTAGATATTCTCCAGCACGATGATGGCGTCGTCGATCACGATTCCCACCGCCAGCGTCAGCGCCAGCAGCGTCATCGAGTTCAACGTGTAGTCCAGCGCCCGCATGATCGTGAACGTCGTGATGATCGATGTCGGAATTGCGATGGAACTGATCAGCACGGTGCGCCAGTCGCGGATGAACAGCCAGATGATCAGCGATGCCAGTAAGGATCCCAGCACCAGGTGCTCTTCCAGGGACTCCACGGACTTCTTGATGTATGTGGCCGACTCCTTCACCACGCTCAGCTTCAATCCCGGCGGCAGTTGCTTGTTCACCTGCGCCACCCGCGCGATCACCGCGTCCACCACCTTTACCGTGTTCTGCCCTGTCTGCCGCCTCACCTCGATCGAGACCGACGGTTCCCCCTTGTAGTAACTGAACGACCGCCGCTCCGCCATCCCGTCTTCCGCATACCCCACGTCGCGCACCCGAATCGGCACGCCGCTTACGTTCTTGATGATGATGTTGTTGAACTGCGCAATGTTCTCCACGCGCCCCATCGTGCGCACGCCCATCTCCTGCGGACCGCGCACAATGCGCCCGCCGGGCGTCTCTATGTTCTCGCTCCGGATCGCCCGCTCCACTTCCTGCGCCGTCAGGCTGTAGCCATTCATCTTGTTGATGTCCAGCAGGATATTCACCTGGCGCCGCCGGCCGCCTGAGGGATCCGCCGCAGCCACCCCATCCACCGTCTCCAGGTTGCGCCGTACCACCTTGTCGGCTACCTCGGTCAGTTCACGCACCGTCACGTTTCCGCTCAACGCCAGTGACACCACGGGCTCTGAGTCCGGGTCCGCCTTCTGCACGATCGGTGGCTGCATCGTTTGCGGCATCTGCCGCACCGCGCCGGCCACCTTCTCTCGGACCTCATTCACCGCCTCATTGATGTCCTTTTCCAGGGTGAACGTCACAATCACAAAGCCGCCGCCCTCGCTGATCACGGCCCGCAGTTCGTCAATCCCGCTCACCGCGCTGACGGACTCCTCCAGCGGCATCACCACCTGGCTCACCACCTCCTCCGGGCTCGCCCCAGGCAGCCGGAAGCGCACGTACACCGAGGCCGGATCGGTTTTCGGAAACAGGTCCACGCCCAGGTCCACAAAGCTGAACACGCCCATCACCACCAGGAACATGATCAGCATGAATGCAAAAACCGGCCGTTGGACACAGATCTCGCTCAATCGCACAGTGCGACCTCCCGTTCAGGGTTAAAGACGACTACAAGCGTATCCTATGTTACTGGATCCCTACCGCTGCAACCCTGCCGCACCATCCCCGTCCGGAGCGCTTGACCTCCGCCGGAGCAACGCTGGCAGGCTTGCCATCGCGATGCCCGCTGCGGAACCTCCGGCGCCGGTTGACCTGCGCGAACTCCTCTGATTCGATCAACTTCCGGTCGCTCTGCGGCGTAGCCGCCACCTGGCACATGAGCACTCTCAGCAGGACAGCTCGGCCGGAGCGGGCTCGTGTTTGCGCGGGCGCCAGACGCGGGCAATGCGGGTCCCCAGGTCGTCGAGGTAGGTGTAAACCACTGGCACCACAACCAGTGTGAGGATGGTGGAGGTGATCAGACCGCCGATGACGGCGCGGGCCATGGGGGCGCGGAATTCAGCTCCCGCTCC
>JACRKW010000276.1 GCA_016215215.1 Acidobacteriota bacterium
GCTGGTTTGAGTGCCCGCCGGCATACAGCACCCAGGCGAAGTTCAGGGCCTTCTCTTGCAGCCACCCAGCGGGCGCGTACAGGGACAAACCCAAGGTCGACAACGTGACCGTGACGCCCGGACAGACGCAGGTCCACTTCCGCTTCACCGCTCCCACGGGCGACGGCGCGAAGGTGTCGCTGATGGCTGCCCCGAATGGGGATGAGGTCTTCGCGGACTCACGGGACTCGGGCGACGGCACGGCAACGTGCGTGGGCCGGGACTGCTCGTTCGCAGCGTCCTCATTGACGGCAGGGACGCGCTATCGCTACCGCATCACGGGCGGGGCGCTGGGCGGTACGGCGCGGGTGGAGGGCTTCGTCAACACGACGGCCAGCGGCGGGACGACCTCGTACTCGATGAAGTTCACGCCGCCGGCCGGGCTCGGCATCAATGATGTGGTGGTGGAGCACGGCGCGACGGTGGGTTACGGGACCACGGAGCCGGCGGTTACCTGTTCCATCGGTTGCACGGTGACGCTGGCGGGCCTCCCGGCCAACGCTGTGCGGTATCTCAGGTGGACCTACCGGAACGCCGCTGCCGGAACAGTAGCCAGCGGGCGAGGTGAACGGATGGTCCAATAGGCCGCCTGTGCCATACTCGCAAGTAATGTTGAAGCGTTCATCGGGCCGGCCGACGCTACTTTGCGTAGCGGGCGCCCGGCCCAATTTCATGAAACTGGCTCCGCTGATGCGCGAGTTGTCCGAACGAGATTCAATTGACGCGCTACTGGTGCACACGGGCCAGCATTACGACGAGAAGATGTCGGGCGCATTCTTCCGGGATCTGGGTCTGCGCGAGCCGGACTATTCGTTAGGCGCCGGCTCAGGCACCCACGCCCAGCAGACGGCAGAGATCATGAAGAGGTTCGAGCCGGTGGCGGCCGAGGCGCAACCTGACGGCGTGGTGGTGGTGGGTGACGTGAACTCGACGGTGGCTTGCGCTCTCGTCGCGGCGAAGCTCCAGATTCCGGTGGTTCACGTGGAGAGCGGCCTGCGGAGTTTTGACCGTTCCATGCCGGAAGAGATCAACCGCATCGTCACCGACGTTCTTTCCGACATTCTCCTGGTGAGCGAGGCAAGCGGGGTCAGGAATCTGCGGGCCGAGGGCATCGCCGAATCCCGCATTCACCTGGTGGGGAACCTGATGATCGACTCGCTCCGGCGGCACTTGGAGCAGGCCCGCGGGTTGGGTATGCCCGCCAAGTTCGGCGTCACGCAGGGCGGGTACGGCGTGGTGACACTGCACCGGCCGGCGAATGTCGACGATCTTTCGTCGCTCAGCGACATCCTGGAAGCGCTGCGGGAGATTGCCGCCGACCTGCCGCTGGTCTTCCCCGTTCACCCTCGCACCCGGGGGCGGCTGGAGGAATCACGCGCATGGGAAGGAGCCCCGATCCAACTGGCCGACCCGCTGGGCTACGTCGAGTTCCTGGGATTGATGGCCGGCAGCGCGGTGGTCTTGACCGATTCCGGCGGCATCCAGGAGGAGACCACCGTTCTGGGAGTGCCCTGCCTGACCCTGCGCGACAACACGGAGCGTCCGGTCACTCACGAACAAGGCACCAACGTCCTGGCCGGGACGCGCAAGGAAGGGATTCTGGAGTGCTGGCGCAGATTGAAAGCCAACCCGCCGGCGGGGCGGATTCCCGATCTCTGGGACGGCCAGGCGGCCAAGCGCTGTGCGGATGTGCTGGAGAACTACTTCACGCCCGGCGCGGAAAGCAGGGCCTGAAGTTCGGAGGCCATGCGGCGCGCCAGAACCGGCCGCGAGAACTCGCGCACCTTTTCCGGCAGCGAGGCGCCGGCCAATGAGCCGGAGCGGGCGCGTTCGATGATCTCCAATAGGATCCTGCGCAACGCGGCCGGGTCGGACGGATCCGCCAACCAGCCGGCGCCGGTGTTGCGGATCACTTCGTCCACCTCGCCGCCGGTGGGTGAAATGGCGAGGATGGGCTTGCCGGTGGCGAGATAGTCGAAGATCTTGCCGGAAGCGAAGTTGGGGTCGGTCATGTTCAGTAGAAGCACGTCGGCCTGCTCCATCTCACGAATGGCCTCGGCTTGCGGAACAAAGCCGCGCTCCACGATGTGCGCGGAGCGTCCCTGGAGATAAGGGCGCTCTTGGTCGGTGATGCGCCCGACAAAGTGCGTTTCAAACACATCTCTCTGCCCCGGTTCGAGCGACTCCAGAGCGTCCAGGTAATAGCGCGGCGTCGATGTGGGGTAGACGGTTCCGACGTGGGCCACGCGGATGCGCGGGCCGCCGTGCGGCCGCGCCTGGAAGCCCTCAAACGCCGCCGGGTCGAAGCCATTCGGCAGACAGCGGAAGCGGCTCTCAGGCAGATCCGGGTAACGGCCGCGGATTCTCTTCACGCAGGACCCGGTGATACTCAGGACGAGATCGGACCGGCGGACGGTCTCCTGCTCGATCACACGCGCCTTGGCACGGATGGAATCGTGACGGTAGAACTCGAATGTGTTGAGGTAGAAATCCAGCCACTCATCGCGGAAGTCACTCACCAGCCGGATGGACGGGAATTCCTCCTTCAGTGCGTTGCCGACCATGAAGGAGGAGAACGGGGGCGCCGAAACGACAACCACGTCGATCTTCTGTTCTCTGACGATCCGCCGCGCCGCGCGCCGCGCGAAGGGCACCCAGACCACCTCGGGGTCGGGCGAGAACACCCGCCGCGCCACGCTCTTCCAGAACGAACTCCGGGGGGGCTGCCCAGGGTCCGGCTCCCCGGCTGTGGAGCCGGGCTTCTTGCCCGCCATGCGCCAGAGCGCCTGCCGCAGGGCGAAGGGGACCTCCGGGCTCCAGACGCGCGTCACTCGAACCTGCCGCGGAATGGAGTCCAGTAGTTTCTCATCCAGAGTGGGGACGCCCGGGTTACTGGCGCTCAGCACGTGGACCTGGAAGCCGAGGTCCGGCAAGTAGCGCGCCACGCTCAACATGCGCTGCACCGCAATGCCGCCGGCGGGCGGGAACAGGTAGCTGATCAGGAGCAGCCGCGGAGCTCTGGGGCTGGAATCAGTGGATGCCATGCTGAGGTGGATCAAACCTGCCGGTAGAACGCTCCTATGGTCTGAACAATCCGCAATAGACTCTCTTCGGCAAGTTCAGGGAAAATCGGAAGGGCCAGCGATTCCTTGGCTGCGCGTTCGCTCTCCGGAAAGTCTCCCGGAGCGTAGCCCAATCCGGAGAAGCACTCCTGCAAGTGCAGCGGGAGCGGGTAGTACACCTCCGTGCCGATGCCGCGCTCAGAGAGCCAACTCCGAAGCGCGTCGCGCTTCTGGCAGCGGATGACGAACTGGTTGTAGACGTGCCGTGTGGTGCCGGCAGCTACCTCCGGCGGGATTACCGGCACATCAAGTTCGCTGAAATAGCGGCGGTAGAGCGACGCGTTGTGCTGCCGGCCGGCCGTCCAGGAGTCCAAATGTCTGAACTTGACGTTCAGCACCGCGGCCTGCAGGGCATCCAGGCGGGAGTTGATGCCCACCCATTCGTGGTAGTACCTCTGATGGCTGCCATGCACGCGCAGTGCGCGCAGTTGGTGGGCCAGTCCGGCGTCGGAGGTGGTCAACATGCCGCCGTCCCCGTAGGCGCCCAGGTTCTTGGTGGGGAAGAAGCTGAAGCAGGCGACTCGCGCCAGCCCTCCGCAGCGGCGCCCCTTGTATTCCGCACCGATGGACTGGGCGGCGTCCTCGATGACTGCCACTCCCCGCCTAGCGGCGATCTCGTTTAATTCGTCCATCGCCGCCGGAGCGCCGTAGAGATGCACTGGAATGACCGCTTTGACGGCCGGATGCGCGTCCAGCGCGGCCTCCACCCGGCTGACATCCAAGTTGAACGTGCCTGGCTCGATGTCGCAAAAGACCGGCCGGGCTCCGGCGCGAGTGACGGCGCCGGCCGTGGCGAAAAAGGTGTACGGCGTCGTCAGCACTTCATCGCCATGCCCGATGCCCAGAGCCAATAAGGCGAGGTAGAGGGCATCGGAACCGGAGGCGCAGCCCACGGCATAGGGCGTGGAGCAATACTGCTGCGTTTGCTCTTCCAGACGGACCACTTCGGGACCCAGAATGAAGGTCTGCGCATCGATCACGCGAGTGATTTCGGCCATCACTTCATCGCGGATGGCGGCGTGTTGCGCCCGCAGATCCAGCAACGGAATGGGAGGGGGAGTATCTTTTTGCATCGGTGCGAACCCGCCATTGAAAAGATAGCAAAACCGGGCGTTGGTCAGCGCTGAGCCAGAAGCGCGTCGTAGACGCCCAAATAGCCGTTCATCATGGCGTCGAGGCTGAAGCGGCACACGGCTCTTTCGCGCGCTCTTGCTCCCTGGAGCGCGAGTTCACGTGGATTCCGCAAAGCCGCGTCGATGGCATTGGCCAGCGCCTGCGGATCCTGCACGGGTGTCAAGCGCCCGGTGACGCCGTCATCCACGAGTTCGAGGTTGCCGCCGACGGCGGTGGCCACCACCGGCAGGCCGCAGGCCATGGCCTCCAGCAGTGTGTTGGAGATACCCTCGCCGAGGGACGGAAGCACGAACAAGTCCAGGGCTTGCAGGATTGATGCCACATCCCGGCGTTCACCCGCCAACCAAGCGGCATCAGCGGAACCGGTTTGTTCGATCAGCCGGCGTGTCCCGGCGGCCATCGGACCATCGCCGACGATCACCAGGCGAAGCCGGGACCGCCACTCGGCGTTGCTCTCCCGGAGCAAGGCGAAAGCCCGTATCAGCGATGCGTGGTCCTTTACCTCCGCCAGCCGGCCGACGGCGCCCAGCAGCAGTGTGCCGTCGCGCGCGAATCCTACCGGCCCTACGCCGGGTTTCGCTCCACCGCGGGGGCGGTACAGTTCGGTGTCCACGCCGTTGTAGATCTGCCGCACCCGGCCAGGGGCAACGCCGACGGTCTTGATGAGCCACGACTGCAGGTCCCTGCTCACGGCGATGTAGCTGTGAATGAACGGCCGCACGGTCTTGCGCAGCAGGTTGTAGCGGATGCTGGCGCCGTCCAGGTCGTAGGTGTCGCGACCGTGCTCGCCGTGGACGCGGCCCGGCACACCGGCCGCGGCGGCCAGCCATTGCGCTTCCATGGCCGCGAGGTTCCGCGTGTGGAGGATCTGGGGCCGCAGCCTTCGCAGTTCACGCCACAGCCGGGCATAGTGGGCCGGGTCTTGCCCCGGACGCTTGCGCAACTCCACAAACTCCACGTCCGGCGCGGTGATCCGGTCCTGGTAGCCGTCCGCTTCCGTCAACGTGATGATCACGTGCCGGTAGCGCTCCGGCGGCATCCGGTTGATGAGTGTGGCCAGCATGTGTTCCATGCCGCCGAGGGCGAAACGGTAGATGAGATGGGCGACCAGCGGAGGGCGCCCAGAGTCGCGGTTCATGTGTTCCGCCTGTGCCAATCCGCCATCATCCGGATTCCCTCCTGGAAAGAGGTCTTGGGGTTGTAGCCGAGGATCCGCCGCGATTTTTCCAGGTCAGCGAAGGTCACTTCCACGTCACCGGGTTGCACTTGCTGCCGATCAATCATCGCCGTCTTGCCTAGCGCCTCTTCCAGCGTCCGGATCATGTCGCTCAAGAGGACGGGGCTGGAGTTCCCCAGGTTGAAGACATCGTAGGCGCAGTCGTGATGCAGGGCGGCCATGATGCCGTCCACGGCGTCGGAGACGAAGGTGTAGTCACGACTCATCGAGCCGTCCCCAAACACGGGAATCGGCTTGCCGGCGTCGATGCGCTCCATGAACTTGCGGATTGCCAGATCCGGCCTCTGCCGCGGGCCGTACACGGTGAAGAATCGCAGGCAGACGCATCGCAGGCCGTACAGGTGCGCAAAGGTGTAGCAGATCTTCTCGCCGGCGATCTTGGTGGCCGCGTAGGGTGAGATGGGCAGGTTGACGCTATCGTGCTCGCTGAAGGGGAGGCGGTTGGCGTTGCCGTAGACGGAACTCGACGAGGCGAAGATGAACTTCTTCACACCCGCGCGCCGCGCCTGCTCCAACATCACCGTGGTGCCTTCGACATTCACGCGCGCATAGAGCACCGGGTCTTCGAGCGAGGGGCGGACTCCGGCGCGCGCAGCCAGATGCACGATCGCCTCCGGTTGATGGCTGCGCAGCAAGGCGGCGACCACAGACTGATCGCAGATATCGCCTTCCACGAAGCGGACCGGCCCCGAGTCCTGGACGATCTCCAAATTGAGCCGCTTCAGTTCGGGCGCGTAGTAACTGTTCAGGTCGTCGAGGATCGCCACCTCATGACTGTGGCGCAGCAGACGCTCGCAGAGATGCGAGCCGATGAAGCCGGCGCCGCCGGTAACCAGGATTCTCATCGTGTGCGCTCAGCCCATTCCAGCACGGCGCCTTGTAGCGCCTCAAGCGTCTCGGCGGCTACGTTGTTCCAGGAGCGCCGGGCGCCCCACGCGGCGATGGCCGCGCGGTCCCACTGGCGGCGCAACGCGGTGTCCAGGCCGGCCGCGAGCGATTCGGGATCGCCTGCGGGCACGACGATGCCGAATCGTTCGTCCGGCAACATATCGGGTACCCCGCCGACGCTCGTGGCCACAACCGGAACGCCGCAGGCCAGGGCCTCATTCACAACGTTGGGCGATCCTTCCCGGCTGCTGGCCAGACAAAGCAGGTCGGAGGCGTTCATCGCGCCGGCGATCTGCCCAGGCTGGAGCGGTCCGGTGAAATGGACGTGGGCCGCCACGCCGCATTCTTCCGCAGTCCGCCTGATCGTATCGTCGAAGGCGCCCGCGTTTCCCGGCGCTCCGGCGATCCAAAGTTCGGCCGGCAATCCGGCTGCGTGGAGGCGGGGCAAGGCGGCGACGATGCGGTGATGGCCTTTCAGTTCGATCAGGTGGCCGGCGGAGAGAATATGCAGGCGTTCTTCGGCCATGCCGAGCCTGGCGCGCCACCAGGCGCGGTCCAGCGGGCGGAAGGTGGCGGAGTCTACGCCGTTGGGGATGACCACGATACGCTCAGGCGCAACACCGAGGCCACGCGCGAGCTGCTCCAGCGGCCGGGAGACTGCGATGACTCGGGAAGCCCGGCGCAGGGCCCAGCCCAACTCGCCGCGGACCGCGACGGCGGCGGCGTGCATCAACTCACTCCCGCGCAGCGTCACGGTGAAAGGGACGCCAATGAGAGAAGCCAGCAGAGCGGCGGCGATGCCATCGGGATGGCCGAAGTGCGCGTCAAGGACGTCGAAACTGCCTCGCCGTTTGGCCCGCAACACGGTCCGGGCCGAGCAAAGGGCCAGCGCGGCGGGATGCAGCGCCTTGACTCCGGGAGGGTAGAGCCAACGCGGGTGAAGAACCGTCAGAGGACCGTCCTGCCGCTGCTTCGGGATCTGGGACAGCGGCCGGAACCTCCCCGTGGGGTTTCCGTACTCGATCACCGCCGCCGGCGCAACAACGGTGACCGGCGCGAGCTCCGCCAGATGCATCAATCGCGAGCGCACGAACACCCCGCGCATGGGGTCATCCCCCCGCGGGAATACCGTGGTGAAGCTCAACACTCTGGGGATCGGCGCCTGCATTCTTCATGGTACGAGCAAGGCCGCGCCCTGACAAGGCGCGGGCGAATTGCCGACGGGCGAGACTCTGCAACGCCGCTGCGACGGCCGCCCAGGTCCGAAGCAGATCCGCCATCCCCTCAAGTGCAGTGGCAGAGCCGCTCCAACCACGCTTCATCTTGAGTTTCGCGCTAAGTTGCTGATACGGTGGTCTAAGTGCGACGATCCGTGGAACCAAGCACGTGTGACCTGAGCGGTCTGCATCGCGAAGTGAAGGCCAGATCCGGGCCCTGGGAGGAGTTGGGGTGGGCCCCAAGACTTCGCGCCCGGTTCGGGTACTCGTCGCCGGAGGACTACTATGAGGCGCTGGTCGACTCCCTAGTCGGAGAACAGACCGAGTGGATCGACATCGGCGGGGGCAGTTCGGTCTTTCCCAGCAACGCGAAGCTGGCTGGAATCCTCGCCGGCAGGTGCCGGCGGCTGGTTGCCGTGGATCCCTCGCCCAACGTGCTCGAGAATCCATTTGCTCATGAGCGCGTTCATGCATTTCTGGAGAATTACGATGATTCCGCTGGCTTTACTCTGGCAACCGCCAGGATGGTAGTGGAACACGTAGCGCGCCCATATGAGTTTACGCGAAAGCTGAGTCAGATCATCCGGCCCGGCGGGAGGGTGGTGATCTACACCGTGAACCGCTGGGCGCCGGTCACCGTGCTCTCGGGAGCCACGCCCATGTGGTTCCACCACGCCGGGAAGAAGATGCTGTGGAGCACGGAGGAAAAAGACACCTTTCCCGTGGTCTACCAGATGAACACCAGATCTCGCTTGCGAGAGCTGTTTTCCTCGGCCGGTTTTCGGGAGACTCTCTTCCTACGTCTTGACGACTGCCGGACGTTCGGGAGGTGGCCCGTCACGCTGGCGGCCGAACTATCCTTGTGGAAGATGCTCCAATGCATCGGGCTGCCCTATCCAGAGAGCTGCCTGCTGGGCATGTATGAGCGAGTTTGAGGGCGGACCAGAGCGCCGCCTATCCCCCGTCGCTTACAATTGAAGTGAACCTGGCGCCGCCTTGGCTCCCCGGGAGAATCCTGAATGCGACTCATGGTGGTGGCGGCACTCGTCGCCTTGATTTCAATCGCCGGCATTGCATTTCCCGAGGTGGGAATGCTTGGCTACATCTGGTTCGGCCAGATGCGCCCCGACATCATGGCGTATTCGGACTACAACCGATTCTCCATGTTCCTGGCGATCGCCGTGCTGATTGGGGGAGCACGCAAGCTGAGCGGCTTGCGGTGGATCTTTACGAATCCATTTACGATCCTCTTCCTTCTCCTTCAGTTTCCCATCCTGGTTTCAGTCCTGATGACGCGCCTGCCCTCCGCGGTCTGGCCAAAGTACATCCCCTTTCTTCAGATGAGCCTCATGGCGCTGCTGATCCCGGTGATCATCGATACGAAAGAGCGGTTCAAGTGGCTCATACTGACGCTGGCCTTCTCCCTGGGCGGTGTGGGCTTCAAGTTCGGCGCCTGGGGAATGTTCCATGGGGGGGTGCAGTTCAGCCAGGGCGTGGGCGGCATGCACTCCGACAACAACACCATGGCGCTCGGACTGGTGGTGGGGCTCCCGTTCTGTTGGTATGCCGTTTCGCTGGTCAAACCCTACTGGGCCAAGTGGCTCTTCGCGATATTCACCTTCACCACGGTCGCGGCAATCCTCATGACGCACTCCCGGGCGGGAATCCTGTCCATGGGACTCCAGTTCGCGTACTTCTTCTGGCGCTCCCGGCGAAAGCTAGGCATCCTGGTGCTTCTGGTGTTGATGGCTGCGCCAGCGTTTCTCCTCACCTTGGATTCACTCGTCCGGCGCATGAGTACGTTGGGCAGCCCGATTGACGAGAGCTCCGCAGCCCAGCGCGTGGCCGTGCTTCGCGCCTGCCTGCAAATGCTGCCGAAGTACTGGCTGGTTGGGGTCGGTTTCGGCGCCGATGCGTTCTCGCGGGTGCTTCCAGAGTACCTGCCCAACAGTGGTGAGACTCAGCAGCGGCTGGTTGCGCATAACAACTGGCTGCAGATGTGGCTGGACTCCGGCATCCTCGCCCTGCTCATCTACTCGGCGCTGATCTTGAGCGCCGTCTTCTGGCTCGGGCGGGCCGGGAAGCGTCAGCGGCAGACAGCCCCGCTGGATTCCAACGTCTCCTTCGCCATGCAATGCTCCCTCATCGGCTTCTGCCTGGGCAGTACGTTCGCGTCCCGCACCAACTACGATCTCATCTACATCGTCCTGGCCAGTGTCGGCACCTGGTACAACCTGCAGAAAGCCCAAGCGGCCGTACTCCCCCTCCCAGCAGCGGCGGTTGCAGTCGCACCCCCGCCGGCGCCCCCACTCGCCATGCCCGTTGCGCAACCCCGGCCGGTAGGCCTCGGCCGGGCCTTGCGCTCGGCCGGCCGCGCCCTGGACAGGCCTGCCCGATGACGCCAGACAGGACGCTCCCCGCCACACCAACATCCTCCGCCCACCTGATGCGGCGCATGCTGGTCAGCACGGCGTTTTACGCCTTCAGTTTCGTCCTCCAGCGCGCCTTGAGCGTCCTGTTCCTGCCCATATACACCCACTACCTCTCGCCGGCCGACTACGGGGTTCTGGAACTGCTCGACACGCTCGCCACCGTCATCTCGATGGTCCTGCTGGTGGCCCGCTTCTCCGCTGCGCTGAACTACTTCTATCACGTCGCTCCCGATTCCGGCGCCAGGGACCGCTACATCGGAACAGCCCTGGCCGCCGGGGTGGCCGGTTCGGCCGCCGTCTTCGCCGCCGTTTTCTCGGCCTCCGCCCAGATCTCCTCCTTTCTGTTTCAGACTGCGCAATTCAGCGGCGCCGTTCAGGTCTTCTCGGTCGGGTTGATCGCCACCGTTCCCATCGAAATCGGCATGGCCTACCTTCAGATCACGGATCGGGCCGGCCTGCTGTCCTCAGTCGCCCTGATTCGCGTGTTGGCCAACGCCGGCCTCAACGTCTTGCTGTTGGGACCTTTCCACATGGGCCTCTCGGCGATGCTGTGGGGCAGCACCATCTGCGCGCTCGCCACCGCCGCCTTCCTCAGCGTGAAAGTCGTGCGCGAGGTGCCGTTTTCGTTCTCCCCGTTCGCGCTGCGCCAGATGCTCGTCTTTTCGGCTCCGTTCGCCATCTCAGTGGTGGCCGAGTTCATCCTCAACTTCGGAGACCGCGTGTTCTTGAAGTCGCGCATCTCTCTGGCTGATCTCGGACTTTACGGCATCGGCTACAAGCTCGGAATGATCATTGCCTCCTTTGCCGCCTGTTTCCTCAGCTACTGGGATGCACAGGTCGTCGCCATTGGGAGGCGGCCCGACGGCCTTAGTTTGATCGGCCGGGTCGCCACATATTTCTTCGCCGGGATGGGCCTGATCACGCTAGCCCTGGCCCTGTTTGCGCGGCCCGCACTGCGCCTGCTCGCTTCACCGGAGTTCTTTCGCGCCCACGAATATGTCCCCTGGCTGGCCTTGGCCTATTTCCTCCGGGCGGTCTCTGGCTTCTTTCTCGGCGTGTTCCTCCTGGGGGGACGGCCCGGCTACGTGGCGGTTCTGCGGTGGGCCGGCGTCTCGGTTTGCCTGCTCGGGTACATCTTCCTGATCCCCCCGTTCGGAGCATGGGGCGCGGTCGCCGCCACCGTGTCGGCATTCGCCTTGATGATCCCGCTGGGGTGGTGGCTTTCGCAGCGCGTCCGGAACATCTCCTACGACTACACCCGGATAGCGAAAGCGGCCCTGGCTATGGGGTGCGGTTGGCTCATCTTCAACCTCTTTCGCCCCGTTTCACTGACCGGAGAGGCTCTGGGGGGATTGGCGGCGTTGCTTGTGACTGCCGTGGTCCTGCTGGCCACGAGATTCATCTCCCGGGCCGAGCTCGACGCCATCCTGGCCCTCCGGCACAGTTCCCCCCCTTCTCCCACAGCATCTTAGGGCTCGCACTGCCGGACCCGGGCGGCCGGATCCCGTTTCGCTGATGCTATCCTTAGCTCAGTGATGACGTGGTCCCGCAGCACCTAGGGCTTGCGGTTTCACATCCCCGGGGAGCGGAGGATCCGATATGACGCCCAGGAATGCCGCTGTCACCCTGACAATCCTGATGAGCCTGGTCCTGGGTTGCGCGCGCAGGGCCACGCCTCAGCCCGTTCAATCCACCGAACCCGTAGCGCTGCCCCCGGGTCTTTCCAATGCCATCTACATCGAGGACATGGGAAAGAGCGGTTCGCAGCCGCAGGACCGCCCGTTCACGGTTTCCAGGACCTTCTCCAAAGGCGAGTTTCCTGCCTGTGTGAAGGCATTGGCGGACGGTTCTGAGGCGGAGACGCAGTGCGACGTCAAGACGCGCTGGCCCGATGGCTCCGTGCGCCATGCGCTGATCTCGTTTTGGGCCCGGCTTGCCCCTGGCAGCTCCATTCAAGTTGAGTTCATTCCGCAGGATTGCCCGCCGCCGGCCGAGGGAATGAGCAAGAGCGACGTTCTCTCCGCGCTCAACGGCCGATGGGGCGCGACGCTTGAAACGGTGGCGAGGGGAAAAGACGACGCGCCGCTCTCTCAAGCCGCCGATGTGCGCGCCATGCTCGAAGATTGGGACGGCCAGTCCTCCGATTCGGGCATTCGGTACTGGATGAAGGGACCTCTCGTCACGCAACTCATCGTCGAGGATCGCAGCCCGGCGCTGAAGTTCGACTTCGGATGGCAAACCGCCCTACAGGGGGCCGATCTCGGCGTTTCCATCACCCCCACGGACATGACCGTCAAGCTGAGTGCCAAGACGGCTGCCCGGGCCGCCGAGTGGCCAATGCCCACCACAGGTTACATCGGCGTCGAGAAGATCAAGTTTTGCTCTCTCAGCGGCGACACCCTCATCGTCTGCCCGAAGGGCCGTGGCGTAGAAGGGACCACCCCGCGCAGCCACTACTACTACCGCACCGATCCCACTGTTGTCGCCGACACGTCCTGGGAAGCCGCCAGCGATGACGACCACAAGTCTCTCCATCCGGTGTTTGTGGTGACCCTGTACCGCGATTGGCCGGGCGTCCACATCCAGGCCATCCTGGAGAACACCTGGACGAACAAGCTGCAGAACCAATCCTATACGGCCCGGCTGCGCAGAGGGGCAGACGCCGGCGAGACGGTGTGGGAGAAGAGCCTGGTCCAGGTGGCCGGCTCGCGTTGGCGAAGGAGTTTTTGGGACGGCCAAGCCTTACCGCCCATCCGGATCGATCACAATCTCCCCTATCTCGCCTTCACCGGGGCCGTGCCCAACTACGACCGGGAGATCAACATCTCTTCCAAGTTGATCAGCAGCCTCCAATCGTCTTACGGTGATGGGGGGAAGTGGGATCCAACGGGCTTCGGCAATTGGGAACCGCACATGGGGAACGGCGGCGCCAGGCCCGATGTCGGAGTCCTGCCCACCTGGCAGACCGCCTACTTGCGAACCTTCGACAGTATTCTCTGGCAGATGGTCGCCGGCGGCGGCGACGTCAGCGGGTCCATGCCCGTGCACTTCCGCGAGTCCCTGAACACCGGCACGAAGTACCTTGCCGGCCGCGATGAGCCCGCATTCGGCAGGATCCTGTCGATCGACGCGAGGCCAACGGTGCTCACCTACGACGGCTATCGGGACTACGCTCACACACAGCCTCAGGACCGCCTGATGGTTGTCGGCCCAATCGGATGCGGTGATTGGGGGCCTGACGTGGCCCATCATCCTAGCACCGCCTACCTGCCCTATATCTTGTCAGGTGATTGGTACTACCTGGAAGAGATGAATTTCTGGGGCGCCTATGTGGTGGCTAATCCCAACTACAGCGAGCGCCAGTACAGTGCGGGGGTCGTCACCGGAGGCCCCGATGCCCGCAATGACGCTTGGGCGCTGCGGACGCTGGCACAGGTGGCTTCGAGCAATCCGGATCAATCGCCGGAAAAGGACTACTTCACGCAAAAGCTGCGTAACAACATCGCCGTCCGTGAGGGTTTCTTCGACATCACCGACCGCTATCTCCACCAGTCCGCGCCAGGCTGCCAGGCGCCTTGCTCTCAGACGCTCTGGCGATTCGGCCGCGATGTCATCGGGGGAGGTTTGGCTAACCCCCTGCGGCTGCCGAATCTCGGCGGCTCCGGTGGGCACATCGACCCAACAGTCGTCGATCCTGCCAAGACCTTCAGTGCGACCTCCCCGTGGATGAACTCCTACCTCTACCTGGCCATCGGACATGTCGCCGATCTGGGTTTCGACGAGATTCTGCCGTACAAGAAGGCACTCTATGAGGGCCTGATCGCCCAACTGCGCCACCCCGAGTACAATCCCTACCTCGCCGCTGTTTACCGCATGCCCGTGCGCAGAATGACGGATCAGAAGTTCTTTGACTCGTGGGCGGAGTTACGCGACGCGTTCCAGCCTGCCGTCCGCGATAAGCAGTCCTACGACACCTCTGGCGGAGGACAGAGTTATGCCCACATTCTCTGCGGCGCCGCCAGCTACACCGTAGGCATGCAAACCCCGGACGGATTCAGCGGGACCGACGCCTACAATTTCGTCCGCTCACGCATCCAGTACTCCGCATTCGAATCCGATCCGACGTGGTCGATGGCGCCGAAGTACGATGGTGGCCAGGCCAGCGGCCAGTCTTGGTGGGCCAAGGCCAGTCCCAAGTGGCTCAGGCGCACACCGAACAAAGCCCAGGTGCGATCGTCACGCATATCAAAACACTAGTGATTTCGCCGCCGTGGAAAAGGCCAACAAGCCTTCTACTGCCCCGCCAGTGCGCCGCCCACATCCCAGCCGCTTAGGCCAGGTGGCGTTCCTGCCAGCACGCCAGCATCAACAGATTCCACAGCTTGCCGGAATACTCCTTCATTCCTGACAGGTGGTCCTCGTAGAGACGCCGGGCTCCCGCCAAGTCAATGAATGCGCTCATCCGCTGATTCAGAACGCGTTCTTCATACAACGGCTTCAGGCTCCCTCGAAACCACTCCGGGAGCGGGACCGCAAACCCCATCTTCCTGCGTGTCACAGTCCGCTCAGGCAGATGCACGCCGACAGCCCGCTTAAAAAGGACCTTCCCGGTGGTTCCACGGATCTTGAGATTGGTTGGCAGCGACGCAGCGAACTCAGCCAGCCGGTGGTTCAGAAAGGGAGCCCTCGATTCAAGCGAGTACGCCATCGCCGCCCTGTCCACCTTCACCAGGATGTCCCCTGGGAGATAGGTCTGCCAGTCCACTGCCTGGAGTTGCGCCAGTTTCGGCAGCCTCTGAAGGGGGGCGAAGCGTTCGCAGAACCGCGCGCACGAGGAATACCCGTTCAACTCGCGCCTCAAGTCGCCACTCAGCACCGCGTCCAGGCCCTCGTCGCCAAACCTGGTCATCGCCCGGTAGTACGCCTCCTCGAACGTGGATGCTATGCCTGTCAGTGTCGACTTGGCTCGAAACACCCTGGGCATATAGTCGAACTTGGGGTAGTAATGGGCTACCGGCCGGATGATGCGCCGCCGCGCCCATTCCGGCACCAACCCTCTCGCACGCTCCTCCATCAGGGCAAAGCTATACCGCCGGTAACCGCCAAACAGTTCGTCAGCACCGTCGCCCGACAATGCGACGGTGACGTGCTTCCTCGTCATCCTGGCCAAGTAGAGCGTGGGGATCGCCGAGGAGTCGCCGAACGGTTCGTCGTAGTGATGCACCAGTTTGTCCAGGATGACATCGATTTCAGGAGTGACCGTTTCTTCGGAGTGATCTGTCTCGTACTTCTCGGCCACCAGCCGGGCGTATTTCAGCTCGTCGTATTCCTTGCTGGTGAATCCGATTGAGAAGGTCTTGACGTGCTCCGGAGCGGATTGCGCCATGTAGGCAACCACCGCGCTTGAGTCCACGCCACCGCTCAGAAACCCTCCTAGCGGTACGTCGCTCACCATCTGGCCGACTACGCTCTCCCGCGCGAGCGCGTCCAAACGCTCCTGGCTTGCGCGCTCATCCGGCGCGCTTTCCCCGAGGAACTCAGGCCGCCAATATGTTTCCCGCCGGACTTTCCCTTCGCCATCCACCAGCAGCCATTCGGCCGGCGCCAGTTTTCTCACCCGCCGGTAGATCGTGTCCGGATCCGGGACGTAGCTGAAATTCAGGAACTCCGCCACCGCCTCAGCCGATACCTCCGAAGGAAAACCAGGCACCAGCGTCATCGCCTTCAATTCGGAGGCGAACAGCACTTTCATCCCCGGCACTTCCAGGGAGTAATAGAGTGGTTTCTCCCCGAAGCGGTCCCGGGCCAGGAGCAGGGTCCGGTCCTTTTGGTCCCAAATGGCGATGGCGAACATCCCTACCAGTTTGCAGATCGCCTCCGGGCCTAGCTCCTCGTAGAGGTGGACGATCACCTCGGTATCGCTGTGCGTCCTGAACCGATGCCCGCGGCTCTGCAGATCGGCCATCAATTCCCGGTAGTTGTAGATCTCGCCATTGAAGACGATCTGGTAGCGTCCGTCCTCATTGCCCAGCGGTTGCGCGCCGCCTTCGACGTCGATGATGCTCAGCCGCCGGTGGCCCAGCGCTACCCGCTCATCAGTGAAGTAGCCCTCACCGTCTGGTCCCCGGTGCTGAATCCGGTCGCACATCCTCTTGAGCAGAGCCCGCTCGGGAGTCAGGCCGGGGTCAGTGACAAAGCCAGCTATACCGCACATGTCTCGGATTCCACCTCGGATCGGCTACACCGCGGCGCACAGGGCGCCATCTAGGCTCCGGCCCATTCTCATCGTACCAACCGCGCCGCCAGTTCAAGCGCCCAGTCCCACCCCAGGCGCCCCTCCTTTGCCCGCCTGGTTCCGGCTCACCAACTCAGTCGCCAGACCCTTACCGAACGGGGTGCCAAGGATCGCAGCCTCTTCCCACCGTTTGCAGCCACTTCAGCGGCTGTTACGAGAATTTCTGGCGGCGTGGTCACTGGCTGGTGCTGGCATAGGGCCACTCCTCTGCCCGGTCAGTCCCTCTTGGTGAATACGAATTCGTTGCAGCCCAGGCCGGCTCCGCGCGTCTTCATTCGCACCAGCTCAAACCCCCGCTGGTGGTGAAAATCGAATATCTCCTCTGGCTTCGCCACCTCGAAAGGATACCCACCCACCCAATCCAGCAAGTCGCGATAGGGCGACATGCCACGGTTCTTCTTATACCCTGCGAAGGCCTCAAGAGGCTTCCCGCGCAGCAATCCACTCAGCACCAGCGGGGTCCAATTGAAGATCGCGGCGGGGATCACCAGCAGAAACCGCAGGCTGGATGGCAGTTGGTTGTATTTTCTTTTCACCCACCGCCAACGCCGGCTCCTGCCACCCTGATCATTGTAGATGGCGATGAAGAGCTTTCCGCCCTTCGCTGTTAACTCGGATACATTCCGGATCGCGTCCCACATCGCTCCGGTATGGTGAAGCACTCCCCACGAGTACACGACATCGAAGTGGCCCAACTTGCCCAGGTACTCCCGCTCCAGGACCGAGCCCTCTTCTACCGTCCATTCTTCGTCGCCCGGATAGTAGCGCCGCTTGAGCTCCGCCGTGCATGCCACTGACTTTGGATCGTAGTCGAAGGAGTGGACTCTTGCCCCCAACCGGCGTGCCGCCAGGCTGAAGAGCCCGCTGCCGCAACCAGCGTCGAGGAACCGCCGGCCACGCAAGTCCTTGACCTCGAGCATGGTGCGCAGGGACTCCGTTGCAGTCTCAATCCGGTCATCATCCAACAGAGTCAAAAACCGGGTCCAGTTCTCCCCAAACTCAAAGCGTTGCCTCCGCTTCAACTCGATGGCGTGACTGTTCACAACCGTGGCTACTCCCTCCTGCGGCCCGTGCCAGGCAACTCTCGCTACGTCTTCACACCTGGCGTTCGCCAATTGTAACATCCACCTTACGGCGCCGGCCTCGTCCAGAGACCGCAGGTTGGTGCGAAGGTGCTCTCATAGCTCCATCACCGGCACGCGAGAGCGGAAGACGAGTTGGATCGCCTGTTGAGTCTGCAATTACCAGATCAGGCGGTCCGGCCGCAGCGCTACGTCAGTTGCCTGCTGAAACCCCGCCCGGTGGGTCACAATCACCGCTCGGTTGACGGACGAGCGTTCAGCGGCTGATGGCAGCGAAGGTGGCTGCGGCGGCCCCGACGGCGGCGATGCTCACCCCCATGCTGATCTTGGTGCCGCGCTTGATCCCGCTGCCTGACTTGGCCGTGCCGGCCGCACTGGTCCTTTCGGCCGCGATCACTTGGGGCTGGCCCTGCGCCGCGGCCTGGAGTTTCCCAGTCACGTGAATACGCTTCCCGTCGCTCGCCTTCAGTGCCTCCCCTTGCAACTCATATACCAGGCCGGTCACCTCGTCCTTGAGCTGGAACCTGCCATCCTTGTTCTCGAGCACGCCTGTCACAGTGATGGCCTGTGGTGGCTCTTTGATGGGCTCGAATTCCAGAGGCTGCAAGGGCGTCACACGGGCCAGCAGAAGCCCCGACGCATCGAAGACCTCCGTGGCGCCGCTCAGCGATGCAACAAGGACTTTCTCCTTTTGCACTTGCACCTGTACCCGCCCGGACTTGCCGGCCGCCAGCGTCAAGCCGCCGGCCTCTACCCGGAAACCAGCGGCCGGGGCGATTGCCGCGTCGCCCAACTTCACCTCCAGACGGTCGGCGAACATCGACGCCGTCGACGCCGGGCTCAGAGATCCGCGCACGCCATTCTTCAGCATGAAGCGGACCGGCGAGTTTCCAGCCTCCAACTCATTGCCGGCGTACAAAGTCGCACTGTCCCGCACCGAAGACTTGTTTACCTTCAGTGTCCCCTGGCTGACCGCCTGCCCGATCACAGCTTGCTTTCCAGCCACATCGGTATCGCCGCCGGCGGCGAGACTCCAGACCGCGAACGCCACCATCCCTACCACTGTCTTCGTCATCTGCGCCGTCCTCTTTCTCGAAGGGCCCTCCGCGGGGCCCGCTGCAGACATGGTGGAAATTCCGGCAAGAATTTCTCAGCCGCGCCCACTATTCATATCGGTGGCCGGCGGCCAGCATGAATCTTGTTGCACGTCATTCCCTACTTCTCGCTGTAGTTGTATTACTCGCCGCGGCGTGGACTACAACCTTGCGAGCCTGGGCCGACCTCAGCCTGCGTTCCGCACACGATGCCACCAGCGCCGTCCGCGCCTGCGCTCTCACCCCACCAAACCCGGAGTGCTGGCGTGCCGCCGCCCGCATGAGTGAGCAGGAGGCGCTCGACTCCCTGCCGCTGTGGCGCCGCAGCCTGGAGCTGGATCCGAGCAATGCCGAGGCGCTCATTGCCGCCGCCGCCACGCTCGAATCCGCCGGCCGTATCGACGACGCCGAGGCGCTGCTGCTGAGGGCCGCCACGTGGAACGCCTTGTGGCCGCCGCGTTGGAGCCTCTCCTCC
>JACRKW010000277.1 GCA_016215215.1 Acidobacteriota bacterium
CGCCTGCACAGGCCTGTCCTGGTACTCAACTCCAGCTACGAGCCCATCAACATCTGTGCCGCCCGCCGCGCACTGGTGCTCATCCTGAAGGGTGTCGCGCTGGCCGAAGAGCACAACCCGGGCAGCATCCACGCCCAGCGCGCCGCGGTGCCCATGCCCAGCGTCATCCGCTTGCTGGAGTACCGGCGCATCCCGCACCAGACCCGCGCCCTTTCGCGCAAGAACATCGTGATGCGCGACCGTTACACGTGCCAGTATTGCCACAAGGTCTTCAACAGCATCGACCTTACGCTGGACCACGTGGTTCCACGCTCCCGAGGCGGCGAAACCACCTGGGAGAATCTCGTCGCCTGCTGTCACGCATGCAACAACCGCAAGGGCAACCGCACCCCGGACGAGGCAGGCATGCGGCTCCTCCACACGCCACGCCCCTTCAGTTTGCACACCGGCAGACACCTCATGCGTCTGCTCGGGCGGAGCGATGAGAAGTGGCAGAAGTACCTCTTCTATTGAGGCGGAACTACCAACTCACTGAGGGGGCTTGGGCGGATCCAGGCTGAGCTGAAGCACCGGCTTTGGCTGCGGCTTGTCCTTCGGCTTGTCCTTGGCGTCCTTCTTCAGCGGGCTGATGATCACGTGGGCGTTGCGCCCCTCCAACTTCGGTTGGCCTTCCACCGAGCCGTGCTGGGCCAGGTCTCCCGCAAAACGCAGCAGCAGCTTGCGTCCCAGATCGGTGTGCGCAATCTCGCGCCCGCGGAATTGCACCACGGCCTTCACGCGATTGCCGTCGGCGAGGAACCTGATGGCGTGGTTCATCTTGAAGTCGTAGTCGTGATCGTCGGTGTTCGGCCTGAACTTCAACTCCTTCACCTGGATCACGTGCTGCTTCTTCTTCGCCTCGTGCTGCTTCTTCTTCTGCTCGTACTGCCACTGGCCATAATCCATGGCCTTGGCAACGGGAGGCTCTGCCGTCGGCGCGATACAGATCAGGTCCAGGCCCATATCCTGGGCCCGCCGGATCGCCGCCTGCGTCGGCATGATTTCCACCGTCCCATCCGGGAAGACCGCGCGTACCTCCCGCGCCCGGATGGCCTCGTTTACGTTCTCTCTGATCTTGACGCGCGGGCGGGGGTACCTAGAAGGAAACATGCGGCTGGTTCTTCTTGATGCTCATGTGTTGGTGTGTAGTGCTCCTAAAACAGAAAAAGGCCCGTCCCGGCTTCCTCAGCCGGTCCGGCGCCCGTGTCTGTCCAAATTCGGAATCCCAAAGTCCAAAGCGGAACGGAGCTTCCTTGCGTCAGCCCCTGCGCACCACTATACACCGAAAGCTCAACGGAATGATAGGCTTCCTCCGGCCGAACGACGTTGAGTCCGGCGAATCTCCACCACCAGGAAGAGGCCGCGCACTCAGCGCTCCGCCCTCATCTGGCTCCGGATCCCAGTTCTTGATTCCGCGAATAGCCGTGCCCGCCCTTCTACATCCATTCACTCATGCCGCCCCTGCCGTTCGCCCAGCAGCTGCGAAACCGCCGTCCCCAACGCTTCGTCGCTCTCGTGCCCGAGTTTCTGCATGCGCCGCCTACCCGCACCGTCGATCAGAACCAGCGACGGCGTGCCTTGCAAGCCCCACCGCTCCATTGTCCGCGGCGCCCAGAGTACGCCCGGTGCGTCAACCCCCACCGGGAACGTGTAACCCTTCTCCTTCAGGAACCGCGCCAGCGCTTCATCGCCCATTCTGGTGTGCGATTCGAACACGGTATGCAGCCCGACCACCGCCACCTGATCCCGCGCATACTGCTCATGCACGCGCTGCGCCTGCGGCAGTGAGAACTCCAGGCAGCCCGGACACAGCATCTGAAATGCGTAGACGGCCACGACCCGGCCCCGCAGTCCGGCCAGTGCCAGCGGCTCCCCGGTATTGAGCCAGGACGAGATTTCCCAGTCAGGAAGCTCGCCGGCCCGATAGAATGTCATGATGCGAATCTACTCCATTCTGGGACTCGCGGCCGCACTGGGCTCGGTGGCCGCCGGACAGGCTCCAAAGTTGCCTCCGCCCTACCACACGCCCTCGGCCGCCAATGCGCCCAAGATCATCCAGCGCCCCGACGGCGTAGGACTCCGCGTGCCGGCCGGCTTCAACGCCGAAGAGTTCGCCTCCGGCTTCGAGAAGCCCCGCTACCTGGTCCAAGGTAAACAGGGCGAGGTCCTGCTCTCCGACAGCGTCAAGAACGGCGCAGTCTACGCTTTGGTGGACCGCAACAAGGACGGCAAGATCTCCGCCGATGAGAAGTCCAAGCTCATCGGCAACCTCGACCGCCCCTTTGGTATGGCCTTCTGGAAGAACTATCTATACGTCGCCGAAGCCACCTCCATCAAGCGCTACCCCTATGACGGCAGGAAACTCACCGTCGGGCCTGCACAGGAAGTCATTCCACTCAAGGACGAAGGGCAGGGCCACTGGACCCGCACGCTCCTCTTCGATCGCAAAGGGGCGAAGCTCTATGTCGGCATCGGTTCCCGCTCCAACATCACGCCGGGCGATCCGGAATACCGCGCCGCCATTCTGCGCTACAACCCGGACGGCTCAGGCCGCGAAGTCATCGCCTCCGGCGTCCGCAATCCGATCGGCATGGACTGGTGCCCGTCCAGCGGAAAGCTTTGGGCGGCCGTCCAGGAGCGGGATGGTCTGGGCGATGACCTGGTGCCCGATTTCTTCATTGAAGTTCAGCAGGGCGGTTACTACGGCTGGCCCTACGCCTACATCGGCCCCAACGAGGAGCCGCGCAACAAGGGCCAGCGTCCGGACCTGGTCGCCAAGACGCTGGTGCCCGACGTGATCCTCACCCCGTCTCACGTTGCCGTGATGGACGCCCGTTTCTACACCGGCAAGATGTTTCCGGCCCGCTATCGCGGCGGGGCGTTCCTGGCCTTCCGCGGCTCCAGCAACCGTGCCGAGCGCACCGGCTACTCCATCGTCTTCATCCCGTTCAGCAACGGCAAGCCCTCCGGCCCGCAGGAGGATTTCCTCACCGGCTTCATGCTCGACCCGAAGTCCAAGGACGTCTGGGGCCGTCCTATCGGCCTGCTCCAGTTGAAGGACGGAAGCCTGCTGCTCTCCGAGGACGGCGGCAACAAACTCTACCGCGTCACATTCGCCCAAACGAGCCGGTAGACTGGAGGTAATGAGGGCTTACACCATCACCATCATCGCGGCGTCGCTGGGCTTCGCCGCCGCCGGCCAGACGCCGCCAAAGCTTCCCAACCCGTATCACACGCCTTCGGCCTCCAACGCGCCGCGTGTGGTTGCGCGCCCCGACGGCGCGACGCTCCAGATTCCGGCCGGCTTCGACATCCAGGAGTTCGCCTCCGGCTTCGAGCGGCCGCGCTACATGATCCAGGGACCGTCGGGCGAGATCCTTCTTTCCGACAGCATGAAGGCCGGCTCGGTCTATGCGCTGGTCGACAGGAACAAGGACGGCCGCATTTCGAGCGAAGAGCAGACGCAGATCGCTTCGAACCTCGACCGTCCCTTCGGTCTGGCTCTCTGGAAGGACTACCTTTACATCGCCGAGACCACCTCGGTGAAGCGCTATAAGTACGATTCCAAGAAGCTCGCCACCGGCCCGGGCGAAGAGGTAGTCTCGCTGAAGGAAGCGCCCTCAGGGCACTGGACGCGCACCATTCTGTTCGACGCCAAGGGCGAGAAGTTCTACCTCGGCGTCGGCTCGCAGTCGAACGTTTCGCCGGGGGAGCCTGAGATCCGCGCGGCTATCAC
>JACRKW010000278.1 GCA_016215215.1 Acidobacteriota bacterium
GCCCCCAAGGCCCCCGGCCACCGCGTGCGCGAGGTCTTCACCGAAGGCCAAGGCGTCCCGGCGCTGGTCGCCGTTGCCCAGGACGCCTCCGGCAAGGCGCTGGAAAACGCGCTGGCCTACGCTCTCGCCCTCGGCTCGCTCAAGGCCGGCGTCATCGAAACAACCTTCAAGGAAGAGACCGAGTCCGACCTCTTCGGCGAGCAGGCCGTCCTCTGCGGCGGCGCCTCGGAGCTCATCCGCGCCGGATTCGAAACTCTCGTCGATGCCGGTTACGCCCCGGAAATCGCGTACTTCGAGTGCCTCCACGAGCTCAAGCTCATCGTTGACCTCATCTACGAGGGCGGTCTCAGCTACATGCGCTACTCGGTCTCCGACACCGCCGAGTACGGCGACTACACCCGCGGCCCCCGCATCATCACACAGCAGACCCGCGACGAGATGAAGAAGATCCTGGCCGAAATCCAGACCGGCGAATTCGCCCGGAATTGGATGGCGGAAAACAAGGGCGGCCGCGCCGGCTTCCTTGGCATGAGAGAGGCGGCCCGCAAGCAGAAGATCGAAACCGTCGGCGCCGAGTTGCGCGACATGATGACCTTCCTCAAGAAGAAGAAGGTCGAAGAGTAAACCGAAAGCACCACCATGCGCATCTGGACCTTCGACACCACCCTCCGCGACGGCACACAAGGCGAGTCCGTCTCCTTTTCCGTGGACGACAAGCTTCTCATTACCCAGAAGCTCGACGATCTCGGCATCGACTACATTGAGGGCGGCTGGCCGATGTCCAACCCGAAGGACAAGGAGTTCTTCGAACGCGCTCGCGGGCTGAAGCTCAAACACGCCAAGCTCACCGCTTTCGGCGCCACGCGCTTCGCCCGCAACCCGGTGGAACAGGACGCCAACGTGCTCGCGCTGCTGGAGGCCGCCACGCCTGCCATCAGCATCTTCGGCAAAACCTGGGATATCCACGCCACGCGCGTCCTCGGCATCTCCCTCGAGGAAAACCTCGCCCTCATCTCCGACACCATCCGCTTCCTTAAGGAGCACGGCCGCGAGGTGATCTACGACGCCGAGCACTTCTTCGACGGCTATGCCGCCAACCCCGATTACGCCCTTCGCACGCTGGAGGCCGCCAAGTCCGCCGGCGCCGACGTCCTCTGCCTTTGCGACACCAACGGCGGCACACTTACCCATCGACTGGCCGAGATCGTCTCCGATGTCAGGAGCCGCTTTGACGGAATCCTCGGCATCCATTGCCACAACGACTGCGATCTCGCCGCGGCCAATACCATCGCCGCCGTGGAGAACGGCGTCACCCACGTCCAGGGTTGTATCAACGGTTACGGCGAACGCTGCGGCAATGCCAACCTCTCCAGCGTCATCGCCATCCTGGAAGCCAAGCTGGGCCATACCACCATCGGCCCGGAGAAGCTCACTTCGCTGACTTCCGTCGCCCACTACATCGCCGAGCTCGCCAACCTGCCCCTGGCCGCCAACCAGCCCTTCGTCGGCCGCAGCGCCTTCGCCCACAAGGGCGGTGTCCACGTCTCCGCCGTGCTCAAGGACTCCATGACCTATGAGCACATCAAGCCCTCGGTCGTCGGCAACCGCCAGCGCGTCCTGCTCAGCGATCTCAGCGGCCGCGGCAACGTGCTCTACAAGCTCCAGCAGCACGGCCTCGGCGACCGCCTCACCGACGACGCCAAGCGCGAATTGCTGGACCGCATCAAGACCATGGAGTACCTCGGCTATGAACTCGAAGCAGCCGAGGGCACCTTCGAACTCCTCGTTCGCGAAGCCCTCCAGCCGGGCATGCACTTCTTCGAAGTGGTCAGTTTCGAGGTCGAAACCCGCATGATCGGCAACCGCGACTCCACCACCTCGGCCACCGTCATCCTGCGCGTCAACGACGCCATCCACTCGGCCACCGCCACCGGTGAAGGCCCCATGAACGCGCTCGACCTCTGCCTCCGGCAGTGCCTGTCGGCCGTCTACCCCGCCATCGCCAGCGTGCGGCTCACAGACTACAAAGTCCGCGTGATCAGCACGGAAAAGGGCACCGCTTCCAAGGTGCGCGTGCTCGTCGAGTGGTCCGACCATCGCCGCAGCTGGTCCACCGTCGGCGTCAGCGAGAATATCCTCGAAGCCTCCTGGAACGCCCTGGTCGACGCCATCCGCCTCGAACTCATGCGCCTCTCCGACAAGGACGAGTCCATCGAAAAGGCCGTCGAAGACTACTGCTGGGGCGTCTGAAAAGCCGCGTTTTCGTGGCACAATCAGGACAGGAGCCATCCATGGCCACTGACCGGCAGTACCTCCATCAATTACTCGACGAAGTACCTGAGAGTGAACTCTGGCGCGTGCGCCTCGCGCTCTGCCCTCCGGATGACGAACCAGTGACGGATCAGGAAGCCGCTGCGCTGCTGAGAGCCGAGGAAGAGGTTCGCTCCGGACGCGTCGTGTCGCATGAAGATGTCCTGAAGGAATTCGGGCTTGCCTGACCCACCTCTCTGGGCGGAATCAGCCAGAGCCGACCTGCTACGGATCGACCAGGCGTCTGCACTGGGAATACTCAGAAGCATCGCCCAGTACCTCGAGACGAAACAAGGCGATGTCCGTCGCTTGACGGGCCGCTGGAGTGGCTACAAACGCCTTCGCGTGGGACCTTGGCGAGTGCTCTTCCTTGAGGCGCCGGGTGGCAGGATGGAAATCCGGCACGTGCGAAACCGCTCCGAGGCCTACCGTTGAAACGCCCTCCCCTCACTCCCCTCCAGCGAGCCCGCCTCGAACGCGCCCTGATCCGCGAAGCGCACACACCCAACGAGCAGCGCGACGCCTCCATCCTGCGCGTCATCCGCTCCATTCCCAAAGGCAAGACCGCCGCCTACTCCGCCGTCGCCGCAGCCGCCGGCTATCCTCTGTACCATCGCCTCGTGGCGCGCCTCCTGCGCCTCCACGGCGATTCCCTGCCCTGGCAGCGCGTCACCGGCGCGGGCGGCGAAATTCGCTTGCGTTATGGCTCTGCTCTCGAGCAGCGCACACGCCTGGAGATGGAAGGCGTGGCTTTTCGCGGCAGGCGCATCGACCCGCGGCATATACTGTCCTCGGAGGATCTGGTATGCCTCGGCCTGAAATTACGCGCCGCGCCTTCGCGGCCTCGCTAGCCGCTCCTGCATTTGCGCAGTCCGATTGGGTAAGCCTCTTCGACGGCCGCTCCCTGAACGGTTGGCGCGCTAGTGAGAGCAATTCGTCTTGGAAGGTAATCGACGGCGCCCTCGCGGCCGGCGGCCCTCGCTCCCATCTCTTCTACACCGGCCCCGTCCAGGCCGCCACCTTCCGCAACTTCGAACTCGAAGTGGAGGCCATGGCGTCGCCCGCCGCCAACTCCGGCGTCTACTTCCACACGAAGTTCCAGGAGAAGGGCTTCCCCGTCAAGGGCTTCGAGATCCAGATCAACAACACCGCCACCGGCGAGGGCTCCTACCGCGAACACAAGCGCACCGGCTCGCTCTACGGACTGCGCAACGTCTATAAGAAACTGGTCAACGACAACGAGTGGTTCAAGCTCAATGTCCTGGTCCGCGGAAAGAACATCCAGGTGCGCCTCAACGGCATGTTGGTGGTGGACTACGTCGAGCCAGCCACGCCCTACATCCCCGCCGGCCTTGAACCTGAGCGCTTCCTCGATCAGGGCACATTCGCGCTGCAGTGTCACGATCCCGGCTCCAAGGCGCGATTCCGCTCCATCCGCGTCCGCCCGTTGCCCGCCGATACTCCAACACCCGCCGGCGCCATCGTCCCCGCCGACGATGCCGATTTCCGCAACGTCATCGACCTGGCCCGCGCCAACTACCCCATGGTCGACTACCATGTCCACCTCAAGAGCGGCCTCACGCTCGATCAGGCGCTGGAAAAATCCCGACGCGACGGTATCTTCTACGGCTTGGCCATCAACTGCGGCAAAGGCTTCACCGTCGAGGACGACTTGAGCGCCCGCAAGTTCTTTGAGACCATGCACGGCCAGCCCGTCTACGTCGCCATGCAGGCCGAGGGCCGCGAGTGGACCCAGATGTTCTCCCGCTCCGCCGCCGCCCTGTTCGACTACATCTTCACCGACTCCATGACCTGGACCGACAACCGCGGCCGCCGGATGCGCACCTGGATGCCCAACGAGGTCGGAACCATCACCGATCCGCAGGAGTTCATGGACACCCTCGTCGACCGCGCCACCGGTATCATCGACCGCGAA
>JACRKW010000338.1 GCA_016215215.1 Acidobacteriota bacterium
CATCCACAACGCCCGCAAGCTGATCGGCGACGGCGCGCTGGGCAAGATCTCGCTCGCCAAAGCCATGTGGAACTGGCATTTTGACGTACCCCTGCGCGACGATCCGCCCTCCGGCAAGCTCGACTGGGAGCGCTTCCAGGGGCCGGCCCCTCACCGCCCGCTCGACCCCAAGCGCTTCTGGTGGTGGCGCGGTTTCTGGGACTACTCCGGCGGCAACATGACCGACCAGGGTACGCACCTCATGGACGTGGTCCAATGGCTCACCGGCAACTCCTCGCCCAAGTCCGCCATCTGCGGAGGCTGCATCGCCAACGCGAAGAGAGGCGAGGTCCCCGACGTCTTCACCGCAGTCTTTGAATACCAGGACATGATGGCGACCTGGACGCTCAACTACGCCAGCGCCTACGAGTTCGACTGGTCCATTACTCTGCAAGGCGAGCAGGCCACCATGTTCATAGACCGCCGCGGCTACCGTGTAGTGAAGGATCCCGGAGGCTCGGCCCAGCCCTGGACCGCCAGCCCGCCCAAGGACATCGTCGCCGAAATGCCCGACAAGGATTCCGGCGAGCTCCATCAGCAAAACTTCCTCGATTGCATCAAGTCCCGCAAGGAGCCCAATTGCACCGTCGAGACCGCCGCCGCAGCTGTCGCAGGACCCCATATGGCCAACCTCGCTTACCGTCAGGGGCGGAAGATCACCGCGTGACGGACTCCGGCCGGCCCGCCCTGCGCCAGGAACTCCACCTGCGCGACCTGGTGTTCTTCTCCTTCGTGGGAGTGTGCGGCTTTCGCAACATCGCCATGGGCGCGCAAACGGGCCCCGGCTCGATCACCAACTGGTTGTTGGGCATTGCCTTCTTCTTCATCCCCACTGCCTTCGCCGTCGGGCGGCTCTCCTCGCGCTTCCCAGCGCAGGGCGGCCTCTATGTCTGGACCCGGCACCACTTCGGCCCCTGGCACGGCTACCTCTGCTTCTGGGTCTACTGGCTCGGCCTGGCCGTGCTCTTTCCCGTCATGCTGATGACCTTCGCCAGCATCTCCGTCTATGCCCTGGGCCCGCGCTTCGTCGCCTACGCCGACCACCGCGGGTTCATCTTCGCCTTTTCCATGCTGCTGCTCGTCCTCGTGATCGTCTCCAACCTGCTTGGACTCAAGTTCGGCAAGTGGCTCGACAACCTTGGCGCCGCCGCGCTGCTGGTTCTGGTGGCCGCCATGGCCGCCACCGCCGCCGTTGTCTACGCCAGACAGGGATCGGCTACTCAGTTTCAGCTCTGGCCCGACTGGAACTGGACGCGCGTCAGCTTCCTGGCGCAGATCGGTTTCGCTCTCACCGGCCTCGAGATGTCGGCCGTCCTCGGTGGCGAAATCGTCGAGCCGCGCAAGAACTTGCCCCGCGCCGCCGCCATCGCGTCGCCCATGATCGCCGCCGTCTTCGTCACCGGAACGGCCGCCCTACAGGTGGTCCTGCCCGACGGCGCCATCAGCCCCATGCACGGCGTCACCCAAGCCGCCGCCGCCTCGGTGGCGTTCACCGGCTGGCATTGGATCGCTACCGTCACCGCCCTGCTCATGCTCTGCGCCGCCACCGGCCAGTTGAGCGTCATCGGCATCACGGCCTCGCGCCTGCCATATGCCCTGGGAGTCGACAAACTCTTGCCAAGCCAACTGGCCCGCATCCATCCCCGCTGGGGCACGCCCTACGTCTCCATCCTCGCCGTCGGCGCCATTGCCGCCGTGTTTCTCGTGCTGTGCAACGCCGGCGAAACACTTCGTTCCGGCTACCAGACAGTCGTCGACCTCATGGTGATCACCGGCTTGCTGCCTTACGTCTACATCTTCGCCGCCGCCTGGAAGTCCGGCGCCCGCTGGAGCGCCGCGCTCGGCATGGCCACGACCCTCTTTATGCTCGTTTGCACCGTCGTCCCCACGCCGGACGTCCAGGACGTTCTCCGCTACGAACTCAAGGTCTGGGGCTGCACCATCGCCATCATCGCCGCCGGCCGCCTTCTGTATCTGCGCTACAGCAGACAAACCGCGAACCCCGAGTAGGCGAACATCAGATCACCAATCACCGGCGCTGGACGCAAACGTGCTTGAACTCCAGCCAGTGACACAAGTCCAGCCGCAAAAGAACGGACCTGAGAATCACCCCCAGATCAGCGGTCATCTATCACTACCAAGAGGTCATGTTTTCGTCATCGCGACGACAATATTTCTTGCAACTTGGGGCTCGATTTGACGCCTGCTGCTGTATACTTTTCCCAATCTGGTGTAAGCGAAGAGGAAGCTTCACTACATGACCAGCTGGTTGTGGAGGGCTGTGTTTGCGTCGTTCGTCTGCTTGGCTCAGATGGCAGCGCAAGACCCCGTCGCGGAGGCCAAACAGAAGATCGCCGCGGCGGAGCTGCGCGTTCAGCGCGCCGAACTGGAGCGCGATCAGGCCAAGCTGGCCGTGAGGACTGCCGAAGGTGGGGATGCGCGGAAGGCCGCCGAGGAGAGGTTGGGACGACTGGAAAAGGAGCTGGAACGCCGTTCCGTCGAACTGGAGTCAGCCAAGCTGGCAGCGCGGGCGGCCGAGTTGGACAGCAAGGAAGCTGCCGCGAAGAAGCCTGCCGGTCCCATGACTCTCGGCGAGGCGCTGCCCAAGGCTAAGGAGGGCGACGTCGACGCGCAGTATCAAATGGGCTTGGTCTTCCTTGTGCCGCGGGGCGTGGACCGCGACTTGGCGCAGGCGGCAGCGTGGTTTGCCAAGGCCGCCGAACAAGGGCACGCCGAGGCGATGGCGAGGCTGGGCAAGCTCTACGCCGAGACGCCGCTGTTGTGGCCGGGACGAAAAGACGAGGGAATCCGGCTGTTGAAGCTGGCCATGGAGAAAGGCAGCGTGGCCGCGGCGGTGGACTTGGGCTACATCACCGAGGACCCCGTGGAAAAGGCGCGGCTCTACGCGCGAGCAGAGCCGCGCTCTCCTCGCGGCCGGCTTCGGTTGGGTCTGCTGACGCTGGAAGGCAAAGGGGTCGCCAAAGACCAGGCTGAAGGATTGCGGCTGATCGAACTGGCGCGCGCAGGCGGCGACCCCAGGGTGCAGGTCGAGTTGGGCAGGTGTTACGAGGACGGCGAGTGCGGACTGAGCAAGAACCCAGGTGCGGCAGCCAAGCTCTACGCTGAAGCGGCGGCGCGCGGCAGCGCCGAGGGTGAATACAGGCTGTCCTGGTGTTACAGCGAGGGCAGAGGCGTGGCGAAGAACCAGGAGGAAAGCCTTCGATTACTGGAATCGGCCGCCGCCAAATGGGATCCGCAGGCGCAATGGCTGCTCGGGAGCAAGCTTGTGAATGGCTACGACGATGCGGTGGCGCAGAATGTGGAAGAGGGCGCCCGGCTTCTCGCCTTGGGCGCCGCACAGGGTGATATTGCCGCCATGAGCGAGCTCTCTGGCGTGCTGCTTTGGGGTGGAGGGTCGATGGGATAATTTGAACGCGGCATGACCTACTTGCGGCGCGCGGCCGCCACCGGCTGGTTCGATGCCGTGGGACGGCTGGCAGCGGAATTGATGGCCGGCAAACATACGCCCCGGGATGTGGCTCAAGCGCGCCGGTTGGCTGCAGGTGAGGAGATGGCCCACATGGGTTTCTACATAGCCTACGTGAGGCCGCTGTCTCGCGCGGGTTACGACTATGGGGAGTTGTCCAAGCTGGACCAGTTGTACTCGCGGGCACTCAAGGGCGACGAGAAAGCGACCCGCGATTTCATCGCCAAGATGGACCGGCCGTGGAGTAAGTGGAAGCGCCAAAGTACGTCTTCCTGGGGTGAACGGGTGACGAGTGTCCTGGATAGCCTGAACACGGCCCTGGCCACCGCGCCGCCCATCCCCCGAGTTCCGGCCCGCTAAGTCCAATCACAGGCGCTGGACGCGGATGTGTTTGAACTCCAGCCAGTACCCGCGGCGGTGCGTCTGCAGTTCGATGAAGCCGGCATCGCGCCGCTCCAGTTCGTCGTATTCGAGCACCGTCTCGCCGTCGATCCGCACCCGCGCCTCCCTGCCCATCACCCACAGGTCGAAATGAAACCACTTTTCGTCCTGAATCCGCGGGTAGACGGCCCGCTTGAGATGGTACAGAGAGCCGGTGGGGAAGTGCGCCTCCTCCACCGGATGAAGTTGGATCTCGTAGGATCGCAGCGGATCGGTGCCCCGGCCGGCGCTGCGGAAGATGATGCCGCCATTGTGCTGCGCGCAGCCGCGGATATAGCACTGGAAGTGGAAGTCGCGGTAACGTTCCTTGGTCGCCATGTGCCCGGCGCCGTCGCCGCGCAACACACCTCCCATCGCGACGATGTCCGGCTTGCCTTCCGACACCACCCAGTTCGCCGCCAGGTCCTCCGGCTTCTCGTACAGGCTGATCCACTGCTCCTTGCCGGGTAGTTCCTTGATGCGGAAGTTGCGGAAGCGCACCGGGACCGACGCGGCCGCGATACCGACATAACCCGAACGCAGCCGCTGGTTCAGCGCCGGATGCGTGGCGCAGTTGTGGTCGTGCACCAGTTCGCCATTCATCCAGATCTGCAGCCGCGGCCAGTCGCACAGCACACGGAATTCGTTCCATCCGTCGTGGACGTTCACCAGCCGGGGCGCGATCGCGCCGAGGATGGCCCCAACCGAGTTGGTCTTCGGCTCGGTGTCTTTGCCGTGGAACACCTTCATCTGGAACCCGGCCGACGTCGGCCGGCCATGCTCCGGCGCGTGAATGTAGATGCCGGAGTCCGTCCAGCCCTTGACGAAGAACTCGCCGCGCAGGTCAAAGTTCTCATACTGCTTGCCCGACCTCAGCCACGCCGGAAACGTGGCGTGGCCCTGCACCGCAATCTCGTCAGGAGTGACGATGTAAGCGGTTTCAGGGCCCTCGACGATGGTCCAGCCGGAGACTGGCTGGAAACCGGACTCAGAGTTTTGAGCGGCGGCGGCCGCCATGGGCACGGTGGAAAGGAACGCTCGGCGGGATGGCATGGTCACCATTCTGCTACAGCCCGGCCCAGGATGCCGGCAGATCATGTATGCTGTTCGCACCAACCCTTTTGGAGGTGCGACAGATGAAGACTTTGCTGAACCTGATTTCTATAGCGGCGCTCACCACCGTGATCGCGCTTGGACAGGGACTCACCGGCTCGATCACAGGCAGCGTGACCGACCAGAGCGGCGCCGCAATTCCCGGCGCCGAACTGACGCTGGTGAACGTGCAGACCAGCCAGACACGTCAGGCACGAACGGAATCCAACGGCGACTTTGTCTTCACACAATTACTCCCCGGCGACTTCAAGCTCACCGTTGTCGCCAAAGGATTTAAGAAGCACGAGCAGACCGGCCTAGTGCTCAGTTCCGCCGAGCGACTCGTGGTCAAGACCATCACCCTCGATCTGGGAGAAGTGACCCAGACTGTCGAAGTCACCGCCGAAGCCGCCCGCCTCCAGACACAGTCCGCCGAGCGCAGCGGCCTCATCTCCACCGAACAGACCCAGAACATCCCCCTCAAGGGTCGCGACTACCTCGGCCTGCTCAAGCTTCTCCCCGGCATCGTCGACACCCAGAACCGCAACGCCCCCGGCTGGAATAACCTCTCCAGCGTCAGCGTCAACGGTGGCCGCACGGGCACCCTGAATCTCACGCTCGACGGTGTCTCCTCCCTCGATACCGGTTCCATGACCGGCCCCTATCTGGCCCCGTCCATCGATGCCGTCGCCGAAATCAAAGTCCTGCGCTCCAACTATCAGGCAGAATATGGCCGCTCCTCCGGCGGCACCATCAACACGGTGATCAAGAGCGGCACCAAGGAGTTTCACGGCGGCGCTTACTACTTCGTCCGCAACGAGGCTCTCAACGCCAACGAGTTCTTCCGCAACCGTGACAACCTCAAGCGCCCCCAGTACCGCTTCAACTACCCCGGCTATTTCGTCGGCGGCCCCGTCACCATGGGCAAGTTCAATAAGGACCGCGACAAGCTCTTCTTCTTCTGGTCCCAGGAGTTCCTTCCCCGCAAGTCTCCGACAAGCCTGGTCCGCCGCACCTTCCCAACGGCAATGGAACGTCAGGGCAACTGCTCGGAAACCCGCGACCAGGGCGGCACTCTGATTCCGATCTGGGACCCGTTGAACAACCGCGTGCCCTTCGCCGGCAACATCATCCCCACCAGCCGCATCGACAAGAACGGCCAGGCGCTGATGAACATCATGCCACTTCCCAATGCCGTCGACCCGGCGCGTTCCTACAACGCCCTCATCCAATCCACCGTCAATCAGCCCCGCCGCGACTCCGTATTGCGCATCGACTGGAACATCGGCTCTCGTACGCAGTTCTACTGGCGCGGCATCCAGGATTATGAAGCCTTCAAGGGCGAGTTCGACTTCGTCCTGGCCAGTTCAAGCTGGCCCCAACTGCCCATCATCTACGACATCCACTCGGTCGGCTCCGTCGCCACTCTGATCCGCACCTTCAGCCCGACCAAGGTGAATGAATTCACCTTCGGCATCAACCGCGCCAAACAGCTCGTCGGGCCGCTGAACCAGGCGGGCTTCGACAGAAATATCCGCTCCAAGATCGGCTTGAACTTGACGCAGTTCTACCCCGCGGCCAACCCGGACAACCTGATCCCCAACGCCAACTTCGGCGGCGTTCCCAATGCCGGCGTTCTCAACATCGAAAGCCGCTACCCTTTCTTTGGGACCAACAACATCTGGAACTACAACGACAACTTCTCCTGGATCTCCGGCGCCCACAACATGAAGTTCGGCGTCTACGTCGAGCGCACTACCCGCAACGCCCAGCGCGGCTCGGCCTTCAACGGGACCTTCAACTTCAACCGCGACGTGAATAATCCGCTCGAATCCAACTACGCCTACTCGAATGCGATTCTCGGCACCGTGCAGAGCTATACCGAATCCACAAATCATCCTTCCGGCCATTCGCGCTATCTCAACGTCGAATGGTACGCTCAGGACACCTGGAAGGTCTCCCGCCGGCTGACGCTCGACGCCGGACTCCGCATGTACTACATCCAGCCCAGTTGGAGCGCCGACGACAACCTCGCGTCCTGGGATTCCAAGCTCTATGACCCGGCCAAGCAGCCCCCGCTGATTCAGCCTTACCGCAATGCCGCCGGCGCCCGCGTCGCCCGCGATCCCGTCACCGGACAGGAACTCCCCGCCGCGGTCATCGGCCAGTTCGCCTCAAGCCCCCTGCCTCCCTTCCAGGGCATGAAAGTGGTCTTCCAGCACCTGCTCAACACCCCCCGAATCCAGTTTGCCCCGCGCCTTGGTTTTGCCTATGACGTCTTCGGCAACGGCAGGACCGCCATCCGTGGCGGCGCAGGCATCTTCTTCGACCGCTTCAATGACGACCAGATCATCATCCACCGCGAACTGCCGCCCAACACCATCACCAACACCGCCACATTTGTCCAGATGGCTGACCTCCTCCGCAGCCCCTTCCGAACGTCGCCTCCCGGTGTCACCGCCATCGAAAAGGATTACGCGCCGCCACAGGTCTACAACTGGAGCATGGGAGTTCAACAGAACATCGGTTGGGGCAGCGTCCTCGATGTCGCCTACGTGGGCAGCGTCGGCCGCCACCTTCTCCAGCGCCGCAGTCTCAACTCCATACCCTACGGCACGCGTTTTAAGGCCAGCAGCATCGACCCCACTACGGGCAACACGCCGCTGCCGGACAATTTCTTGCGCACTCTGCCCGGTTACGCTGACATCCAGTACATCGAGATGTCCTCGACATCCAACTACCACTCCATGCAGTCCCAGGTGAACAAGCGCTTCTCCAAGGGCCTGATGTTCGGCCTCTCCTGGACCTGGTCCAAGTCGATGAACCTCGTCAACGGCAACAACGATTCCGTCAACCCCTTCCTCAACTTCCGCATGCGCAACTACGGCAAAGGCAACTTCGACCGCACCCACAACTTCGTCCTCAACTACACCTACTCCATCCCCAAGCTGAGCAAGGTGTGGGACAATCCCGTCGCCAAGTGGATCTTCGACAATTGGGACCTCTCCGGCGTCACCTCCCTCATCAGTGGATCGCCCTCCGGCGTCGGCTATTCGCTGGTCAGCGGCGCCGACATCGTCGGCGGCGGCGGCGCCGGTGTCGACAGCCGCATCAATGCCTTCGCTCCGCCCACCAAGGAAGAGTTCGGCATCGGCAACGCCCCCAAGGACGTTTTCCGCGGCCCCGGGACCAATGTCTTCGATGTCTCCTTCTTCAAGAACATCCCGCTGTCGTCGAACGACCGTTACCGCCTCCAACTCCGCTTCGAGTTCTACAACTTCTTCAACCACGCCAGCTTCCAGGGTGTGGACACTACCGCCCGTTTCGACGCGGCCGGCAGGCAGGTCAGCGGGACCTTCGGCCAGTACACCTCCACGCTCGACGCCCGCCGCACGGTGCTCGGCGCCAAGATTTACTTCTAACCCCGTGGGCGCGGCTCTCACCAGGGCCGCGCCCGTCAGAGTTTCGACCGCCAATGAGCGGGTTCGGCGACCGTTCGCCAGAAGAACATCGGTTCGCGCTAGCTTAGGAGACTGGAGTTCTTTCTTATGCAAGACACCGGCCTCAAAAGCAAAATCGTCATCGTTACCGGCGCCGCCGCCGGCATCGGCAAAGCTACTGCGGACGCCTTCGCCGCAGAGGGCGCCGTCGTCGTGAAGTGGGACGTTTCTCCGGGCGAGGGCATCGAACAAGTCGACGTCACCAACGCCGAAAACGTGAACGCGGCCGCCGCCGCGGCCATTGCCCGCCATGGGCGCATCGACGTGCTGGTGAACAACGCCGGCATCGTGCGCGACGCCCAGATCGTCAAGTGGAAAGACGGCGCGGTCGCCGCCGTGATGAGCGATGAGATCTTCGACGCCGTCGTCAACGTCAACCTGAAGGGCGTCTTCCACTGCGCCCGCGCTGTCATCCCGCACATGATCGCCGCCGGCGGCGGCGTGATCCTCAACGCCTCCTCCGTCGTCGGCCTCTACGGCAACTTCGGCCAGACCAACTACACCGCCACCAAGGCCGGCGTCATCGCCATGACCAAGAGCTGGGCGCGCGAACTCGGCCGCTACAACATCCGCGTGAACGCCGTCGCGCCGGGCTTCATCGCCACCGAAATCCTCTCCGCAATGCCTCCCAAGATCATGGACGCCATGATCGGCCACACGCCGCTCGGCCGCATGGGCAAGCCGGAGGACATCGCCGCCACCTACGTCTGGCTCGCCTCCGACGCGGCCAGCTTCATCCATGGCACTGTCATTTCGGTCGACGGCGGGCTTGTGGTCGGGACGTAACTCCCTCGCAGGCTCTACAATAGGCGGAACATGACCGCCACCCCGAACCGCTGGATCATCGCCGGCGCCGCCGTGCTGATGCAGGTCTGCCTGGGCATCATCTACGCCTGGAGCGTCTTCCGCGCGCCCCTCGAACAGCATTACGGCTGGTCGAAGCTCGAATCCATCGCCCCCTATCGCTGGTCCATCCTCTTCTTCACGCTTGCCATGATCGTGGCCGGCTTCTGGCAGGACCGCAAGGGCCCGCGCCTGGTCGGCTCCATCGGCGGACTGCTGCTGGCTGCCGGATGCATGCTGGCCGCGCTGTTCGGCGACACGCCCATGGGCCTGAACCTCGCCTACGGCGCAGTCGCCGGGCTCGGCGTCGGCTTCGCCTACGTCACCCCCATCGCCACCTGCGTGAAGTGGTTCCCTGACCGCCGCGGTTTCGTCGTCGGCCTAGCCGTGATGGGTTTCGGCATCGGCTCCCTGATCTTTGCGCCGCTGCTGGAATGGATGCTCGGCAAGGACCCCGCCGCGTACGCCGCTTCGATTCCACGCACCTTCTTCATCCTGGCTGGGGTCTTCATCGTTGTGGTGCCGGCCTGCGCGCGCATGTTCTGCGTTCCCCCAAAGGACTGGAAGCCCGCAGGCTGGACTCCCGCGGCGGGCACGGCCTCCGCTCTCGTCGATCTCTCCCCCAAAGCCATGCTGGCCACGTGGCAGTTCTACGTCCTTTGGCTGGTCTACTACCTCGGCAGCGCCGTCGGTCTCACTGCCATCGGCGAGTCCGCGCCGCTGGTCCGCGAGCTCGCTGGCGCTTCCGCCATCATGACTGGAGGCATGGCGCTTGGCGTCATGTCGTTGTTCAACGGCGTGGGCCGGCTCGCCTGGGGAGCGCTCTCTGACCGTGCCGGCAAGCGTACCGTCATCATGGCCATGTTCGGCATCGCGGCAGCGACCTGCGCCTTCCTCCTCCCCGGCAGCCGCGAGTTCTATCGCGTGCTCGCCGGACTGTGCCTGGTCGGCTTCTGCTACGGCGGCTACCTCGCGCTGATGCCCGCCTTCACGGCTGAATACTTCGGCGCCCGCAGGATCGGCGCCAATTACGGTTTGATGTTTACCGCTTGGGGTGCTGCCGGTTTCACCGTCCCACGTTGGATGGCCGCCCTACTCGAACGCCGCAAAGCTGCCGGCGATCTCCCCGGCGGCTACAACGATATGTTTCTGGCGCTCGCCGCTCTGGCCGCTGCCGGCCTGGTCGTCGCAGTGCTCTTGCGCCGCCCGGAGCCCGCTGCCAAGGAGGTGTGAGATGGAATCTTCGACCCGCGCCAGCCGCCGCGACTTCCTGCTCGGCGCAGCCCCCTCGCTGCTGGACGGCCGCCCGCTGGAGGTCCGTATCGTCGACAAGGACTCCGGCCGTCCCGTCCCTGCTCGCGTGCGCCTCCTTGCCGCCGACGGAGCTGAAGTTGTCCCCATCGGCCATGCTCCACAACTCGCCAAGGACGCCCAGCAGGGCGACGTGCGCTTCCAGTCCAAGCGCTTCGC
>JACRKW010000339.1 GCA_016215215.1 Acidobacteriota bacterium
CTACAACACCATCGGCGGCGATCGATCGCGCGGCCGGGGCCCGGTCGGCGAGGGCAACCTCATCAGCGGCAATGGCGGCTCCGCCATCAAAATCGACAGATCGAACAACGTGGTAGTCGGCAATCTGGTGGGGACCGACCTGAGCGGCGCCAAGGCGTTGGGGAACAATTATGCCGGGGTGTTCATCACCGGCGGCGCCAACAATCGGATTGGGGGGGCTGACCCGCGGGACCGGAACATCGTCAGCGGCACCACCGGCAGCGGGATCGCGATCAACAACGGCACGGGCAATCTCGTCATCGGCAACTATGTCGGGACCGACATTACCGGCACGGTTGGTCTGGGCAACTCCGTCTACGGCATCAGCATGGAAATCGGCAGCGCCAACAATGTGGTGCAGGGCAACCTCGCCAGCGGTAACCAGTTGGCTGGCATCCTGATCGCCGACGCGGGATCCAGCTACAACGCCATTATCGGCAACTTGATCGGCACCGACGCCACTGGCGCGAAGTCCATCCCGAACGGGCAAGGCGTGAATGTGGGGGCCCCGTTCAATCGGATCGGAGGAATGCGGCCTGAGGAACGTAACCTCATCAGTGGCAACCAAGGAGGCAGCTTCATCAACGGGTTCGGCACCCTGGTGCTGGGCAACTACTTCGGTACCGACATCACAGGTCGACAGGCCATCCCCAGCCGGAGTTCCATTGGCGTCGGCGCGCGCATTTTTCTCGCCGGCAATCTGATCAGCGGGCAGGGTTTCGACGGGGTCAATGTGACCAACTACACCTACTTCGGAGGCAACCTCGTCGGCATCGATGCGAGCGGACAGGCAGCTATCCCGAACAACGGCTTCGGCGTGCGCGCCGCCGGGCACCACAACATCTTCCAGGCCAACGTGATCGCCAATAACCGGGGCGGCGGAATCAGCTTCGATCCGCTCAGCTTCAACACCATAAGGCGGGATTTGATTTACGACAACGCCGCCAAGGGCATCCAGTGTTCCAGCGGCTGCGTAGGGGGGTTGGCGGCGCCGGTGCTGACCGCCGTCACCGCCACCGCCGCCTCCGGTACGGCGTGTCCGGAATGCGAAGTGGAAGTCTTCTCGGATGCCGGCCGCCAAGGCCGCATCTTCGAAGGGAGCATCCGGGCCGATGGGTCGGGTAGCTTCCGCTTCGAAAAGCAAAGCGCGTTGAAGGGTCCGAACGTGACCGCGACAGCCACAGACCGGCGCGGCAACACATCCGAGTTTTCTACCGAGCGAGCCGTTCCAAAGCCTTCGGCAGCAACCATTGGACCGAGGATTGGGCGTGGCTCCCAGTAGTGAATTCGAAGCCGGCTCATTGGCGCGAACCGGATCACTCGTGGAATGGTGAGGTCCTTGCCGGTTCAGGCCCGACCGCCGTTGATGTGGCGAAACAAGGCCGAGGTCTCGGGACATCCAGCGACTATCGGCTGTCCATTTCGCACGGTAACCTCCTCGGCCCCGGTTGCGCCCCTATCTAGTTCGAATCCGGGGACCGGTGTGCCCAAGCTCGAACCGTTCCCGGGTACGGGCGAACTCATACTTGATCTCGACGGAGACCTATGCAATTCACACGGCGAGAGATGGGCAGGGCCGCGCTGGCAGCGGCGCCGTTTGCCCCGGCGTTCGGCGCGAAGAGGATCAACTCGAAGTTCGGAGGCGTACGGATCGGCGCCATCACGTACAGCTTCAACCGGATTGCCAATCCCGACCCGGGCGCCATCATCAAGGCGTATGTCGAGATCGGCCTGGGAGAAGCCGAGTTGATGTCGAACCACTGCGAAGCTCTGGCCGGGGCTCCGCCCATGCCGATGTTCGGCCGATTTGGCGGCGGGGCTCCTCCTCCGCCGCCCGGCGGTGCGCGCCCGGCGGGAACGCCGGGCGGCGCGCCGGCCAGGCCAGCCGGACCGCGTCCGCAGTTGACGCCCGAGCAACTGGCCGAGCGGAAGGCTGCGCTGGAGAAGCTGGCTGAATGGAGGAAATCGACCACAGCGAATACTTGGAAGACGGTGGCCCGGAAGTTCTCTTCAGCCGGCATCAACCTGGCGCTGCTCTGCTACAACATGCAGGACAGCATGAAGGACGAAGACATTGAATACGGTTTCCAGATGGCGCGGGGTCTGGGCGTAAAGGGGATTACCACCAGCACGACTCTGACCATGGCCAAGCGGATTGCGCCAATTGCCGACAAGCACCGATTGTTGGTGGGCTATCACGGCCACGATGCGACCAACGATCCCAACCAGACCGCCACGCTGGAGAGCTACCAGACGCTGATGGCCTACGGCAAGTACAACGGCGTGAATCTGGACATCGGACATTTCACCGCGGCCGGCTACGATGCCGTGGAGTTCATCAAGCAGCACCACGAGAAGATCACCAACCTGCACATCAAGGACCGGAAGAAGAACCACGGCCCGAATGTGGCTGTCTGGGGCACCGGCGACACTCCGATGAAGCAGGTGCTCCAACTGCTGAAGAAAGAGAAGTACCGCTTCCCCGCAAACCTGGAACTGGAGTACCAGATTCCGGAAGGGTCCGACATCATCGCTGAGGCGAAGAAGTGCCTGGCGTACGTGAAGAACTGCCTGGCCTAAGCGGCTCCCGGGCATAGTATTGTAGTTCAAGGATTCTGGAGATCCATCATGGCTCACTCAAGACGGCATTTCTTTTACGGCGCGCTGATGGCTGGTGCGGTGCCCACCGCTGGCTTCGGCAGCGCTCCCTCCCTCAAGTTCATGGGGTACAAGTCCCCGAACGAGAAGCTGAATTTCGCGGCGATCGGCTCCGGCGGCCAGGGCGCCTCGAACCTGGGGGCGGCAGCCCCGACCGAGAACGTAGTGGCGTTGTGCGACGTGGACGACCTGCGCGCAGCGTCGACATATAAGCGTTTTCCAGACGCGCCCAGGTTCAGGGACTTCCGGAAGATGCTCGACAAGGAAGGCAAGAACATCGATGCCGTGATCGTGGCCACGCCCGATCACATGCACGCCTTCGCCGCCATGTGGTGCATGGAGCGAGGCAAGAGCGTGTACGTGCAGAAGCCGCTGGTGCGCACCGTCTGGGAAGCCCGGCAATTGCGCGCCGCCGCCGCCAAGTACAAAGTGGCGACGCAGATGGGCAACCAGGGCTACTCCAACGAAGGCACGCGCCAGTGCGCCGAGATGATCTGGAACGGCGACATCGGCGGTGTCACCGAGGTTCACGCCTGGAGCGACCGGCCGCTCTGGCCGCAGGGCCTGACCGAGATCCCCAAGGAAGAGCCCGTGCCTTCCACGCTGGACTGGGATCTGTGGCTGGGCGTCGCCGAAAAGCGGCCGTACACCGGCGGCGGCCAAAAGGAACCGGACCGCTGGGGCGGCTTCTTCTACCAGCCGTTCAACTGGCGCGGCTTCTACGACTTCGGCTGCGGCGCGCTGGGCGACATGGCCTGCCACATTCTGGGCGCGCCCAACATGGCGCTGCACCTCTCCAAGCGCAAAGTGATCGGCGTGGAGTGCATCAAGAAGGAAGGCCCCAGCCCCTTCATGTTCCCGAAGGCGTCGGTGATCCGGTTTGACTTCGCGGCCTACGGCAACATGCCGGCGCTGAAGATCTTCTGGTACGACGGGCTGAAGGAGAACCCGAAGGTGGCCGGCGTTCCCGAAGGAGAGTGGATCGGCGATCCTCCGATGGCGATGCGCGCCGCCTCACCCGGTGGGCAGGGCGGGCCGGGCGGCGGCCGCGGTCAGGGCGCTCCTGGTGGTGCCGGCGCCAGGCCGGCCGGCCACGATTTCCGCTCGCCGGGCCGTGTCTTCAACTGGGACGAGTTCCAAGCCATGAAGGCGCCCGACGTCAAGCTCCGCTTCCCGACTCCGGACGGCAGCCTCTTCGTGGGCGACAAGGGCATGTTGACCACCGGCACCTACGGCGACGTTACGCGGCTGATCCCGGTGGAGAAGATGAAGGACTACCGCATGCCGGCACCGCTGCTGACGCGCTCGCCCGGCCATATGCGCGACTTCATCCGCGCCTGCAAGGGCGGCGACGCGGCGTGCTCGAACTTCGACGTCGCGGCGCCGTTCGTCGAATGGATGCTGCTGGGCGTGATCGCGCTGCGCCATGAAGGCAAGCTCGAGTACGATCCGGACAAGATGCGCATCACCAACAACAGCGAGGCCAACAAGCTGCTGAAGCCCGTGTTCCGCAAGGGCTGGGAGATGCGCGCGGTCAAGGCGTAAGCCGGCTCAAGGGCCCGTTGCGGGCGACCGGCTCGTCCGCCTCCTTGCGGTGGCGGGTGTGACAGGTTGCTCCGCATCGGGCTCTTTCTATTTGTGGCCGCCGGGGACCGGAGTCCGTGCGAGCCGAGCGGCGGGAACCTGTCTTTGCCCCATGTTCGCGCTCACCCGAGGCGAACTCCCCACAGGCACCCATCTTTCGAGACCATTCCCGCAATCAGGCTTGCGGCCACCCCTCCGCTATTGGCATGATAGTTTTAATTCGGATGGTTGAGTCCGCAATCGGACAGACACTCCGGCCCTCAGAGACGCGGCACGGGAAATCCACTGGGCGAGGTTGCTGTGATGAGCCTGAGCCAGATGGCCCGATCCATACACGAATCCGTGACGCTGAAGCTGAATCAGACCGCCGCCCTGCTGCGCGACAAGGGCGAGCCGGTGATTCACCTCGGCGGAGGCGAACCGAAGTCCAAGACACCCATCGATGCGATTGTGAGCTGCACTTCGGTGCTCACTTCCGGCGACATCAAGTACACCCCGCCGGACGGCATCCCAGCCCTCAAGAAAGCCGTCATCCGCTACACCGAAGAGCACTATGGCCGCCTGGTGCGGCCCGAGAACGTGGTGGCCTCTTGTGGCGCCAAGCAGGCCATCATGGCGGCGCTGATCGCCATTCTCGACCCGAAAGATGAGGTCATCTTCCCGGCGCCGTACTGGGTGAGCTACCCGGAGATGGTCAAACTCGCCGGCGGCGTGCCGGTGGCCGTCAAGCCGGAGGATGGCAGCTTTCATCCCACCGTCAAGGAGATCGCCGACGCCATCGGCAGCTACACCAAGGCGATCGTCCTGAACAGCCCCAACAATCCTTCGGGCGTGATGTATTCCCGCGACTTCATCGCCGGCGTGGTTGAGTTGGCGGCCAAGAAGTCGCTGTGGCTGATCATGGACGACACCTACAACCGGCTGGTGTTTGACGGCCGCTCGCCCATCAACTGCTACGACTTCTCCTCAGAGGAATTGGACCAATCCAAACTCATCGTCATCAACTGCGTCTCCAAGATGTACGCCATGACCGGCTTCCGCATCGGCTGGGCCGTGGGCAACCGCGAAGTGATCGGGGCCATGGCCACCATCCAGTCGCAACAGACTTCCGGCCCGGCCACGCCCTCGCAGTGGGCGGCAGTGGGCGCGCTGAACGGCGTCCAGAACTCCATCGAGGCCTTGCGGCTGACGCTGGAAAACAACCGCAACATCCTGATGGACCGCCTCAGCGCGTTCCCCGGCGTCCGTGCAACCCGGCCTGACGGCGCTTTCTACTGCTTCCCCGACTTCAGCGCCTACGAGAAGAACTCGCAGAAACTGGCGGAGTTCCTGCTCGAGAAGGTTCGAGTGGTCACCGTCCCCGGCAAGGAGTTCGGCATGGAGGGACACCTCCGCGTGAGCTTCTGCGGCACGGCCCGGGAGATCACCGAGGGCATTGAGCGTATCCGCTGGGCGCTGGACCCCACGGCTCCCAACGAACTCTATCTCGGCGACCGGCGCCTGGTGCGGGACTGGATGTAGAGGAGGCGCGCGATGAATATCTACACCGACATCCCCTCCCCCGCCATCAAGGAAGCCGGCCTGGCGGCCAGCGTCTACGGCCTGCAGAACCACGGCCTGCAGAATCTGCGCCGCGTCTACTGGAACCTGCCGGAAGCGGCGCTCTATGAGGAGGCCATCTTCCGCGGCGAAGGCAGATTGGCCGTCGAGGGCCCGTTCATCGTCCACACCGGCAAGCACACGGCCCGCGCCGCGGCGGACAAGTTCGTGGTGCGCGAGCCTTCCTCGCAGGATTACGTCTGGTGGGGCCAGCACAACCGGCCCTTCTCGCCCGAGAACTTCAACACGCTGCTGGCGCGCGTGCAGGCCTACCTGCAAGGGCGCGACGTCTTCGTGCAGGACTGCTACGGCGGGGCCGACCCGGACTACCGCCTGCCGGTGCGCATCGTCACCGAAACCGCCTGGCACAGCCTGTTCGCGCGCACCATGTTCCTCAAGCCGGCCACCCTGGACGACTACAGGAAGCACGTTCCGGAGTTCACCGTCATCGCCGCGCCGGGCTTCAACGCCAGCCCGCTGATCGATTCGACGCGCACAGAGACGTTCATCATCCTCCACATGGCCGAACGGCTGGCCATCATCGGGGGCACGTGTTACGGCGGCGAAATCAAGAAGACCATCTTCACGGTGCTGAACGGCCTGCTGCCCTTCGACGGCGTGCTGCCCATGCACTGTTCGGCCAACACCGGCGAGGCGGGCGACTCGGCCATCTTTTTCGGGCTCTCCGGCACCGGCAAGACGACTCTGTCGGCCGATCCTTCACGGCGCCTGATCGGCGACGACGGGCACGGCTGGTCCGACAACGGCGTGTTCAACTTCGAGGATGGCTGCTACGCCAAGGTCATCCGGCTGTCACCCACCGCAGAGCCGCAGATCTACGCCTGCATGCGGCGTTTCGGGACCATCCTCGAAAACGTTGTGTTCGACCCGCGCACCCGCAAGCTGGACTTGAACGACGAAAAGCTCACCGAAAACACCCGCGCCGCCTATCCGCTTCTCTACATCGACAATGCCCTGCCCGAGAAGCGCGCCGGCCACCCGAAGAACGTCGTCTTCCTCACCTGCGACGCCTCCGGCGTTCTGCCGCCCATCGCCCGCCTCACGCCGGACCAGGCCGTCTACCACTTCATGAGCGGCTACACCAGCAAGATCGCCGGCACCGAGATCGGGCTGGGCAAGGAGCCGGAGATCACCTTTTCGGCCTGCTTCGGCGCGCCGTTCATGGTGCACCATCCGCACAAGTACGCCCAGATGCTGAAGGCCAAGATCCTGAAGCACGGCGCGTGCGTGTGGATGGTCAATACAGGCTGGACGGGCGGGCCGTTCGGCATCGGCAAGCGGATCTCCATCCAGCACACGCGCGCCCTGCTCAACGCGGCTTTGGAAGGGAGGCTCGACGGCGTCGAGTACTGGGAGGACCCCGTCTTCGGCGTGGCTGTGCCGAAAGAGTGCCCCGGCGTGCCTTCCTCCATCCTGGATCCCGCCAACACCTGGCCCAGCCGCGAGGAGTACAACCGGAAGTACGATACCCTGGCCGCCCGCTTCATCGAAAACTTCCACCTGATGACGCTGCAGGAAGGCGTCCCGGCGGGCCTCGAAGCGGCCGGACCAAAACGGAAATAGCGCGGCCGCACCCCGGTCCCGGCCGCGCAGTTTGCGTTACTTTGTGACGAAGACGACGGCCTGCGAGATGCTGTCGCGGTGCGCCCCCGGCACGGTGGGGCCGTCCAGTGCGTCGCTCATGGCCTTGCGCTCGGCCGCGGACTTGGACTGGTTGGCCGCTCGCGTGGCCGCCAGCATCTTGTCCTTGGCCGCCAGGTCCGGCATCACGGTAACGATCCACACGAGCGCCGCAGCGTCGCTGTGAATGACCTCGGTGTCCACCGAGTAGCCATAGATCACCCCGTCGGCCACCAGCCTGTCGTACATCGGCTTCAGGTGCTTCTCGAATCCCGCGGCGTAGTCCTGCATCTGGCCCGGCTTCACCTTCACGGCGTGGAAGTTGGTATACGGCAGCTTGCCCGCGGGCACCTTCTTCATGTTGGCGAACATGTGCCGCACCATGATGTCGGCGTGGGCGTTCTGATCGTTGGCCGCCCAGAGCGCGGCGGTGAGTTGCGGGGAGGCCTTCAGCGCCGCGTGAATGGCGTCTTCGGCCTTGCCGAACGCTTCGAAGCTCGGAACGTCCATCCAGACGGCGACGTTCGACTGTCCCGGCTGGTGGAACATGTCCACGTCCACGCCGTAGCCGCTCACAGTTCCTTCCTTGAGCAGTTTCGCCCCCACCGGCGTGATGAATTTCACCAGGCTTCCCACGCCGGCTTCCATGGAGTCGAGCTTGATCTTGAACAGGGCTACCGAGGTGTAGCCCTGGTTTTCCTGGCCCCATGCAGCGCCTGCCAGCAGCAGGCACAATACGAGCGCACTCATCTTGCGTAATTGCATCCCAGAGTCGCCCTCCCAGGCGACGAACCATTATCCTCGTGGCTCGCCTTGAAAGCAACCTGTTTGGTATAGATTCTCTACGGACGGTAGTGGAACCGGACGCTGCACCCCTTGCCGTCGCAGATGGTCTCCTCCTGGCCGCCGCCCTGGCGGTCGGCGATGGTGACTCTCGGGGCGGACGACGCGGGCAACGGCAGGCGCCATTCTCCATCCGATTTCGCCCACCGGGTATCGTCGAAGTCCACGCTGGACTCGATCCGCAGCCCTCTTCCATTGGCCCGCGGCGTGACGGTGATGGTCTCGCCGCCGGACCAGCGCAGAACCACCGCGCAGTGGCCTTTGGCGGCGCAGGTGGCGGCCTTGGCGCCAGGTCCGGAGACTTCCAGCTCCGCCAGCGCCTTCTGGTTGTCAGGGTGGCGGATCGCGTTCTTCCCCTCGCCCTGCCATCCGTTCAAGCCGCCGGATTCCGGCCGGATCACGATGGACCCGTCGCTGACGATGATCGGCGTGTCTCCTCCCTGTGCCGAGGCGATGCGCCATGTCGTTCCAGCCAGCACGATGCCTGCCAGGCCGATGACCACTGTTGACTTCTTCATGAGGCTCCTTCCATTCTTCCGAGTTGCTCTCGCAGTCTCTTCACATCTGGCCGGTTCACATACCGCTTGAAGTCCTGGCCGTCCCACAACTTCTCCAACTCACCCAACGCTGCCTGGGCTGGCCTGCCGGCCCAGGGTGATCCGCTCAATGCCATCAGCGCCAGGGAGCGCCATAGCGCTTCCGGGTTTCTTGATCGTTCAAAGTCCTGTCGAGCTTGCCCGGCCCAGGACTGCGCTTTGGATTGATCCCGGGCTGCCAGCGCCACCTGCGCGCACTCCAACCGCGCCTCGGGCATCGGCCAGCCGCGCTGCGCGCCGGTATCGGCGTGAAGCAGCTTTCCGCACAGCGCCATTGCTGCCACGGCGCGGCTTGTGCCCGCCAGAGCCAGAGCGCGGGCAGATTCCAGCCGCAGCCGCCCCTCGACCCCGCCCGGGATGCCTGCGGCTTCCACGGCGTTGGCGGCGGCCAGCGCATCGGCGAAGCGATTCTCGCTTAAGGCGATCAGCACGCGCTCCATTTTGGCGTCACCCGTTGCGGACTTCAGATTCGCGCCCGCAGCCAGAGTCTCCGCCTCTGTCAGCAAGGCCCGGCTTCCGGCCGTGTCCCCCAGACGCCAAGTCGACTTGGCCCGGTTGATCAGGCTGAATAGAGTACCCGGCCTGTTGCCTGCCGCCTGGTACAGTTCGTTGGCCCGGTCGAAGCTCCTCGCCGCCGCCCGGAAGGCCCCACGCAGCAAATACACCTGGCCAATGGCCTCGTGGAGCAGCGCCTGCTCTTCGCGCGTCCCGATCTTCTCGGTCTCCGGCAGCAATTCCGTGAAGACGCGCTCCGCGCCCTCCAGGTCGCCGTCCTTGCGCTTGGTTCTGCCCAGGAGCACGCTGGCGCGAAAGCCCTCGGCGTGGAAGCCAGCTCGCCGGAAGTAGCCTGCAGCCGGCTCCAATTCGCCAACGGCCATTCCGCTCTGGCCGGTGGTGCTGTGGAGGCTCCCGAGCGCCAGCAGCGCCCGCGCCTCGGTGGCCGCGGCCCTGTTGCGGCGGGCGATGTCCAGTGCTTGGATGTAGTAACGCTCAGCTTCGGCCTTGTCGGTTTGGAAGAATGCGCCGCCCAGACTGATCAGCGCCCGGGATGCCAGGTTCTCCGCGCCGGCGCTGCGGGCCAGGTCCACTGCTTGCTGCGCGCGTTGCCGCGTCTCCTGCTCGTCGGCGGTCTTTACACCGAGGGAGGCCAGTTGCATCAGGATCTTCACCTGTTGCTGCGCGTTGCCGGTCATCCGCGCGGTATCCAGCGCCTTCTCCAGCGTTTCACGCGCACGCGCCGGCTCGGCCCTTTCCGATTGCAGCGCCCCCAGCCCGTATTGCGCCTCCGTCAGGCCCTCCACGTTGCTGCCCGCCTGGTAGAGCCGTTCCGCTTCCCGCAGCGACTTCTCCGCCTCGGCATTCTTTCCCATACGCCGCTGCAGCAAGCCGAGCCTCAGGTGGCCCGCGGCGTACTGCGGATCCAGCTTGACTGTCTGCCGGTAGCTCTCCAGCGCGCAGACCGAGTCGCCGGCGCGCTCGCAGGCCTGGCCCAGGTCCATATAGACCTGCGCCTTCTCAGCCGCCAGCGCCAGCATCGAGCGGTAACGCCCGATGCTCTCCCTGTGGTCCCCCGTCACCAGGTACTCGATCGCCTCCAGATGCAGCCGCTCCGCCTTTCCCAGCCGTTTGACCAGTTGCGGCGAACGCTGCAAACGCAGCATCTCGTCCTTGGCGCGTCCGGCGTCGTCGAGCTCGATCCAGGCCTCAGCCAGATGCGCCCTGGCAAGGGCAAAGTCCGGGTCCAGGCGTACCGCCTCCCCCAGCGCCTTGCTGGCTTTTAGAAACGTTCCGTCCCGGAGTGCGCTGCTGCCCGCTTCAAACCAGCGGGTGGCCTCCGGTTTAGGGACGTAGGGCCGGGACAACCAGAACCACCACCCGGCGCTCACGGCCGCGATGGCCGTCACCACCGTGGCGCCGAGCCACAGCCTCCGATCGGCGAATACACCTCTCCGCGTTTCGCCCGCTTCCAGGTCAGCAAGCAAATCTTCGGCTGACTGGTACCGCTGGCCGGGGTCCTTCTGTAGCAACCGCAGAGCGATGGCATCCAGCCACGCAGGCGCAGACCGGTTCACCAAGGAGGGCGCGGGCGGAGCATGTCCGTGGGTCAACATGATGCTCTCCAGGAGGCTGTCCCCCACGAACGGCCGCTTCCCCGTCAGGCACTGATAGAGCACGCAGCCGGCCGAGAAGAGGTCGCTGCGGGCGTCCAGAGGTTTGCCCATGGCTTGCTCCGGCGACAGATAGCCGGGCGTGCCCTCGATGAGTCCGGATTCCACCACGGAAGCCGTCAGGGTGCCGTCATGAACAGACGCATCGGCCCGCCGCGAGGTCTTCGCCAGGCCGAAGTCGAGCACCTTCACCTCGCCGCTGTCAGTCACCCGGATGTTGGCCGGCTTGATGTCCCGGTGGACTACGCCATGGCGGTGCGCTTCGGACAGAGCAGAGGCAAGCGCCCGCATCACTTCCAGGGTCGTCGTGACCTCCAGCGGGCCCGCCGCCAGCAGTTCCGACAGGTTCCTTCCGGGCACGTACTCCATGACGTAGAAGGGTTGACCGTCTTCCGCTTGGCCTAGTTCGTAGATATGTGCGATGGCGGGGTGGGTCAGCCGCGAGGCTGCCCGGGCTTCCGCCTGCAGCCTCTGTCTCTCGACGTCCTCGCCGGCAGCGGAGAACTTGATAGCGACCCGGCGCTGCAACTGCACGTCCGTCGCCAGATACACGATCCCCATGCCGCCCTGACCCAGGCAGTCTTCGATCCTGTAGTGTGAAACGGTGCGGCCCAGCATCAGCCCCTCGCCGAGCAGTGATTGTGCCTATTGTAACGCAGGAGGTTGCCTACGAGCCAGGCAAAATGCATCCAAAAGATAGCAGGGTGGTGGCTTGCCAAACCACACCTTCCTTCGACATGATATTCGAAACAATCCATTTGGATGCTCGCCGAGGCCCAGGACCTTCCTCCTCCGCGTCCCGGCCCTCGGCGAGGGTGGGATTCCGCAATCTCCGAACCAATACACTGGGTAGATTCATGCTCTCCCGGGCCTGCTCTGTCCTCTTCGCGCTGCTGCTGGCTGTCCATGCCGTCCTCGCCACGCTCACATCACTGAAGAAACCGTTTTGGTTCGACGAACTCTTCACCGTGCATGCCGGGCGCTTGCTCCACTCCGGCCGGCTCTGGCAGGCCCTCTATGACGGCCTGGATGCGATGCCGCCCGCGTTTCACGGTTTGAACGCCGCCTGTGCCGCGCTAATCGCCGATCCTCACCTCGCCTATCGCCTCCCCGCCATCGCCGGTTGGCTGCTGGCCACCTCCGGCTTGTACGCGTTCGGGCGCGGGGTCCGCGGTCAAGCCGCCGGTCTCGCCTCGGTGTCGCTGTTCGCACTGATGCCCGTGTCCCTCTATGGCTCCGAGGCCCGGCCCTACGGCCTGCTGCTCGGCGTCACAGCCTGGGCCATGGTGTGCTGGCTTGGCGAGAAGCGGCACCGCTGGCTGTTGCTCCTGTTGCCGCTGGCTGCCTCTCTGCACTATCTCGCCCCTCTGACCGTCGCCTGCTTCGCCTTGGCCGAAGCGGTGCATTACGGTGTACATCGACAGGTGCGGCGCACGGTCTGGCTGGCCATTGGCCTGGCTGCGATCCCCGTGGTTCTGACTCTGCCCACCCTGCTCCACGCCCGTGCCGAGTCTGGCGCGCAGCACTGGGCGCGTCCCGACATCCGCGGCATCCCTTACTACTACGGCAACCTGCTGGGACTTCCCCTTTACGTTGCGCTGGCGGCCATTCCCGCCGGGCTCGCCTTGGCGGCTTATGGCGTCAGGCGGCGGCGCCAGGAGTTCTTCCTGCTGTTCCCCATGCTGATGTTGCCCCTGATGGGCCTTGGCCTGGCTCTGCTGTCCGGCGGAGCATTTGCCGAGCGCTACGCCATCCCCGTCGTGCTGGCGGCCGCGCTGCTTGTTCCGCTGTCGGTCCCCCGGTTTCCTTCGCGCGCAGAGTCGCTATGCGCCGCCGGGCTGTCGGCCGCCGTGATCTGGTTTGCAGCCGCGGGGGCCGTGCGGCTTGTGCGCTTGCCGCCGGCTGAAGTGGCTGCGCGGGAGTCTCCTCTCCTCACCTCTGCCCGTCACGCGCCGGGAGACGGCTTGCCCATTGTCTTCGCCAACTCGCTCGATTTCCTCCCTGCCGCGCACTACGCCGAGCCTGCGCTCGCCGCGCGCGTCTACTGCCTCGCGGACAAGGACGCCGCCGGCCGCATCGGCAACACGGCCGACAACGCCCGGCTCATGCTCACCTTGCGCCGCTATGCGGATCTGAACATCGCCGCGCCCGGGCCATTTATCGCCGCCCATCCGCGCTTTTACGTCCTCACGAGCGGTCTTCCGAGGATGAACTGGCTGCCCGCCTGGCTGAAAGAGCGCGGCTACCGGCTCCAGAGGCAGCCGGATTCGCAACTGCTCCTGGCCGAGCCTTAAGCCACCTGCATGATCTCGCGGCTGCCGGTCTGCCAGAGGTCCGTGTAGCCCTTCATCTTCTCCCGGAAGACGTCGTTGGTCATGTACTCCTTCATCCGCGCTTCAAAACCGGCCAGGTTCTCCACCTCATACTCCAGTACCACGCGGTTGAACTCGCCCGTCAGATCCGTCAACACCCGGTAGCTCGTCATGGAACTGGCCGCCGCGGCTTCCTTGATCTGGGCCGCCAGCCGGCTTGCCTGTCCCGGTTTAGCCACGAAGCAGTTTCGAACGATAATCATCCCTCTACCCTCCTGTGGACTGGTTGGAATACGAACGGTGAGTACACTATCTCTCAATAAGGACGAAAGTGTCAATGATGCAGAGAGGGGCGCTGCTGCGGATTCAATCGATGAAATTGGAGGCTGCCGGGAGGGTTGGGTTCGGGGGAGGACGGATGGTAGCGCTAACGGGATTCGAATGCGATGCGGTCGCTGCAACGGCTCACTGTGCTACTGCGTCTCATTGAAACCAGGTAGATGAGTTATCTCGCTCGCCTGGCTTCCAAACACTCTTTCGTTGGCGTCACAGCACGATGTTAACCCAACCAATCTGGTTCATTTCTGGAATGTTGGAGGTGGCTTCGTTCCGACGAGTATTTGGAGCTGACCTTTCGCAAACTCGATCTCAGGAAACTCCACCAATGGCAGGCCAGCACTGTGAAAGGCCTCCAGCATGAGCTTCCGTTCTTGCGCAGTTCCTCCCGACACTCCGAGGCCAACGGCCCGCTCCCAGCCGCTGTAGAACTTCGTCTTGATTCCTGCAGCCATAAGTGCTCCGTTGAGATCCTCGCGGAAGACGACAGACTCCGGGTCGGTCCCAACAAAAGTGAGCCAGGTTTCAGAAATGCGGCCTCGAAGCGCTGCTTGGAGGGATAGTGCTTGCTGGATGCTCACCCTGCGCCACACCATCTGTGACTTGAGCAGTTCTTGCTCCAGATTCG
>JACRKW010000340.1 GCA_016215215.1 Acidobacteriota bacterium
AGCGCCCGGGCGTGCTCGACGATCCACTCGCGGCCGCTCTTGGTTTCCCCCAGTAGCGCCGGCAGCACGTTGAAGCTGTCGGGCGCGGCCTCCCCGCTGAGCGTCTGGCCGGCCAGATCGGCGAAGGAGGCGAAGAAGTCCTGCTGGCCGACCAGCGCCTCCGAGACCTGGCCGGGCTTGATGCGCTGCGGCCACCGCGCCAGCAACGGCACGCGCGTGCCGCCCTCGAAGTTGCTGTACTTTCCGCCGCGCAGCGGGCCCGCCGGGCGGTGGCTGCCCAGCTTCTCCACGGCGTCGTCCTTATAGCCGTCGTCCACCACCGGACCGTGGTCGCTGGAGAAGAGCACCAGCGTGTTCTTCGCCAGGCCGAGCAGATCCAGATGGTCGAGCAGTTTGCCGACGGTCCAATCCAGCTCGGCGATGGCGTCGCCGCGCGGGCCCATGCTGGTCTTTCCGGTGAAGCGCGGGTTGGGCAGCCGCGGCACGTGGATGTCGTGGGTGGCGAAGTAGAGGAAGAAGGGCCGCGCGCGGTTCTGGTCGAGAAAGTCCGTGCCGGCGTTGAGGAACGCCTCGGCCATGTCTTCGTCCTTCCAGAGCGCCGCCTTGCCACCGGTCATGTAACCGATGCGGCTGACGCCGTTGACGATCGCCATGTCATGCCCGTGGCTGGGGTGCATCTTGAGCAGCTCTGGATTGGCCTTGCCGGTGGGCTCGCCGGGGAAGGGCTTGGTGTAGTCCACGCGGATCGGATCTTTGGGGTCAAGTCCCACCACGCGCCGGTCCTTGACGTAGACGCACGGCACGCGGTCGCCTGTGGCTGGCATCAGGAAGGCCGAGTCGAAGCCGATCTCCAGCGGTCCCGGCTTGATCTCGCCGTTCCAATCCACGTTGCCCGCGCCCAGCCCCAGGTGCCACTTGCCGACCACCCCGGTACGGTAACCGGCCTGCTGCAACATGCCCGGCAGTGTGGGCCTTCCCGGCTCGATGATGAGCCGCGCGTCGCCGGGAAGCACGCCGGTCCCCTTCTTGCGCCAGGCGTACTCACCGGTGAGCATGGAGTAGCGGCTGGGCGTGCAGGTGGCCGAGGATGAGTGCGCGTCGGTGAAGCGTACGCCGCCTTGACCCAGCCGGTCCAGGTTCGGCGTGCGGACCGAGGTGGCGCCGTAGCAGCTCAGGTCGCCGTAGCCGACGTCGTCGGCATAGATCAGGACGATGTTGGGTTTGGAGGGAGCGGCAAGCGCCGCGCCTCCGGCCAGACTGAGGAATGATCGCCGGTTCATCGACACCAAGCTATCAGATGGTCAGAGGTTCTTCAGCACGAAGCTGACCAGGTGGTAGCCGTCGAGGTACTTAAAGGGACTCTCGCCCAGCGTGTAGTGGCCGCACGGTAGGACCACTTCCTGGAAGTCGAGCCCGTGGTCGCGGCACAGGCGGATGGTGTCGCGGGAAAGCGAAGGCAGGAAAGTAGTGTCGTAGTCGGCGTAGAGGAAGAGGGACTTCTTCGGTACCGCGCGGAACTTGTCGAAGTAAACCGTCGGGCTGATGGCCAGCCAGAGTTGGCGCAGCGTCTCCAGGTCAATGTGCTCCTCCAGGCCCTGCTTGACGTGAATGGTGGAGAGGCCGGTCCAGACGACGTCGGCGAAGTAGGTGGAGCAGTGATTGAAGGCGTTCACTCGAAAGCGGGGATCGTGGGCGCTGGCCAGAAAAGCGTAGCAGGAGCCGAGGCTGGTACCGACGATAGCGATGCTTTGAGCGCCCTGCGACTCGAGCCAGTCTGCCGCGGCGCGAATGTCGACCACGGCCTGGCGGGTGGCGTCAATGGTGCGGGCGACGTTTGAGCTGACCGCATAGTCGGCCCGCTGCAACTCGGCCGGCATGCGGTAGTCGTGGTAAGGCAGGCTGAGGCGGAGGGAGCTGACGCCAAACTTCTGAAAGGCTCGCGCCAGCGCGTTGTGAGCATCGCCGGGAGCATTCCAGTGGGGCAGCACGAGCACGGCCTTGCGCGGGTTCTTGCCGGGGAACCACTGGCCGTGGACGACGTTGTTCTCCGCAAAGGGCGTATGCACGGGCGAGGTGAAACGCAGAATCTGGCCGGCGAGGTGATAGTCGCGAGGCGTGGGGTAGCTGAAGAACTCATGGCTGCGCTCGATCGCGGCGCGATTCAGCTTGACCAGCCAGTTCTGGGGATCGTCGCCATTGCGGGGGATGGAGCCGGCGACGGGCCAGCCGCCAGCCCATTCCAGGCCCCAGTCGAAGGGCCGGACCACACGATTAGTGGCGGCGAAGCAGAGTTTCTCTTCCCACTGGGTCATCCAGCGGGAATACATAGATCCCAACAATGGCATGGAATCTAAGATTTTAGCAGCCGCGGGGGATCAGGGCAGCAGCATCGGGGCGGACGGGGGAAGGAAGAATGTGGCCGCAGCCCAGCGGGCGAGCCAGCCCTTGCGCTCCCTGAACTCGGCGGACTCGATGGCGGCGGATTCGCCCTCATCGGCGAAGAAGCCTACGCCGCCGGCGAGCAGCTTAGTGTCCGACCACTGATCGATAACACGGCCCTCCAGCAGCGTGGTGAACCGGCTGCCGTTCACAACCACCTTGATGTTGTAGGTGCGCTGCTGCTGGAGGGCCATGGGCAGGGGCAACTCGGACTTCGCAAATGTCTGGGCAGCGCTGACACCATAGCGGACGAGGCTGGCGCCGGAGACCTCACCGGGCTTGGAGAGGATGATCTTGGTTGCGTAGTAGTTCTGGGCATCCTGGGCGCGGTAGACCCAGCTCAGGCCCTTCTTCTCAATGCCGGCGCGGAACTGCATCTCATAGTCCCTGGCTTGAAGAGTGGGCTTCCAGAGGCGTAGTTTGCCGGGACGGACCAAGCCGTCCTGCATGCTCCAGCCGGTGGCGGGGCCGATCCACTCGTCCAGTTTGGCCTGGAAGTCGGATTTCACCCGCACCGGTTTCTCCCCTGGCAGGTGGTTCTGGAGCCAGATCACCCATCCATTCTCTTCGCCGGTGCGGCCGGCGTTGACGTCGTCATTCCCACCGGCGCTGGGCCGGGTGCTGGGAGCGGTGGCCACCAGGGGGCTGGAGCCGACGGCGCTTTCCGGCATCCAGAATCGGGCAGCTACCATGAGGGCGGTGACGCCGAGCAACATCGTGGCCAGAGCGGTGTTAGAGGTTTTGTTTTGTTGCTTTTGGACGCCGTTGTGTTCGTGCCAGTAGGGGTCGGCTTCGAACTCCATGTCGCGGAGCATGGAAGCGGACGCACGAGCCCCCCGCTTTCTGCACAGTTCGCTGCAGAAGTCACGATCGGTCAGTTGTCTGAGCGGGCTGATCGGCGTCCCGCATCTCTGACATCGCATCCGTGTTCTCCGCTCTCAAGGGCATGATAACCCTGCCTAGCCCAAATCGTACCTGACTAGGTGCAATTCCCTTAATCTCTCAGTGTGAGACATGTTCGCCTCACTCGCGGAAATCCCTAGCTTCCCAGGCTCGAGATTTCAGCCCTGACGGAAGCCGCGTCCTAACCCGGCAGGCCCGGTCCACCAGCCGTAAAGGCAAATGTGGTCGAAAGCCCACAGATTGACGCCTTCCATGCCAAGGTCCCTTGCATACTCAACCTCCCTGGACCAGGGGTAACCTCCTCGAAAAACAGGGATCATTGCTCTTACCGAATTGGCCGGCCAACCTGTGGTCAGCGGGAAGGCCAAGCTCTCGCGAGCGAGATCCAAATCTCTCGACCAGGCACCAAAATCCAGCGATTCGATCTTCAATCGGTCAAAGCCGGCGGAGACTTTAGCCTGCCAGGCCGCCGGGAAGTTGATTTTCCTGTTTAGTTTGCCTCCGAGTTGGTGGATGCCGGCGGGTACGGGGTGGTTGACGTCGTAAGGGAAGAGGACTTCAAAGCGTGCGCCGGGGTAGGTTGCGCGGACGGCGGAGATGAGGTTATCTACATAGCTTTTCAATCGGTTGGCTAGGAACGCGGCGTCGGCGCCGGAGTTGACCAGCGGGTCGTCGTCCGGAGAGCGGAAGGTCCAGAGCGGTCGGCCGAGCGCGGCCTGGGCGGCAGAAGAGGTGTCGCTGTCGTAGTAGCCCATGCCGCCCGCGGGATTGGCCTGAGACCAATTGGTGAAGTACCACCAGCAGAACTCACCGCACTGGAGGTCCGGCGTGAGGCCTGCGGCGGCCATCAACCCGGCTATCTCTTTGAAAACATGAATTTGATAGGAAAGGACGTCGGCGCGAAAGGCGCAGTGCGTGGAGTGGAGACCGCCGAACCCGGTGGAGGTAAGCACCGGTGCTCCGTCGGGGAATCTGGCCGCGAAAGTGGCGGGCGGGTTGACGAGTTCCATGGAGACGGCGGTGGTCACCTGGCGGCCTGAGGCGGCGCAGAGGCGATAGAAGTCGTCGTGCCAGGCGCGGGCCCCAGCGTTGAGAGCCTGTGGGTCGGCTGGATCGACTTCCCAAGTTCCCATGGATCCGCCGCTGAGCGTGCCTCCGCCGGTGACGGCAGCAGCCTGGCTCTGGACGGTGGCCGAGACAGGGAAGTTGTAGGCCGGATGGGCCGAAAGAGCACGGATAGTGAGCCGCCCCTCGGTGGCCGAGGCCCGGACACCGACGTAGGTGGAATTGATGAGCAGGGCGAAATGGCGGGCGACAGCGGAGGCATTCTCGCCGGGAAACAGGCTCTTGCCGCAGGTTTGGCCGCCGATGGTGACGAAAGCCTGGTCGCCGCCCTGAAATGGGCCGGAGAACTCGAGGGTCAGCTCGGGCAGCAGGCCGTCGATGCGCCGCCGCTGGTTCCACCAGAAGACGCCGATGTACTCATTGATGGGGCCGGTGCAGCCAAGCTGATCGAGCATCCAGAGAATGCGGGCCGGAGGGAGCTTGTAGGTGTGGTCGGTGGAGTAGTCGAGAGCGGGGGTCTGAAAGGTGTGGGCTGGGAGCGGTTCGGGGAAATCCCCGGGGACGACGGCCTGGAGATAGTCGAAGTAGAAGGGATCGGCGGATAGCGCAGTGAGGCGGACGGTGTGTTCGCCGGGAGGGAGGCCGGAGGCGGCTTTGCGGCGCGAATTGACGTCCGGCTCGACGGCCAGGGCGGCGTCGAGGGGCTGGTAGAGGACGCCGTCGACTTCGATGCTGACGGCTCCCCGCCCGGCGTACAGCGAAGTGCCAATCCAAAGATCGTGAGGTTGCTCGCAACAGTACCGAACAGTGACGGTGGAACCGAGCATGCGGCACGCCTGGGCGAGGTTGCCATGGAAGAATCCCTCCTCCGGCACCCAGAATCCGGTGTACTGGCAGCGGCCGTCGGTGGAGGGGATCAGAACGCTGGCGGGGCCGGCCACCCTCAAGCGTTTCACCGCATCAGGCCCGGCGACGGACCAGTTGGTGAACAGGGCCTGCCACTCCTCGCTGACGTACTCCTGGCCCTGGGGCAGGCGCGGAGCGAGGGTGAGCCACATCTGGCGGATTTGAGTCAAGCCGAGAGAGGCAAAGTCGAGGCTGACCCGGAGAGTAGCGGCTGAAGAGCCGCCGGTGAAGGCGGCCGTGGATTGGGTGGTTCGCAGGCGGGAGTTCTTGGACGTGGAGTAGAGGGTGATGAAATTTGCGTCGTAGCCGCCCTGGACGGTGGCGACGAGGAGCGTATCGCCGTCGGCGACAGCCGAAAGAGCGAAGGGAGTGGCGGCGGCGGCGTAGCCGGCGTTGTTGACCTGATCGCGGAGGGCGCGGCAGACGGTGGAGGACTTGATGTGGTGGAGGATCTCGGCGAACTGGCCGCTGGCGTTGACGGTGACGGTGGCAGCGGTGTCGAGTCTGGTTTCCAGGAGGACCTCCCAGGGGTTCTCGCCGGCCGAGGCGGCAACCTCGGGGTCGGCGGGAATGCCTTCGACCTGCCCATTGATCTGTGCGCGGAGGCTGGCGGCGACGGAGACGGAGGAGTCGCCCTCGACGGTGACGTGGGCGTAGACGCGGTCACGAACAGTAATGGAGTGGACCTCGCCGAGGGTGGAGACGTAGAAGGGGTAGGTGGTGCGGACCTTGCCAGGGACGATGTAGTCGAAGGCGAGGTTCTGATACCAGAGGGTGAGGCGGTCCCACGCGTCGAGCGCGGCGCCGTCGATGGTGAAAGCGGCGCGGGCGGGCGAGTCCTGGCCGGCGACGACGGTGGCATGGTCAGAGAGGCGGATGCGGCTGGTGGCGCCGGCGGGGGTAACGACGTCGAGGTACGGCCAATCGATGGAGGCGTACTTCCGGCAATTGAGGGGCATGAGGTTGGTGTAGGTGACGTCGAAGGAGAGCGTGAGTCCGGAGAAGTCGAAGTCCGGGAGGGGTTTGAGGGTGGGATGAGCGAAGTAGTCGTCGGCGTCGTAGAGCGTCAGTACGGCAAAGTCGGCGGCGTCGCGGAAGCGGCCGGTGACGCGGAAGCCGCCGGGCGAGGCGTCGTGGACGGCGGCCGAGGCGCCGAGATGATCGAAACCGCGCAAGTGGATGGTGCGGTCAGGTTGGAGCTTGTAGATGGTCTCAGGCATGGTGAACTCCTTGCGGGAGGTGTCCGATTTTGGGATTGGGTTCGTTTGGTTTTTTCGCTACCGGGTCAATTCCGGAGCGGGAAAAGACGGCGCATACGGGCCGGGGACGTCGATCGATGTCGAGTTGGCGCGTGGTGGTGAGCATGGAGCTGGAATACACCCGTGGCAAGAGGCGCCGGAAGGGGCTCGAGGCAAACGGTTGAAAAGATGGGGAAGATTCTCTTAGTCCGGCCGTGAAAGCGTTTCTTGGCCCGCCGGGAGCCTAAGGCGACAATGCGTAGGTGCTTCGATCAGCCCATGGCGGGCCAGACAATTTGTACGCCCCATGCGATGAGGTCGCCGGATGCCGGTAGCGGAGTGGCTGAGCAGAGGTGAACAGGGCCGGAGCGTCAGCGCGATGAGGGGCCGAGAAGCCAGAGGCTGGAGGTGTATTCGTCCATGGCGGCGTAGATGCCGGAGCCGGTGACGGCGAGGCCGATCTGGTCTAGGCCGCGGCGGAAGTTGCGGAAAAAGGTGTGGCTGGCCTTGCGGCCCTCGAAGATCTCGACTGGGCGGGCGGTTGGCCGTTTGGTCTTGGGGTCGAGGCGGCGAGCCCAGAGCGAGCGGTAGCCGGAGTGCTCGGAGATGAAGTAGACAGCGTCGCCGGCGGGGGACCAGGCGGGGAGGTAGTCGTTGCGGGTCTCTTCGCTGATATCGATCCACTCATCGACGGGGACCTGGCGTTGGGGGTCGAAGGGCGCGACCATGATGCGGCGATCGGACTTGCCTTCATCCACCTGCATGGCGATCCACCTGCCGTCGCGTGAGATCCTGGCGCTGCGCAGGCCCCAGCCGGCGCGGGAGAGGAGGGTCCTCTTCTCGCCGGTCTCGACGTTGAGTACGCCGACAAATGGCTCGAAGGCGCCAGGCTCAAACAGGAGCCACTTGCCGTCGGGCGACCAGGAGGTGGGAGCGCCGCAGTCTGCGTGCAGTTTCCTGACGGCGCCGCCAGCGACGGGCATGACGTAGATCGCCATCAGGCGGTCTTCGAAGGCACGGAAGGCGACGGCCTTGCCGTCGGGCGAGAAGACGGGTGAGTCCTGGCTGCGCCCGCGGCGCTCCACGGAAGTTTCCGGCCCGCCGGAGGTCTTCCTCAAGTAGATGCCGCGCGCGCCGCCACGGTCCGCCGTGAAGGCGAGCATGGCTCCGTCGGCGGAGACCGCGGGAGCGGCCTCAACACCCGCCGATTCCGTGACGCGGGTCCAATTGCCGATAGGCCGCTGATTGGCGTGGTCGAGCGGCAAGGACCAGATATCGACGGTCAAGTGACCGCTGGAGAAGACGGTCCTGGGACCTTGGGCGGCCGCGCTGGCTTCGACGCTGGAGCCGAGAGTGAGGCGCCGGGGGAGCCCGTCGATGTCGCCGCCTGCATCGATCCGCAGTTCCCAAAGCGAATCGGCGTCACCGGCTGAAGCGGAAAAAAGGAGCCGTCCGGCATGCCAGTCCAGAGGCGCACCCAACTGGTCGCCGGCAGCCCTGATGCGTTCTCCCGAGGATTCCGCGTACCTTGTGAAAACGTCAAACGCGCCGGTCTTCCGGACCTTGCCGGAGCTGAAATTCAGCACCCACCAGTCGTGTTCCTGGGCCGGATCACCGGAGACTCTGGTGCCGCAAAACAGGATGGACTTGCCGTCGTCGGACCAGACGGGGTTATGGGCGTCGGCAAAGTCCTCTGCGAGCCTACGGCCCTGGCCGCCGCCGGCTGGCACGATGTGGATGGTGCTGGGGGCGAACCTCTCATCGCGGACCCAATAGAGGAGCCAGGCGCCGTCGGGGGAGTGCTTGGGACGGCGGCCGCCGCGGACGATGAGTTCAGGCAACCCGCCTTCCACAGGGACGCGCCAGATGCCGCCGCCGTCGCGTTCGGACCGGAAGGCGATGGCGGTACCCGGAGAGGCGATGCTGGGCTCGTGGTCGTCGTATTCGCCGTTGGTAATCCTGATGGCTTCTCCGCCGCCCGAAGAGTCCATGCGCCAAAGCTGCAGGTTGCCGCCGCCGCCGCGATCGGAAGCGTAGATGAGGAAGCGCCCCTGGGGATCCCAGACGGGGTCGACGTTCATGCCGCCGGTGTGGGTGAGACGCCGGACCGTGGGGGCCGGGTTGTCTCTGTTGTGGAGGATGTGCGACACCACCCATGCTAGGCAGACCAGCGCCGCGGCCGCTCCCGCCACGAGGGCCAGGGTTCGGCCCGGTCCGAGGGCAGGCCACTTTCCAAGTTCGGCAGAGGGCCAAACGGCGGTTTCGCGCCACAGGAAGGAGACGGCATAGGAGCCTTTGGGGAGGTCAATCCTGACGGGCAGATCTTGCTGAAGCTCCGCGTAGAACTGTTCCAGTTTGGAGCGGAGACGGTGGGCTTCGACGCGC
>JACRKW010000341.1 GCA_016215215.1 Acidobacteriota bacterium
GAACGCGCTCATTGAGCCAAACTCCGCCGTTGGCGAGAAAGCGGGGGTCAATCTGGTTCAAGGTCATGTTGGGGATGGGAAGGTGGACGCCATGGCTGCCGAAATAGGTGAAGTCGATAACCTGGGAGCGGCCGATCTGGCGGCCGGCGGCGAAGTTCCACTGCTGCATGTAGCTGACGGGGTTGCTGCGGACTACAGTATTGGGAGCGATGATGGCGGCGGCGGGGTCGGTGCCGAGGAGATAGGAGCCGTCCGTAACTCGCCGGGCGGTGAGGGGGAGGCCGGCAGGGAACGGGTTTGAGAGGCTGGTGAGCGGCTTTCCGGCCGTGGAGACGACATCGGCGTTCACGGTGAAGTTGAACGGCGTGGTGCCGAGGGTCGGCTCGACTCCGATGGGGATGAAGAAGACGCCATAGCCGCCGCGGATGGTGGTCTTATCGGCGACGCGGTAAGCGAAGCCGAGACGCGGACCGAAGTTGGCGACGGGGGTCTGGCGGATGGAGCGGGGATTGGACCCTCCGGCGAACAGGATGGCGCCGCGGGCGTCGACACCCTGCAAGGGGGACTTGAAGGAGGGATCGAAGTAGGTGAGGCGGTCGCCCGATTCGGCAAGGCCGGTTTCGTACTCGTAGCGGAGACCGAGATTGAAGGTAAGCCGGGAGGTGATTTTCCAGTCGTCTTGCACGAACGCAGCCCAGTAGTTGGTGGCGGCGGTGAGGGGCTCTACCCGCTCGAAGGCGAAGCTGCCATAGCCGAGGAGGAAGGAGGCGAGACCGAGTCCCTGGGTGGCGGAAGCCGCGCCGAAGTGATCGCGCTGAGTGAAGTTGGAGCCGAAGGTGTAGGCGCCGGTGGGATTGAAGACCTGGAAGGGATAGAAGCGATACATGCGCCATTCGGCTCCGGCCTTGATGTTGTGGCGGCCGCGGGAGTAGACGAGGTTGTCCTGAACGCTCCAGGTATCGCGAGGCTGGTTGTTATAGGCGCGGCCGCCCATGTCGACGAAGCCGAAAGAGAAGTTGGGGTAGAAGAGAACGTTGGAGGAGTCCCGAACATAGGCCGGGAGGCCAAGTTTGGTGGGATCGAAGCCAAGGGTGGCGATGGGGTACTGGTTGGCGCGGAAGCGGGCGTAAGAAGAGCGGAAGTTGTTGCTCAGGCGCGAGGAGAGCTGCAAGGTATCGTCGAAGCCGAGGTTGTGGAAATGGTCGAGGACGGAGGTGGAGTCGGCGAATCGGACGATTTCGCCGGGGTTGAACTGGAGGTTCCGCTGCCAGCTATAACGGCCGAAGACCCGGTGGCGTTCATTGAAGAAATGATCGAGGCGGCCACTGAGGAGGTCGCGGGAAAACTGCTGTTTGTCCTGATAGTAGTAATTCTGCCGTCCAGTGGACGGATTGCCCAGTTGGTTGCCAAGAGGCATGTCCTTGAGGACGTTTTGGGAGACGGGGTTGAAGAGGCTCTTGGGGACTACGTTTCCGGCGAAGGGGGCGCGCGTGCGCTGGCCGCTGACAAGAGCGCTGGTGGATGGGTCGTAGATGACGATGGGTTGAAGCGCGGAACCGACGGCGGCGACGGTACGGGTAAAATCGCCGTCGCGTTCGAGGGCGGTGGGCACGGAGTATAGGCCCTGGATGGGGTCGCGTTCACGACGTCCTTCGAAGCTGACGAAGAAGAAGGTTTTGTCCTTGCCGTTGTAGAGACGGCCGAGGCGGACCGGGCCGCCGAGGGTGGCGCCGTACTGGTGGCGGCGGACGATGGGACGCGGCAGGACCGGAGAGCCGTCGGCGCGCACGCCCTGCCGGTTGTTAGTGAAGCTGTTGGCGTTGAAGGCATTGTTCTGGTGGTAGTAGTATGCCGAGCCGTGGAGAGCGTTGGAACCGGCGCGGGTGACGATATTGACAGCGCCGCCGCCGGAGCGGCCGAACTCGGCGGAGTAAGAGCTGGTTTCGACGCGCATTTCGAGGACGGATTCCTGAGGGGGGACAGTGACGACTCCGTTGAAGTCGCCGATGGTGTTGGGAGCACCGTCGAGGAGGACTTCGTTGGTGGAGGAGCGGCCGCCGGCGACTGAGAAGTTGGAGTCGAAGACGTTGCGGCCGCCGCGGGCGTCGCCGACCTGGCTGCCGGTGACAACGCCGGGCATGGCGCGCAAGGCGCCCATGACGTCGCGCTGGAGGAGCGGGAACTGCATGAGGAGCCTGTTCTCGAGGGTATTGCCGACGCTGGAAGTTTCCGACTGGAGCAAGGGGAGATCGGCGGAGACTTCAACGGAAGTCTGGGTGGAGGCGACGGAGAGGGAGAAATCGACGGTGGCGGTCTGGTTCACTTCGAGGCGGACATTGCGGCGAAGCTGAGTTTGGAAGCCGCTGGCTTCAATGGTCACATCGTAGTCGCCGGGGAGCAGCAGGGGTATGGAATAGATGCCGGAATTGTCAGTGGAGGCGGACTTCTTGGCGCCGGTGCCGGTCTGGACGGCGGTGATGATGGCGCCGGGGACGAAGGCCTGGGCCGGGTCCTTTACGGCGCCGGTGATACGGGCGTTGAAGGTCTGGGCACAGAGCGGCAGAACCGGAAGAAGGAAGAGCGCAACGAACCTCATAATCCCATTGTTGACTCGATGTTCGATAGACTCAAGAGAGTTACCCATGAAAGCTCACGTATACGTCACGATGAAGAAGACGGTGTTGGATCCACAGGGGGCCACCATCGCGCGCGCGCTGAACAGCATGGGGCACCCGGAGATCGCTTCTGTGCGCCAGGGGAAATACTTCGTGATCGAGCTTGCCGATGGCACGTCGAAGGCGGAGGCTGCGGCGAACCTGGACAAGATCGCTCTGGAGGTGCTGTCCAATCCGGTGATTGAGGAGTACCGGGTGGAAGTGCTGGACTAAGAAGTCCCGGGAGCTTCCGCCGAGTGTGACGATAAGCTTCGACAGAGGAGCCAAGTCATGTGCGGGATTGTTGGTTACGTGGGTAATCGCGAGCCGGTGCCCATATTGCTGGACGGATTGAGGCGGCTGGAGTATCGCGGGTACGATTCGGCGGGGTTGGCGGTGGTGGATGGAGAGGGCAGGATCGAGGTAAGGCGGGTATCCGGCAAGCTGCACAACCTGGAGGAGGCGTTGCGTGCCGCGCCGATGGACGGATTGTACGGGATCGGCCACACGAGGTGGGCGACGCACGGGCGGCCGACAGAAGAGAACGCTCATCCACACCGGGACTCCAAGGGTGACCTTGTGGTGGTGCACAACGGGATTGTGGAGAACTACCTGAGCCTGAAACGCGAGCTGGAGGCTGAGGGGCACGTCTTCCACACGGAGACGGACACGGAGATCATCCCGCACCTGGTGGAACGGCATTTCAAAGGCAGTCTGGAGGAGGCAGTGGCAGCGGCGGTGGCGGAGTTGAAGGGTGTGTTCGCCATCGCCTGCATCTCCCGGCTGGATCCGGGGAAGATCGTGGTGGCGAGGAACGGCCCTCCGGTGGTGATTGGCCTGGGGGAGAACGAATACTTCGTGGCCTCGGACGTGCCGGCGATCTTGAATCATACGCGGGATATGATTTTTCTGCATGACGGCGACATGGCGGTGCTGACAGGGGAAGGCGTGAGGCTGATGGATTTTGGAGGGCAGGCGATAGAGCGGCAGACGTCGCGAATCCTCTGGGATCCGATCATGGCGGAGAAGGGCGGCTTCAAGCATTTCATGCTGAAGGAGATCCACGAGCAGCCGCGAGCCGTGCGGGACACAATTCTGGGACGGATCGGACAGGAGAGCGGACGGGTCTTCCTGGACGAGATGGAGGTTGGGCCGAAGGAGTTTGGGGAGTTCCGAAGCGTGCGGATTGTGGCGTGCGGGACCTCGTGGCACGCAGCGCTGGCCGGGAAGTTCATGATCGAGCGGCTTGCCCGGCTCCCGGTGGAGGTGGACTACGGGAGCGAGTTCCGGTATCGGGATCCGATCTTGGGTCCGGAGACGCTGACAGTGCTTATTTCGCAGTCCGGAGAGACGGCGGACACACTGGCGGCACAGCGGGAAGCCAAACGAAAGGGATCACCGACGCTGTCGATCTGCAACGTGATGGGGGCAGCGATTTCGCGCGAGGCGGCCGGGACACTACTGACGCACGCCGGACCGGAGATTGGAGTGGCCTCGACCAAGGCGTTCACGGCGCAGTTGACGGCGCTGTTCATGCTGGCGATGAACCTGGGGCAGGCTCGGGGTAGACTGGGCGAGGCGGAATCGCAACGGCTGGGCCAGCAACTGCTGCGCATACCGGGAACACTGGAGCACGTGCTGGCGGCGGATGAGCCATACGACGAGCTGGTGAAGCAGCTCTTCAAAGCGACGAACTTCCTGTTCCTGGGCCGAGGAATTCACTATCCGATTGCGCTGGAAGGGGCGCTGAAGCTGAAGGAGATCTCCTACATCCACGCCGAGGGCTATCCGGCAGGTGAGATGAAGCATGGTCCAAACGCGCTGATCGACGAGACGCTGCCGGTGGTGGTACTGGCGACGCGGGACAGCGAGGACGAAGGCAGCATGCTGCGCTACGAGAAGACGCTGTCGAACATCCAGGAGGTGAAGGCGCGCGGGGGGAAGGTGATAGCGGTGGCAACGGAGGGCTCAGAGGAGGTAAGCAGGAGCGCGGAGCACGTCATCTGGGTGCCGGAAACACGGGAGTTGCTGCTACCGATCCTGGAGGTTGTTCCGCTGCAATTGCTGGCGTATCACATCGCAGTACGGCGAGGCTGTGACGTGGACCAGCCGAGGAACCTGGCCAAGAGCGTCACCGTGGAATGAGAGATGAGGCAGGCGAGCAGGGAGTTCCGCGTCCCGACCCGGGGGAAGGGGCTGTACGAGTTCACGCGCGAGGTGGAGGCGTGGGTGGATGAACAGCGGATGGAAACGGGCCTGCTGACGATGTTTTGCCGGCACACATCGGCTTCGCTGGTGATTCAGGAGAACGCAGACCCCGATGTACAAACGGATCTGACGACGTACTTCGAGAAGCTGGCGCCGGAGGGGCGGCAAGAATACATCCACACGACGGAGGGGCCGGACGACATGCCGGCGCACATCCGCGCGGCACTCACGGGGGTGCAGTTGTCCATCCCGATCATGGGCGGCCGGCTGGCGCTGGGTACGTGGCAGGGGATCTACGTGTTCGAGCACCGGCGCGCGGCGCAGGTGCGGCGCGTGGCGGCACACGTACTGGGGGAGTGAGGTTTGCGATAGCATAAGCGCAAAGGAATAGACATGCCCATCACACGCCGCAGTTTTCTCGTTTCCGCCGCGATGGCGGCTACCGCCACGGAGATCGACGCCGCCACAGGGATGCCGATGCGGGCACTGGGCAAGACCGGCGAGAAGGTCTCGCTGCTGGCTTTCGGCGCGGGCAGCCGGTGGCTGGCGTACAAAGACCCAGAGAAGGGCATGGAGGCGTTGGACAGGGCGCTGAAGGCCGGCGTGAACTACGTCGATTCAGCGGCTTCTTACGGCGACGGGGTGAGCGAGCAGTGGATCGGCCGCTACCTGACGACCCACAAGAAGACGTGGTTCCAGGTGACAAAGATCGGGGGCAAGCGAACCTACGACGACACGATGCGGCTGATGGAGAGATCGCTGAAGAACCTGGGACTCTCGCAGGTGGACCTGGTGCACATGCACGCGCTGGGCAATGACGACGACGTGGAGAAGATCTTCGCCAAGGGCGGGCAGCTTGAGGCGATGTACAAGATCCGCGAGCAGAAGATGGCGCGGTTCATCGGCGTGACGAGCCACCAGAATCCGCAGGCGTTGAAGACGGTGCTGGAGCGCGCGGATCTGGATTCGACGCAGATGGCGTTGAACATCGCGCAGATCGGCAACGCGGCGCCTTCAGACAAGGCGGGACAGGGGATGACGGGTGCGTCGGGATTCGAGGCGATCGCGATGCCGGTGGCGCTCAAGAAGAAGATGGGCTTGACGGCGATGAAGATCTTCGCGCAGGAGAA
>JACRKW010000342.1 GCA_016215215.1 Acidobacteriota bacterium
CAGCAACCTGTCAGTACCTGTCCCGAGCCGTGCGCGATACAACCCGACCCTGAACCGGCTGGATCAGAACATCGGCAGCAACATTCATCTCTACGTTCGCGCCCACTGGCAGGAGTGGCAGTCATTCGGCGGAAACGCGATCCCGATGAACGCGACCACCGTACCCACAGAGATTCGCAACTACACCTTCGGTTACACCCACACGTTGACGCCCACGCTGGTGAACGACCTGCGCGTGGGCCGCAACTTCTTCAGGTCCGATGCGCTGAACGCCTTCGCCGTGGCCGGTCTGAACACCGCCGGCTCCGATCTGGGCATCCCCGGCTTCCGGGGGGACGTGCTTTACGGCAACCCGGGGATCCCGGACTTCAACGTCACCGGTTTCAACGGGCTAGGAAACGGCGGCACCAACTGGTTTCAGAACGACAGCACGCACCAGCTTTCCGAGCAGATCAGTTGGGACAAGGGATCGCACAACATCATGGCCGGCTTCGAGTTGCGCCGGCTGGCCACCGGGCGCGCCGCGGTGAACAGCGCACGGGGGACGTTCAGCTTTAATGGCACGCAGACTGGATATGCGCCGTCCGATTTCATCCTCGGCGCACCCGTGAGTTTCGGCACTCCCGGGCCGGAGATCAGGGGGCGTGTGGCGGGCTGGCGTGACGGTTTCTTCGTGCTCGACAAGTGGCAGGTTTCGCGCAAGCTGACTATCAACTACGGCATCCGCTATGAGCTGCCGACGGTGCCCTACACCATCAACGGCAACGCCAGCTTCCTCAATGCCGATCAAACAGCGCTGATTGTCGCCAAGCCGGGCATGGGGTTTATCAAGCCGCAGCACAAGAACTGGGCGCCCCGATTCGGATTCGCTTACCGCATCAACGACAAGACCGTGTTCCGCGGGGGCGCAGGCATCTACTACAACGCCAACCAGACCAACAGCTACACGTTCCTCAACACCAACCCGCCGTGGAGCACGATCGTCAGCTGCAACTGGTCCAGCGGGCTACCGGCTCTGAGCCTGGCCAATCCGTTCGCCGTGTCCGCCGCGTGTCCTACTTCCAGCGTCAACCCCACCGGCCTGATCGTCACGCCGCCGTGGGACCAGGCGACCGGCCGCATGAATCAATGGAGCGCCAGCCTGGAGCGCCAGCTCTGGAACGGCGGGGGCCTGGAGTTGCAATACCTCGGCTCGCACTCCTATCACCTGGACCGGAGCTACTACAACAACACGCCGCTACCAGGACCCGGTCCCGTCAACTCGCGCCGGCCGAACAAGAACTTCGGCGGCCCCATCCGCACCATCAACAATGACCTGATCTCGAACTATCAGAGCATGAGCGCCATCTTCCGCCAGCGAATGGCCAAGTCGCTCCAGACCATGGTGAGCTATACCTGGGCGCACACGCTGGACGTAAACACCGATTCCAACGGAGGCGGCACGCCGATGAATCCGTACTGGTGGAAGTCCGACTACGGCAATTCCAACTGGGACATCCGCCACCGGCTGGTGGCCACTTTCGTGTACGACATTCCCTTTGCCGCCGTTTCCAACGCGGTGGTGAAAGGCGTCTTCGCCAACTGGCAGGCCAACGGAATCGTGACCCTCCGCGGCGGCCTTCCGTTCAACGTCTCGACAGGCACCGACACGGCCAACACGGCGTCCAGCGGGACGTACCGGCCGAACGTGGCCGGGCAGCCCTCGGCCAATTGCGGGCGCGGTCACCTGATCGGGTGCATCGACGCGAGCGCGTTCACGGTGGCGAACCTGTACCCGATCGTCCCGGCCAATTTCGCCTATGGCAACGCCGGGCGGAACATCCTCCGCGGCCCGGCGGCCCAGGAGGTGAACTTCTCCCTGGCGAAGAACTTTCCGATCACGGAGAGCGTCAAGTTCCAGTTCCGATTCGAGACGTTCGCGTTGTTCAACCACACGAACTTCAACAACCCGGCGGCCACGATCAACACGAGTTCATTCGGAAACATCACCGGCGCGAGCGGCAATCGCAACATCCAGCTCGGGGCCAAGCTCGTGTTTTAGGCCGGCGTCTGGCAGGCCAGGGCTAGGCTAGCGTGAGGCGCGCGTGCCCATCGCCCGGAACCCTGCTGGAATCTCGAACAGCGACGCCTCCGGCGCGCCCAGGCGAAGCCAGGTGGCTTGCCTGGTGCGGATGAGGTAAGGCAGCCACCCGGCGGCCCGTTCGGTCTCGCGGCTGTACAGACAGGCGCAGTCCAGCGACGGCGCGAGTTCCGCCCGCACATGCCGGAGGATTCCACCTACCGCGACCTCGCCCTGCCACTCCACGACGCGAACGCCGAGCCGATTGGACACGCCGGCGAGTTGCATAGGGACCCCTCGCCGGACCGTTTGCGCCGCCTGCTGGCACGACTGGTCGCCGGCATATTCCGGCTCACGGCGCGGCGCAAAAGGCGCGCCGTACCGGACCAAACGCGTGACTTCGTCCACTGCGACCTCTTGTCCGAGGGAGGCCAGCCACAGCGTCTTAGGCGGGGGAGGTCCGGCTTCGCCCTCACCCATCATCGCGATGGTTGAGCCGTCCGCCCGCACCGCGAAGAACCGCTCACTCACGTCGCGCCTGAAGTCGCCGAGGCCCTCGCGGAACAGGGTCCAGGTGGTTACCGCGGTCCGCACGCTGTAACAGGGCGTCCCGGCAGGGGTCACGCAGCCGGGCTCGGCGGCCATCAGCGGCGTGAATGCCATTAGTGCAACCAGATACCGCATACAGGAAATGGTAATCCTTTCTACCTGTTGCTGGGCAGGCCGGCTGTCAAGAAGGTAATTCTTACCGGAGCCGGTTGGCCCGGTCGAATCTAAGGTGTTGCAACGAAAGGCAAATCGATTTGGCATGAGATCTGCACTGGACAAGACCGGATGGTGCAAATCGTATGAGCGAAACCAACACAATAACTTCCGCCGAATCCTCCGAGCCGAAGCTTCGCCGCTTCCCCTGGGCCGTTGCTGTCCTGGGCCTTGGACTGGCGGCCAGTTTCGGGCTCGCACTTCAGCAACACAACGACCTCGTCAACACCCGCATGGAGATTGCCTCGCTGCAGCGCGAACTCTCCTCCGCCCGGCAGATGATGAGCAACTCCGACATGAACCTGACCCAGGCGCTGGGCGCCCTGAGAACCGATCTGGACTCCGCCAGGAAGGAGACCGTCACCACCACCGAACGGGCCAAGGCTGCCGCCCGCAAGCAGGCCGAGACGATCGCCTCCCAACTCTCCACCAAGCTCAATGAGCGGCAGGAACTCCAACAGAAGCAGGTTTCCGAGCAGCTTGACCAGATCAAGTCACGAGCCGACCAGGCCACGGCGCGCCTCACCGACATCACCACCGAAGTCGGGACCGTCAAGACCGATGTTGCCAGCACCCGCTCGCAGCTCGACCGCACGATCGCCGATCTCCATCGCACTACGGGCGACCTCGGCGTGATGAGCGGCCTGATTGCGACCAACAGCAAGGAACTCGCCGCATTGCGCGAACTCGGCGAGCGTGACTATTTCGAGTTCACCATCGCCAAGACCGCGGCTCTCCAGCGCGTCGGCGACATTCAGGTGCAGCTCAAGCGCGCCGATCCGAAACGCAACCGCTTCACGCTCCAAATCGTCGCCGACGACAAGTCGGTGGAGAAGAAGGACCGTAACATCAACGAACCAGTACAGTTCTACGTCGTCTCCAAGGCCCGCCAGCCCTACGAGCTGGTGGTGAACGAAGTAAGGAAGGACACCGTCGTCGGCTACCTGGCCACACCGAAGGTCAAGGCTGCCGGACGGAGGCTCTAGACATGCGCAACAAGGGCGGCATCGCGCTGCGCCGGGCTCTGTCACTCGTCCTGACGCTGGCTCCCTGGCCGGCCGCCGCGGCTCCGCGGATCGGCCTCAGCCTCCATCCCGCCCAATCGGAGTGCGGCGCTTCAGCCGCCGCACTCCGCCACGCTCTTCTCCTGTCCAACTCCTCTTCCCAGGCAATGCATGGTTCCCTGGTTCACCCGGTGCGATTCCGAGGCCGCACCGGGCCGCTCAAGAGGTACCGAGCGACGGTGGCAACCTCCTCCAGCCACCAGCTCCGCGCCTCTCGGCGAAACCCGTTCGCTACTCCCCGCGCTGTGAGGGATGGGGGCTTGACCGACCTCCAGCCCGACCGGCGCGGGAAGAACGGGCTTCGCTCGAGGAACCCGGAAACCGTCGTTGCTTCCGAGGCTGCCGCGCTCCCGGCGCAGCCGCTTCTTCCCTAACCCAGCGACTTCAGGTCGGGGTTTGGCGGGCCGCCCCACACGGCCCGCCCTTTTTGTTTGTGTTCAGTCAGATGAAGGTGTTGTGGAACGGCGATTTCCCGCCCCACCGCGCCGCCGGGGCCGGTGGCTGGGCCCGATGGTTTTCACTTGTTGCCGCGCCTGATCCCTGCTGGACTGACCCCAATCTGACCGCTGGGGAAGAATCTCATGATCCGCTTGAAAGTGAACGGCGCCGCGCGTCAATTCGACGGCGATCCCGAGATGCCGCTGCTGTGGTACCTGCGCGACATCCTCGAAATGACCGGCACCAAGTTCGGTTGCGGCGCGGGGCTGTGCGGCTCCTGCACCGTGCATCTGGACGGCGCCGCCGTGCGCAGTTGCACCACGCCAATGCGTGCCGCGGCAGGACGGAGCGTGACCACCATTGAGGGGCTCGATCCCGCCGGGGGGCACCCTCTCCAGAAGGCCTGGAAGACCGCCAATGTCCCCCAGTGCGGTTACTGCCAACCGGGGCAGATCATGCAGGCCGCCGCGCTGCTCAAGTCGCATCCTCATCCGACCGACGCCGAAATCGATCGTGCCATGGAGGGCAATCTCTGCCGCTGCGGCACCTACCAGCGCATTCGCCAGGCGATCAAGATCGCCGCCGGAGGCAAAGCATGAGCCGCATCGACATCTCCACCCGCCGCGGCTTCCTGGAGGGAGCCTTCGGCGCAGGCGCGCTGGTGCTGGCCACGCGCATCCTGCCGGAGCCGGCTCAGGCAGCGGCTTTGGCCGATAAAGCCGTGTGGTCGCCCAGCGTCTATCTTGGCCTGGAGGCCGATGGAACCGTCATCCTGGTCGTCCATCGCTCAGAGATGGGCACGGGCATCCGTTCGGTACTGCCGTCGGTGTTGGCCGATGAACTGGAAGCCGACCTCGCCAAGGTCCGCATTGAGCAGGCCCTCGGAGACAAGAAGTACGGCTCGCAGAACACGGACGGATCCTGTTCCATCCGCGACTTCTACGACGCCTTCCGCCAGGCAGGCGCCACTGCGCGGCTGATGCTGGAGCGCGCCGCCGCCGCCCAATGGCATGTCCCGGCCGCGGAGTGCAAGGCACGCCTCCACGCCGTCGTCCACACGCCTAGCGGGCGTTCTTTGGCGTACTCCTCGCTGGTCCAGGCCGCCTCCGCCCTTCCGGTGCCGGGCAAAGACGAGATCCGGCTGAAATCCCCCTCGGAGTTCCGCTACATCGGGAAAGAGCTGCCCATCTGGGACCAGCAGGCCATCGTCGCCGGTTCGGCAAGTTTCGGCCAGGACGCGCGCGTGCCCGGTATGGTTTACGCCTCCATCGAGCGCTCGCCCGTCTTTGGCGGCACGGTGAAGTCCTTCAACGACGCCGAGACGCTGAAAGTGAAGGGCGTCCGGCAGACCGTGCAGCTCGACCACTTCAAGCCGCCGCACCTCTTTCAGGCGCTCGGCGGCGTGGCCGTCATCGCCGACAATACCTGGTCCGCCATGCAGGGCCGCAAGAGGCTTCAAGTCCAATGGGAACCGGGCCCCAACGCCGCCTTTGACTCCGCGGAATTCAAGGCCAGCCTCCAGCAGACCGTGCGCAAGCCGCAAAAGGTGGTCCGCAACATCGGCAATGTGGATCAGGCTCTCGCCTCCGCCGCCAAGACGCACGAGGCGGACTACTATTGCCCGCTGCTGGCGCACGCCTCCATGGAGCCGCCCGCCGCTGTGGCGGAATTCCACGCCGGCAAGGACGGCGGGCAAGGAAAGGACGGCAAGGTCACCGTCTGGGCGCCCGTGCAGGATCCGCAGTCTGTGCAGGATTCCGTGGGCGCCGCGCTGGGCATTCCTCCCGCCAACGTCACCTGCCACGTCACGCTGCTGGGCGGAGGCTTCGGACGCAAGTCCAAGCCCGATTTCGCCGTCGAAGCCGCCCTGCTCTCCCGCAAGACCGGCAAGCCCGTCAAGGTGGTCTGGAGCCGCGAGGAAGACCTGCGTTTCGACTACTACCACACCACCGGCGCCTGTTACCTGAAGGGCGCTCTGGATGCCAAGGGGAACCTGGCCGCCCTGCTCCACCGCAGCGCTTTCCCCACCATCGGCTCCACCTTCGAGGCCGGCGCCGAATCCGCCATGGATATCGAGCTGGGCATGAACCTGATCGACCCGCCGCTCGATATTCCCCACTTCCGTGCCGAAAACGGCCCAGCCAGGAACCACGTACGCATCGGCTGGCTGCGCTCGGTCGCTAACGTCTACCACGGCTTCGCCTTGTCCTCGTTCATGGACGAGATGGCTCACCTTGCCGGCCGCGATCCCGTCGAGTTCCTGCTTTCCACGCTCGGCCCCGGCCGCAAGCTCGACTTCGCCGACCTTGGCGGCAAGTATTGGAACTACAACCGCACCCTGGCGGACTTCCCCTACGACACCGCCCGTATCCGCCGCGTGGTCGAACTCGCCGCGGAGAAGTCCGGCTGGGCGAATAAGAAACCCTCCAAGGGACGCGCTCTCGGCATTGCCGCGCTGCACACTTTCCTTACCTCTGTTGCCGCCGTAGTTGAGGTGGAGGTCGACGCCTCCGGCAACGTCACCATTCCGCGGGTCGACTACGCCGTGGATTGCGGCGCGGTGATCAATCCGGACCGCGTTCGCGCCCAGTTCGAGGGCGCGGCCGTATTCGGGACCTCCATTGCCATGCTCGGCGAGATCACGGCC
>JACRKW010000307.1 GCA_016215215.1 Acidobacteriota bacterium
CAACGGGCGCTGGAGATCCAACGGACGTCGAGCGAGCAGTTTGTGGAGTACCTGGATCGCGGGCTGGCGGTGATCGGGTTTGAGAGATCAGAAGAGTACGGCACGTATTTACTAGGACAATGGGATTCAAAATAGAACAGGTCCGGCTGCATTGGATTGAAATGCCGCTGGTGCATTTTTTCGAGACGAGTTTCGGCCGCACGTACGGACGCAAGATGGTGCTGGTGGAGGCGGTGAGCGGGGGCGTGTCGGGGTGGGGCGAGGTGACGTGCGGCGAACACCCTTACTACAACGAGGAGTGGACGGAAGGGGCGTGGGAGCTGCTGAAGAGCTACGTCGTGCCCTCGCTGCTGGGCAAGACGCTGGAGACGGCGGCTGAGGCGGACGGCCACACCGCGGGGATGAAGGGCCACCGCATGGCGCGGGGCGGCATGGAGACGGCGTGCTGGGACCTGGAGGCGAGGCTGAGGGGCATGCCGCTGTGGAAGCTGATCGGCGGAGGGGCGCGGAAAGAGATCCCGTGCGGCGTGTCGATCGGGATTCAGGACAGCGTGGTGCAACTGATCGGGAAGATCCGGACCGAGGTGGAGGCGGGCTACCGGCGGATCAAGATGAAGATCAAGCCGGGATGGGACGTGGACGTGATCCGGGAGGTGCGGCGGGAGTTTCCGTCGATCCTGCTGATGGCGGACGCCAATTCAGCCTACACGCTGGGCGATATCGAGCGGTTGAAGCGGCTGGACGAATTCGGGCTGATGATGATCGAGCAGCCGCTGGCGCACGATGAGATCATCGACCACGCGCAACTGCAGGCGGCGCTGGAGACGCCGATTTGCCTGGACGAATGCATCCGGACGGCGCATCACGCCGAGCAGGCGATCCGGCTGAAGGCGTGCAGGATCATCAATATCAAGCTGGGGCGCGTGGGGGGCTTCGCCGAGGCCAGGAAAGTCCACGACGTGTGCGAGGCAAACGGCATTCCGGTGTGGTGCGGGGGAATGCTGGAATCCGGTGTGGGACGAGCGCACAATATCGCGCTGGCGACGCTGAAGAACTTCACGCTGCCGGGTGACGTTTCAGCCAGCCGCAGATACTGGAAGCGGGACATCATCGACCCGTGGGTGGAGGTGACCGGGGCGGGCACGATTGTGACGGGCGACGAGCCGGGCTTCGGATACCACCTGGACCACGAGTTTCTGGCCAGCGTGCGGGTGCGGCAAGAGAGCTTCCAAGCACAGTGAGACCGGGGCGCGGGAGGCTGTACGGGTTGGTGTCGGTGATGACGCTGATCTGGGCCCTGAACTTCATCTTCGCCAAGATTGCGTTGCGGAGTTTCCCGCCGCTGTTGTTGGGGCCGTTGCGGGCGGCGACGGCGGCGGTGCTGCTGGCGCCGGTGTATGCGTGGGCGCGGTTGAGGCAGAAGACAGAGGAAACGTGGACGCTGCGGGACGTAGTGGTGCTGTCGGTGCTGGGGGTGTTCGGCATCACATTGAACCAGGTGTTCTTCGTGCTGGGGATGAAGTCCACCAGCGTGGCGCACGCGGCGCTGGTGATTGCGACGACGCCGCTGCAGGTGATGCTGCTGGCGGCGATGCGGGGGCAGGAGCGGATCACGCCGCGAAAGGTGGGCGGGATGGCGGTGGCGATTGGCGGCATCGCGGTGCTGAACCTGGGGCCGGGGAGAGACCTGCACGGAGCGACGCTGGGAGGCGACCTCTTCGTACTGATGGGCTCGCTGTGCTTCTCGCTGTACACGGTGTTCGGCAAGGAGGTTTGCGGGCGGCACGACGTGATCAAGGTGAACGCGATTGGTTACGCGGCCGGGGCGCTGGCCGGAGCGCCGCTGCTGGCGCAGCAGGCGATGCGGTTTGACTTCGCGGCGGTGCCCGGAGCGGGGTGGTGGGCGCTGGCCTACATGGCGCTGCTGTCGTCGGTGGTGTGCTACCTGATCTTCTACTACGCGCTGAATCATCTGCCGGCTTCGCGGGTGGCTGTGTTTTCCTACTTGCAGCCGGTGATCGCGTCGGTGGCGGGGCTGGCGATACTCAGCGAGCCGATCACCGGCGCCGTGGCGGCGGGCGGACTGCTGGTGCTGAGCGGGGTGTGGATCACGGGGCGAGGATAGGAAGATGGCGGGCTTCACAAGGCTGCTGCGGGAGAATCGCAACTACCGGCTGACCTGGACGGGCCAGGTAGTCAGCGAGGTGGGGGACAATTTCAACAACATCGCCGTGTTCGCGCTGGTGATGCAGCAGACCAACTCGGGGCTGGCCGTGACGGCGGTGATGCTGGCGCGGGCGGTAGCGATGCTGATGGCGGGGCCGGTGGCGGGAATTGTGCTGGACCGCGTGGACCGGCGGAAGGTGATGATCCTGAGCGACCTGGTGCGGGCAGTGGTGGCGCTGAGTTTCATCTTCTGCACGGGCAGGGAGAGCGTGGGGCTGCTGCTGGGGTTGAGTGCGCTGCTGATGTTCGCCTCGCCGTTCTTCACCAGCGGGCGGGCGTCGATTCTGCCGGTGCTGGCGAACAAAGAGGAACTGCACACGGCCAATTCGCTGACGCAGACGACGCAGTGGACGTCGGTGGCGCTGGGATCGTTCCTGGGCGGCGCGATTGCGAAGGGGCTGGGCTACGACGCTGCGTTCGTGTTCAACGCGCTGTCGTTCGTGGTGTCGGCGGCGTGCATCGGGATGCTGCGGGTG
>JACRKW010000308.1 GCA_016215215.1 Acidobacteriota bacterium
GTTCGCCGCTGCGGAAATCCTGCAGGATGATGGCGCCGCCCTGGGACTCAGAGATGATGATGTCGGGATCGCCGGGGCGCGAGTAGGCATGGAATCCGTCGCCGAAGCTGACCATTTGCCAGTGCTCGTTCAGGATGCCGGCGGACGACCTGACGCGCGAGGGACCGGTCCAGGTGCCGTTGTCCTGCAAGCCGCCGGTGACCTGATAGAAGGGAGCCCGGTTGTCGGCGTGGATCTGATAGAACTGGCCGAGCGGGATGTTGTTGACGACGTCCCAGGTTTCGCCGCGGTCGTAGGTGACCGAGATGCCTCCATCCTGGCCGTGCCACATGCGGCGTGGGTTCTGGGGGTCGATCCAGAGGGAGTGAAAATCGACGTGGGTGCGGTTGGCGATGACGCGCCAGGTCTTGCCGGCGTCGAGAGAGACCTGCAGGGAGCCGGCGACGGCATAGACACGGTTCTCGTCGGAGGGATCGACGCGCAGGTCGGCGTAGTAGAAGCCGCGGGATACCACCTCGCGTTCGCGGGTCATCTCGGCCCAGGTATCTCCGGCGTTCACGGAGCGGTAGAAGGTGCCCTCTTTCGACTCGCAGGCGACGTACACGACGTTAGGGCTGGAGGGGGCGACCTTCACACCAACGCGGCCGATCAGTTTGGGCAATCCGGCGGTGAGCTTCTTCCAGGTCCTGCCCCCGTCCGCTGACTTGAAGATGCCGCTCTGCTCGCTGCCGCTGGTATGGTTCCAGGGCTTGCGTTCGAAGCGCCACATGGCGGCGAAGAGGATGTTGGGATTCTTTGGATCGACGTCCATGTCGGCGCAGCCGTGCCGGTCGTCCAGAAAGAGAGTCTTCTTCCAGGTGATGCCGCCGTCGGTGGTCATGAAAACGCCGCGCTCCGGGTTGGGGCCGGCCTGGTGGCCGACGGCGCATACCCAGGCGGTATTGGAATCAAGAGGCGAAACCAGGACACGGGCGATGTGCTCGGTGTCCTTGAGGCCAAGGTGCGTCCAGCTCTTGCCGCCGTCGGTGGACTTGTAGACGCCGTCGCCGAAGGAGACGGAGTTACGCATGTTGGCCTCGCCGCTGCCGAGCCAGACCACCTCGGGGTTGCGCGGGTCCAAAGCGAGGTCGCCGACCGAGTAGGAGCCTTCCCGCTCCCAGAGCGGCGTCCAGGTGGTGCCGCCGTTGACAGACTTCCACAGGCCGCCGCCGCCGGTGCCGACATACACGACTGCCGGATTGCCGGGCACGCCCTCCACATCTGTGGTGCGGCCGCCCATGTTGGCGGGGCCGATGGCGCGGTACTCCCAGTTGCTGAAGTGCCTCACGTCTGAGGCGGAGGCGGGAAGGGTCCAGGCGAGCAAGGTGGCTACGAGCCAGCGGTTCATACTGTTCCTCCGGTCGGAATCAGAGGCTATTCTTCCACGGCGGCGCTGCCGCGGTCCACAGGCTGCCGGTGCTTCTTGTCGAGGTATTCGGAGAGCTTGAGCAGGGTGCGCCCCCCGCGGTCGACATAGCGAATGGCAGCCTTCTGGTAGCGGCGCAAGACTTCACGGCGGTTGGCGTCCTTGAGCTGGCAGGCCTCGATATCAAGCAGCAGTTCCACCTCCCAGGGCTGAAAGGTGGTGCGCTGGATGCGGCCGCGAAGAAGTTCGAGCATGAGTTTGTTGAACAGGCGAAGCCGTTCTTCAAGCTCGATCAGAGGAAGGGGCATTTGTATGGTGTTCTGATTTTATCCGGAATCGCCGGAGAAAAGAAAGTTGATCACTGTTAACGGGAGGAGCGGGCGTGTTTGAGCCAGAGCCCGGCGTGATCGGCTTTCTCCCCCTCTCCGGCATTTCTCCAGGAGGCGCAGAGATTGTTCACCATGCGGGTGAGGATCTGGCTGTCGCTGACCGGGGAGAACAGGAGAGGGGAGGGATCCAGGCGGCGGCCGGTGAGCGCTTCCACCAGGTCGAGGCAATCGGCTTCGGTGAGCAGGTTGCCGCGATCGAAGACATCGATGAAGACCCTGACCAGTCCGTCGTTGTAGAGGCAGACGAAATGGGCGGGCAGACCCACGCCGTAGACGGGGCGCATTAGGCGTCGAGCGATTTCGATGTAGATAACCGAGAGGGTGATGGGCAGTCCCTTGCGCCGCAGCAACACCTGGTCAAGGCAGCTATTGACGGGGGAGTAGTAATCGGTGAGATCGCCGCGCAGGCCCAGGTCGGAGAAGAGGACGCGGTTGGCGGCTCCGAGGAACTGAGCTCCGCCGGAGGCCGGGGGCAGGAGGTCGGCAATGCGTGCAGCCCACTCGTCGAGAGTGCGGAGAGCGGCGACGGCATCGACGGGTTGGACGAGGGCGGCGATCTCCAGGGCTGCCTCGTCCAATTGGATCGCGCCGGGTTGTCCGGCCATCAAGGCGCGAAAACCCTCTGAAGGCGGTGGGAATATCACCTGAAGAAAATGTCGAGCAGTTTCGTGTTGCGCCCGGCGGAGTCGACGCAATACTCGAACGGGCTGAAAGCGATGAGGCGCTGCTTGCGATCGACGTAGAGGAGAACCTCGTCACCGGGCGCGTACTGCAGGATCTGGATCACGCCTGAGTTGCAGGAGCGGCTGCGCCGCACGCGGAACTTGGATGCATCCGGATGGGGGCTGGCGGGCCCCCAATCCTCCATGAACTTCTTCATGTTGTAGTCGCGGCAGGGCTGGGCCGGGTCACAGCCCCAGAGGCGGTAGGCGTCGTCGTAGTTGCGCTGCTCCAGGAAGGCGAGCATGCGGGAGATCTGGCGCTTCTCGTGGAAGTCGTGCCAGTAGTAGTAGCCGGCCACAGCCAGAACGGCCAGGGACACCGACCCGAGGATGATGCGCTTGAAGCTCTTCTCGCGCTTCGCATCGGAGACGCCGTAGTTGTCGAGGAACCCGGACATGCGAGGACCTCCGGCCGGTAACTACTTCTTCCCTGGGTAAGCCTTGTCGTAAGCGGCGGTCACATCAGCGGAGATGTCGAACGCGGGCTTGGAGTAAAGCAGGTTGGCGCCGTCGACGACCATATCGAGGCCCTTCTCCTCGGCAACCTTCTTGACCACCTCCTGCAGGCGCTGGCCGACGCGCTGGAGAATATCCTGGCGGTCGCGGTTGACGGCTTCCTGCAGGGCCTCGCTATTGCGCTGCAACTGGCGCTGTTTCAACTGGAGACGGGCGCCCAGTTCAGCCAGAGCGGCCTCGGTGTACTTGCCCTGGTTGGTATCGTACTCCTGCTGGAGTTTGGCGGTTTCCCGTTCCAATTGGGCGAGTTCGTCCTGGCGGGGTCCGAAGCGGGCTTTGAGGTCGGCCTCAGCCAGCTTGATCTCAGCGGTGTCCTGCAGAGCCTTCTGCAGGTTCACGGCGCCGATCTTCACTTGCGCCTGCACGCCAGCGGCGGTACAGAGTGCGACAGCGGCGACGATTGCGAGGCGGGTCCAACGAATTGCTTTCATGGAAGGTTCTACTCTCTTTCAGTCTGATTTGAGCGCCGCGGCTCTAGCCGAGCACCGCGAGGATCTCATCCTCGCGCAGGATGAGGTGCTCGACGCCATCGATCTTCACGTCCGAGCCCGAATATTTGCCGAAGAGAATCCGGTCACCCGGCTTCACATCCAGGCTGGTCCGCTGGCCGTTTTCCAGCAGCTTGCCGTTGCCCACGGCAACGACGTCGGCCTGCTGGGGCTTTTCCTTCGCGGTGTCCGGAATGATAATGCCGCCGATGACGCTCTCGCCCTCTTCGACGCGCTTGACCAGCACACGATCATGCAATGGGCGCAAGTTCATGAATCCTCTCCCTGGTTCCATTAGACACCGGACCACAGGACTTGGACGCACAAGATGGCCAAGCCCGGTGGAACCCAGGTCCATCTTGCATTGTAGAGTCTCGGGGTGGCCGGGCTCAACTGCCGGTTGGCCCGCTGCTCGGCTATGATTGGACCTGGACGCCACGGCCTGGGCGAGCGGACGGGCAGGTTTCTGTTCCTCGCCGGGGCGGGCTTTGTCTCATTCTATGAATGGTACTGGCAGGCGACAGGGCGATCCGGAAAGACTTGACGGCCGATGCACCAGCTCAGCGACGAAGAGCTGATCGCCAGGTCCAGATCCGAGGGGGCGTCTCCCAGGTCGGACCCGCACCTGGAAGAGCTGTTCCGCCGCCACCAGCGGCGGGTGGCAGGCTGGTGCATGCGCTACACGGACAACCGCGAGGACGCCCTGGATCTGGCCCAGGAGGTTTTGACCAACACGTTCCGGCGGTTGGACACATTCCAGGGCAACTCCAAGTTCACCACCTGGTTGTTCACCATCTGCCGCAACCACTGCCTGAACGCGGTGAAGGCAAAGGCCGCCCGTCCGGACACGGTGGGCGAGGAGATGCTGTCTTTTCTTGCCGATCCGGCAAACGGCCCGATGGAGGAGAAGCTGGCGCGGGAAGGCTTGCTCGAACTCGCCCGGGATTGGATCCGCACATTGCTGGAAGAGACCGAGCGGCGGGTGTTCGTGATGCACTTCGTCGAGGAGGTGCCGCTCGACGTGATCACCCGGGCGTTGCGGCTGGAGAATGCCAGCGGGGCCAAGGCTTACGTGGTGAGCGCGCGGAGAAAGCTGTCAGAAGCGGCGCGGCGCTGGAGGTCGCAACATGAAGCCGGTTGAATTGCTACGCGGGACGGGGGAGTGCCTGGACGCGGTGAAGCTGGAAGCCTACCTGGAGGGCAGGTTGCCGGAAGCGGCTCCGCACGTGGATTCCTGCCCGGTGTGCGCGCACGAGGTGGCGAGTTTCAGGGAGTTTCTGTCGGCGGACGCGGGCGCGGGACGGGCGGAGGACCTGGATTGGATTGAACACCGGCTGACCCCGCCGTGGCGGGCGCCGCGCGGGGGGTGGTTCAACTGGCTGGCGCCGACTCCTTTGCCCCGGTGGGCAATGGGCCTGGCGGCGGTGCTGCTGGTGGTGGCCGGGGGACTTCAGATGCGAAGGCTGGCGGGACCGGGTTCGGGGCCGGACTCGTCCGAACTGGTGCGGGCGGCGCAGTTGGAGCTGAAGGCTCCGGCTGGGGACGTTGGTGTGGCTCCGGAGCGGTTTGTGTGGGAGAACAAGGGCAATGCAGGCGCTTACATGGTCGAATTGGGCGAGATCGACGGCACTTTGGTGTGGAGCGGGCGAACGAATGAGTCGAATCTTTCGGTGCCGCCGGACATCCAAAAAGCCATCCTGCCCCGCAAGACCTTGGTCTGGCGGGTGAAGGCGCTGCGGACGGACGGCTCAGTGATCGCCGAGTCCGCGCCGGTGCGGTTCCGGCTGTTGCCGCCGGAATAGGTCCAAGCAAGAGGGGTAGCTGTACATGCGGTTTCCGACGCGATTCGTGTTGCCTGCCATGCTTGTCTTCGCAGGCGGATTGCCGGCGGTGGAGTGGCGGTACCCGGGGCTGTGGCTGAAGGTCTCCGAGGAGAAGGCGCCGGCGGGCGGCGTGGTGCAGCTCCAGATCACCCTGACCGAGCCGAAGCCGATCATCCGCACCAGGATGGAGGTGGTATTCGACGAGGAGGTGGTGGAGGAGATCATGGGGGTCTCCATCTTCAGCGAAGAGGGCAACGCCGCGGGGATGGCGTCCCGGCGCGGGAACGTGCTCACCATCCAGGCAGCGTCGCCGGATGCGTCGTTTGGCTACAGCGACGAGTACCCCATCATCACGATCACGGCGAGGCTGCGATCGACGGCCAAGCCGGGAACCAAGGGGGCTTTTTACATCGATCCAAAATCCGATTTCCGCCAACCGGACGGATCACGCTGGGACCTGAACGGCAACGAAGCGGGCGGGGTCACCGTGGAGGGCGAGTTCTGGATCGAGGACGTGTTGCCGGCCAGCGGGCCTGTGGCGGCGGGGCAGGTGGTGCGCATCCTGGGCCACGGGTTCAAGCCGTGGAGCAAGGTTCAGATCAGCGAAGCGCCGGCGCTGCGCACCGAGTACGTTTCGCCCACGGAACTGCGGGTGGTCGCCGATGCCGCCTACACACTCGATCAGCAATACGTGCACGTGGTGGCGCCGGACCAGAACGAGAAGGTCTACTACCCCTACCTGAGGGGGGTCAACCACTCGCCAAGCGAGTTCGACCAGATCAGCGCGTCGGAGCCGCTGTTTTCGCACAAGGCTTACGATTCGGCGGTATTCGACCTGCCGGCGTCGCTGTCGAGTCCGGGCGGGCTGGCCGGTGTGGCGGTGCAGAATCCGAACGAGGGTCCGGCGGTGGTGTGGTTCGACCTGTACGACGAGACGGGGGCGCGGATTGCCGCGGCGCGGACGACTCTGTTGCCGGGCGAGCGCCTGGTGAAGGAACTGAGGGAGATCTACAAGGGTTTCCAGCGGCCGGAGCACACGGCGCTGCACGTCTGGGCGAGCAGGGCTATTCAGGTGATGGCCTTCGCGGCGGCGCCTGAGATGGGCGAAGTGACGGCGATCCTGCCCGAGTCAGCAGGCGCCGGCGGATACCAGCAGAAATAGCGATCGCCGCCAGGAACGCCGAAGCGGTGGCCAGCAGAAAGCTCCAGGAATAGTACGGGGTGAGCGGCTCGCCACCCGCGCCGGAGAGCACGAAGGCCGCCCAATCCTTTGAAGGCGCGCCCTGGCGGATCATTGCCAGCTTCGCGGTGCGGAGGGCGGCAGCAGGGGTCTCCCCGCCGGACAGTTCCCTGTAGAAATGGCGCATCAGAGTGGCGGCCGCCTGGTCGCGAACAGCCCACAGCGTGCCGACGACGGCGCCCGCTCCAGCCTGGAGGAACGCCCGGCCCAGACTGAGAGGGGCGTCGCCCCGGGCGGGGCCGCCGGCCTCGGTCTGGCATGCGGAGAGGGTGACCAACTCGACGCCGTGGAGGTTCAGGGCAGCCACGTCGCGCAGGAAGAGGTACTGGGGACCGGCGAAGAGGATGCGGGAGCGGGCGGGGTTGTCGTAGTCCGCGGCGGCATGAGTGGCGAGGTGGAGCAGGGGGTAGGCGGGCGCGGCTTGTAGGCGGTCCTTGCCGGCCTGAGAGCCGGTGAAGAGGTCCGACCTGCCGGGAAGCAGTCGGGCAGCGGCTTCAAGCTCGGCAGCGGCGCGCGGAAGGCGAGTCCAATTCTCGTCGCCGCGGAGGAGCGCGCGTACCTGGGGGTCACCGACGCCGAGGAGTTGCATTTGCCAGGGCCAGCGCCGCGGCTTGGGTAAGTCAGGGGCGCGGAGGTAGGCAGCGGATGGCAGCTGCCAGGTCAGGTGGCGCTCCACCAGGTGGTGGGCGCCGGGCAGGGGGAGCGCGTCGAATGCGACCTCGGCCAGCGAGCCGTCGGGGACGACGATCAGTTTTGGGGGCAGGGGCAGGTCCGGCAACCAGACACCCTTGGGCAACTCGATCCAGTTCGTCCCGGCCCGAGTGATGCAGAGGACGGCGGACCTGGCGGGGCCGAGCCAGTAGACCAGCAGCGCGGCATCGGGCGGGAGCAGGGCGCGGAGCCGGTCCGAGGTCACGCCGCCGTGGCCGCGGGAGCGTTCCAGCCAGTCCAGGCGGGCCCCGGCGTCAGGGGCGCCGTCAATGAGGGCGTCGTAGACGTCCCGCTTACCGGCAAGGAAGCCGCCGCCCAATGGCGAGAGGCCGAAGCCGGCGCGGCTGGATTCGATGACCTGGGCGGCCTGGCGGAAGTGGTCGTAGCTGCGGCGGGCGCGGCCCAGACCATAGAGGGCCTTCCACTGCTCCTCGGGGGCCTGTAGCGCTTGCGCGAGGAGGAGGGCCTGGGTCCACTCCCGGTCAGCGCCTGCGCGGTCGCCGGCACGGAAGAGGGTCTCGCCGAGGTAGAGGCGGGCCTGCATCACTTCCCGGCGGTTGGAGGCGGCTCCGGCGATGGATAGGACTTCGGTGAAGAGGCGGGCGGCGGCCCGCAGATCGCCGAAGTCGATGGCGCGGGCGATGGCCATGTTCTTCATGGCGCCGAGGCGGCCATCCAGATTGCCCAGACGGCGGAAGATGTCGAGCGCGGCCTGCTCGCTTTCCAGCGCCTTGTAGGGATCGCCGAGGCGGCGGTAGAGCGCTCCGAGATTGGAGAGCATCTGGGCGCGTTCGGTCTGGTCCGGCAACGCGCCGGAGCGCCGCAAACGGGCGTAGAGATCGAGGGCGTCCTGGTCGCGCCCGAGCTTTTGAAGCAAGGCCGCGCGGTTCACCTCTACCAGTTCGAGAACGCTGGCGGACCAGGGTTCCGCGGCGTGAGCAAAGGCGAGAGTGGAGGCGCTCTCATAGACGGTCCAGGCCTCCAGGTAGCGCCCGCGGTAGAAGTGGATGGCGCCGATATTGACCCATCGTTCGGCCTCGAAACGGAACTCGCCGAGCTGGTGGTGGAGGAGGCGGGAGCGCTCGAAGGTTTCCAGTGCGCGGTCGTAGTCGCCACGGTAGAGCAGATCCGCGCCGAGCTTGTTCAGGCGCAGGGCTTCGGAATCGGAGGCAAGGGCGGCGAGGGAGAGCGTCAACGCTGCGAGGCGGATGATATGATGGCCGCGAACCGGAGTACCTCGTCTTATGAAAGCCATCCGCATTGCATCTGTCACGCTGATTGCCCTGGGCCTCTGCGCTCCCGTCAATCATACCCTTCAGGCCCAGGCCCCGAAAAAGCGGCTGCTGATCATCGGCGCCGTGAAGGGCTTCCAGCACGACGCCACCTCGCAGGGAATGGCCACGCTGTGGAAGCTCGGCAAGGAGAGCGGGCTGTGGGACGCCTACATCAAGACCGACACGCAACTGTTGACCAAGAAGAAGCTGGGCGGCAACGCCAAGAACATCGACTATTTCGACGCGGTCGCCTTTTACACCACGGGCGAGCTGGACATGGACGACGAGCAGAAGGCGGCGCTGATGTCGTTCATCAAAGACGATGGCAAGGGCTTTATCGGCGTGCACTCGGCGCCGGACACCTTCTACAAGTGGCCGGAATACGGTGAAATGATCGGCGGCTACTTTGACGGCCACCCGTGGAACACGTTCCAGGCGCCCATCCTGATCGAGGACCAGGCGAACCCGATCGTGAAGCACCTGGGAAAAGAGATGGTGGTGCTGGATGAGATTTACCAGGCCAAGGACTTCTCGCGTGAGAAGTGCCGCGTGCTGATGCGTTTGGACGAGTCCAAGCTGGACCTGACCAGGAAGGGCATCAAGCGCACCGACAAGGACTGGGCCGTGAGCTGGATCAAGACCTATGGCAAAGGGCGGGTGTTCTACTCCACGCTGGGGCACACGCCGGAGTCCTGGGATCGTCCGGACGTTCAGAAGATGTGGCTGGAGGCGGTGAAATGGACCATGGGCCTCACCCAGGCCGACGCCACGCCGCGGCCTCGCCCGGCGCAGTAAGAGCGGCGCTCCTGCTGGGGCTGGCCCTGCCGCTGGCGGCGGGACCGGTTTCGGATGTTCCCATTTACGGCAGGTTCGGTCAGGGCGTGCACGCGCGGCGCGCCTATGCCGATCCGTTGCGAGACGTGCAGGCGCGGGTCGAGTTCACCGCGCCGAGCGGGTCCAGGCACACAGTGCTGGCCTACTGGAGCGGCGGCAGCACGTGGAGCGTCAACTTCTCCCCGGATCGCAAGGGGAATTGGGCCTACAAGTGGTTTTCGAACGACCCCGAACTCGACCGGCTTGCAGGGTCGTTTCAGGTGGTGGCCAATCCGGGGAAGACCGAACTCGACCGGCACGGCCCGCCGCGTCTTTCGCCGGATCGCCGCCACTTCGTCCACGCTGACGGCAAGCCCTGGTTCTGGCTGGCGGACACCGCCTGGAACGGGGCGCTGCTGGCGGACCAGTTTGAATGGGACGAGTACCTGAAGACGCGCGCCGCCCAACGTTTCACGGCGGTGCAATTCGTCATCACGCAGTGGCGCGCCGGCCGCGCGGACGAGAAGGGGCGCGCGGCGTTCCGTGTGGAGAACGGGCGGCTGAGCATCGACCCCGAGTTCTTCCTCCGGATGGACCACTTTGTCCAGGCCGTCCGGCGCCACGGATTGGCGCCGGTGCCGGTGATGCTGTGGGCGCTGACGTCAAAGGATGGGGAGAGCCCGGGAGAGACGCTTTCCACCGCCCAGGCCATTGAACTGGCCCGATACATCAACGCGCGCTATGCAGCGTACGGCTCCATGTGGTTGCTGGGCGGAGACGGCGACTACCGCGGCGACAAGGCGAACCGCTGGAAGGAGATCGGCCGGGCGGTCTTCCCGCCGGGGCTCGACCGGCGGCCGGTGAGCCTGCACCCGCGCGGCATGCAGGACCCGTGGCCCGGGTTGCTGGACGAGCCGTGGCTCGACTTTCTGGTCTACCAGTCCGGCCACGGCGACAACGAGGCGAAGTGGCGCTGGCACAGGGAGCACGGCCTGGCCGAGGGCTGGAAGTACGAGCCGCCGCGTCCGGTGATCGACGGCGAACCGGACTATGAGGGACACATCGCCTACCACTCCAGGCAGGTGATCAACGACGCGACGGTGCGCCGCGCGGTCTATTCCAGCCTGTTCGCCGCACCGCCGGCAGGCGTCACCTACGGCGCGCACGGCGTCTGGTTCTGGGCGCGCAAACCGGTGATTCCGCTGGACCACGCCGCAACCGGGGTGGCCCAGCCGTGGAAGGAGTGCCTGGCTTATCCCGGCGCGGCCCAGATGAAGTTGATGCGGGACCTGTTCGACCGCGTGGCGTGGTGGACGCTGCGCCCGGACGGGTCGCTCACGGCCGCGAGCGACTCTCCGGTCCAGGCGTTGCGTTCGCGCGATGGAAGGGTCGCGCTGATCTACGTACCCGGCGGGGCGGCTGTGCAGCTTGCCCTGAGCGGTTTTGGCGCCGTAGCCCGGGCCGAGTGGCTGAATCCGCGCACGGGAGAATCGATCAAGGCCGACCGGGCGGCGCTCGCCGGGGACGGCGGGCTGCGGCCTCCATCGCCGGAAGACTGGCTCTTGCTGCTGGACCGTGCCGAAAGGTAGGCACCAAAGCAACTTAACTGTAGCAGTACAGAAAGGTATGTTTACAGGCAAGCCATTGCACCCAGGTGCCGCTACTGGTAGAGTTTGAAGGATCAGGGGAATCTGAATGAACCTCAATAAAACACTTGTCTTTGTTACCCTCTGCCTGCTGGTGCTCGCTCTGAGCGCGACTGGGCAGACCATTACTGGCACCATCACCGGGACGGTAACGGACCCCTCGGGTTCTGTCATTCCGAACGCCAAAGTGACGGCGACCAACACAGCAACCAATGTCTCCAACGACACGCAGACCAATGAGGCCGGCGTGTACAACTTGCTCTTCCTGCCGATCAGCGACTACACGTTGTCGGTCACAGTGAAGGGCTTCAAAAAGTCCACTCTCGGACCATTCAAGTTGGCGGGCAGCCAGACGGCGCGCGTCGATGTGAAGCTCGAAGTGGGCGACACGACACAGACGGTGGAAGTGATTGACGTGGCGCCGGTACTTCAAACCGAGACGACGCAGACGGGCGACTCGATTATGCTCGATGGCGTGGATGTGAACGACTCAATCGACAACCGCGTGGGCTATTCGCCGAACGTGGACGCACTGGAAGAAGTGAAGGTCCTGACCGGCAATGCGGCGGCCGACTACGGCAACGCGGGCGGCGCGGCGGTGGTAATGTCGCTGAAGAGCGGCACCAACCAGTTCCGCGGCAATGTCTTTGAGTTCCTGCAGAACGACAAGTTGAACGCCAATGGGTTCTTCCGCAACCGGAACCTGTCGACTGCCAAGCGCACGGGCTTCAAGCGGAACATCTTCGGCGGGACCATCGGCGGGCCGATTATGAAGGACAAGATGTTCTTCTTCGCCGACTACGAAGGGACAGAGCAGAGCGCCGGCGGGCCGACCTCGGCCAGTGTTGCACCGCAGGCATGGCGCAACGGGGACCTGAGCGCATTCCCGAACACAATCATCGATCCAACCACGGGGACGGCGTTTCCGGGCAAACAGATACCCGCATCGCGCATCGTCAATCCAGTGGCCAGAAAGCTATTTTCAAGCCCGGACTTCTACCCGCTGCCCAACCAGGCTGGCAGCGGCGCCTTGGGCGTAAGCGGCAATTACGGCGCCACCTCAGCCAGTGCGTTGAAGAACCACCAGGGCGACGTGAAAATCGACTTCCGCCTGTCGGACAAAGACAGTCTTTCGGGGCGGTATTCGAAGGGGCAGTACGAGAGCTTTGGCAGCCGGGCAGCCCTGCCGATCAACATGACCAGCGGCCAGGAGGGCCCAACGCAGTCAGGCGTGGTGAACTGGGTGCGGACGTTTAGTCCCACCATCGTGAACGAAGCCCGCGCAGCCTATTCAAGGGTGGTCATCAAGGACACGGTTCTGGATTGGTCGGGCAAGCTTGGCGCCGACGGTAACGCGCAGTTTGGCATTCCGGGCGGGCAGCCGATTCCTGGCGCCAGCGGCGTGACCATCGGCGGAGGCCTCACTGGATTCGGCGCGGGCGCAGCCATCAGCAACACGGCCGACAATAAGTTCATCTACTACGACAACCTGACGTGGCAGAAGGAGCGGCACCTGCTGAAGATGGGAGCGCAGCTCACCCGCTACCAGCAGAATCGATACTATGCCGGCAACAACGGTGCGCTCGGGTCGTTCAACTACACCTCCAACTACACCGGGCTAGACTACTCGGACTTCCTGCTGGACCAACTTTCCAGCAAGGGTCGTGGTTCGGCGACCGGCACCTGGGGTCACCGTTCCTGGCGGTCCGCTCTGTTTATCCAGGACGACTGGAAGGTGACGCAGACCTTTACCATCAACCTCGGCATGCGCTGGGAGTACATGCAGCCGCTGTATGAAGTGGCGGACCGGCAGGTGAACATCGATACCTACACCGGCCAGCTGCTCTATGCCGGCAAGAACGGCGTGAGCCGCGCCACTTACAACGGATATGGCAAGCAGTTCATGCCGCGCATCGGCCTGGCGTGGACTCCGGTAGCGATGAAGAACAAGATGGTGGTTCGAGCGGGGTACGCGTTCATGAGCTTCATGGAGGGCACTGGCGCCAACCTGCGCACGACCCTGAACCCGCCGTTCTTCCTGGAAACTAACTTCACCTACGACGTTCGGACTCCTGGTTCGATCACCAAAGGCTTCGCCGATGTCGTAACGGGGAACATCACGCTTGACATGGCGCGCCCGGCGGTTGCCGGCGTGGTGCCGCAGTTGCAGGGCCGCGCCTGGGACCAGAACCTGAGGCCGCAGACCACTTCGCAGATGAACGTGGCGATTGAGTACCAGTTTGACAAGGCCACCTCGCTTTCTACTGCCTACGTAGGGCAGAAAGGCACGCACCTAGTCGCGCCGCACGAGGCCAATCAGCCCCTGGCGGGCTCGGGCGCCTTCTCGAGCTGGACGAACCTGAACCTGAGACGTCCGCTGATCAACCGGCTGCCCAACCTGAACAACGTCGCACTGACCGAAGGTTCGGCCACCATGGACTACCATGCGCTGCAGATGACCGGCCGGCGCCGCTTCAGCAGCGGGCTGGAATTCATGGCCGCCTATACTTTTGGCAAGACGCTGACCGACAACCTGGGTTACTACGGCGGCGGTTTCACCGCCGGCGAGGGGGCCTACTGGCAGAACGCTTACGATCGCCGCGCCAATCGCGGTCCGTCGTTTTTCGATGTGACTCACAACTTCACCATCGGCGGCTTGTACGACCTGCCGATAGGGAAGGGCAAGCAGTTCGGCTCGGACATGAACAAGGGCGTTGACCTGCTGCTGGGTGGCTGGAACATCAACTACACCGTAATGGCCCGTAGCGGCTTCCCGGTCACCATCCTGGCCACCGATCGCACAGGCCAGGCCGTGCGCGGAAACGTTCGTGCCAACAGGTACGGCTCGCTGAAGGTAGATCAGTCGCTGGTTAGCATCGACAACTACTAACTCCGGTATCGGAACCGAACGCGCGCCAAGCTTCTTCACGCTGGATTTTTCCGTCGGTAAGAAGTTCAGCATCACTGAGAAGCAATACCTGGACTTCCGCACGGAGTTCTTTAACGGGCTCAACCACGTGAGCTGGGGCGCCCCGGGCCGCAGTATCGCCGCCCCGGCGAGCTTTGGCGTCATCGGCAGCCAGGTGCAGAGCCCGCGGAACATCCAGTTCGGGCTGAAGTACTACTTCTAGCCAGCAGGCATCGAGATGCACGAAGGGCGCGCCCCAGCGGGCGCGCCCTTCGTGCATTCAGCGTCCGGTCACAGCAGCCGTCTATACTAGCGATTGGCATGGTGATTCGCACCCAGGCATATGCCCGCGCGGGGCTGATCGGGAATCCGTCGGACGGCTATTTTGGGAAGACGATCGCGTTGATTGTGCGGAATTTCCGGGCCGAGGTGACGATCTACGAGTCGCCGCGAATCGAGATCCGGGGCGGACACAGAGACCGGCTGCACTTCGCGGGCCTGGAGGAGTTCCTGGCCGACGTGCAGATGAACGGCTACTACGGCGGCGTGAGGCTGATCAAGGCGGCCATCAAGCGCTTTAGCGACTGGTGCCGGGATCACGCCATCGTGCTCGACCGGAGCTTCACCATCGAATACGACACCGACGTGCCGGTACGCGTCGGCCTGGCGGGCTCCAGCGCCATCGTCACGGCCACCATGCGGGCGCTGATGGCGTTCTTCCGGGTGGAGATCCCGGCGCCTGTGCTGCCGGGGCTGATCCTGAGCGTGGAGCTGGACGAACTGGGCATCGGCGCGGGGTTGCAG
>JACRKW010000309.1 GCA_016215215.1 Acidobacteriota bacterium
GCTGGCCAAGGCGCTGGCTCCGGGAATCACGGTGAATTCGGTGGCGCCGGGAGTGGTGCCGTTCGAAGAGAGCGAGGATCCGCGGATTGTGGCGATGGCGGCAGCGACGCCTGCCGGCCGTGCGGGGACGGGTGAGGAGATCGCCGAAGGAGTGGTGTACTTCCTGAAGGCGAGCGGGTTTGTGACGGGACAGGTGTTGCAGGTGGACGGCGGGCTGGGGCTGCGCTAGAGCGGGGTCAGGCTCTGGGTGTGGTTTGCGAGGCGTAGTGGCGGGCCAGGCGGCGGTGGAACTCGGTCTCCTCATAGAGGTCCTGGACGGCTTTGCGTGCTTCGAGGAGGAGGATGACGGCGGCGGCGAGCATGCAACAGGCTCCGCCGATGCCGAAGGCGACGGGGACCCAGTAGACCCAGGTCAGGGTGATGGTGGATGCGACGCCGATGGCGACGCTGGTGCAGACGAAGCTGACGGCGGCGAGATAGAGCAGGGTGAGGGCGCGTTGGATGAGTGCGAGGCGGCGGCCCTGCAGCTTGATCTCGTCGCGGTGGCGCTCGATGCGCTCGTCGCGGAGGGCGACGTCGTGATCGGAGTGGGACATCTCGTCGAGCTGCCAGGAGAGCGAGCGCATGCGATCGACGACGCGGGCCAGGCGGTTGGATGTGGAGAGGATGAAGGTACCGCAGGCCGACAGCAGCAAGGCGGGCGTGATCATGGCGGCCAGAACGTTGAGCGCCGAGCCGAGATTGGTCACCGTGAAATGGAATTGAGGCCACATCCTTCAACCATTATGGGGCGTCGGCGGCGGCTTTCCTCAAGTGGAGGCCGGGGCGGCCGATCTGTCCACCATGGACGGGCTACTGGAAGACGCGCAAGGGTTGCTGGAAACGGCGACGGACGCAGTACAGGCTGGGGTGGGGACGGGAGATTGGGCGGTTTTCATTGGACCGGAGGGGGGCGTGCAGATGATCGCGGGGAGCGAGAGCAGCCTGGAGTCTCTGGCGTGGAGCCGCGGCGCGCGGAGCGCCTGGCGGGTCAGCCGGCAAGGGGCGAGGGTGAGGGTGGAGGGCGCCAAGGGCGATAGGCGGTGCATGCTGGAGTCTGCGGCGCGGGACGGGGTGGTGCGGCGGCTGCTGGGGGACGTGAGGTTGTACGAGGTGGGGGATTAGGATTCGCGGAGGGACCAGGCATCGGGGATGTGGCGCATCTGGAAGGGGTGGAAGACTACTGTCACAAGGTCGAAGCGGGCGCGGTCGGGTGGGATTCGCCAGTGCCGGAGAAAATGACGGGCGGCTGAGGCGACCAGCATCTTCTTGAGGGGATCGATGGCGCGCTCCGGGTCGCCGTGGAGGGCGTCGCGGCGGGACTTGACCTCAACAAAAACGAGGCGCTCGCCGTCCCAGGCGACCAGGTCGACCTCCGCGCGGAGGTCGGGGGGAGACCAGTTCCTGGCGACGACGCGCATGCCCGCCCGCTGCAGGTGGCGATGGGCGAGGTCCTCGCCGCGGCGGCCCCAAGCGGCATCGGGGTTCCAGCGGCGGAGCCGGACGCGGTGGCGGATCCGGTCACAGAATTCCAGAAAGGGCAGGAGCAGCACGCCTACTTGAGGACTTCGAACTCGAACACCATCACCTTGCCGCGGACGACGTAACAGAGATAGTGCTCCCAGAAACGCCGGAAGCGAGGGAAGGCGTTGACGAGCAACTCGAAGCCGAGATACCTCCAGAGAGCAAGTAGGCGGAGGCGGACTTTTTTCTCACGCAGACGCGCGGTGGAGTAAAAGCCATAGCCGGCGTTGTCGTCACCGAAGTACCTGAAGGAGAAGGAATTGAGGTGCCAGCGGTGGGTGGGGTCGCAGAAGCTGGAAAAGTCGGTGTAGTGCGGAGTCTCGAGCAAGATGGCGCCGCCGGGGCGGACCAGGCGGTGGAACTCCTCCATAGTGCGCAGGACGTCGGAGACGTGCTCGATGACGTGGATGGCCTGGAGGCGGTCGAAGGAGGAGTCGCGAAACGGGTACGGGAAGCGGTCGAGGTCGCAAAGGACATCGGCGTTGCTGCGTGGATTACGGTCGATGCCGAGCGAGCCGGGCAGCTTGTTGATGCCGCAGCCGACATCGAGGATGCGCGGGCTGGCCACCAGAACAGTGTAGCCGGAATCAGGCGGCGGAACCGGCGGCCTGACGGATGCATTCCTCGAGGGTATCGAGGGCGAAGTCCGCCTGGTCCTGGGAGAGGACAAGGGACGGGGAGAGGCGGATGGAGTTCGGCCCGGCTCCGAGAACTAGCAGGCCGCGCTCAAAGGCGAGCTCGACGATGCGGTCGCGGAGTTCGGGGGCGCGCTCCTTGGTGGCCTGATCCTTGACGATCTCAAGGGCGAGCATGAGGCCCAGGCCGCGGACGTCGCCGACGGTGGGGAAGAGCGCGGGCCACTCCGACATACGGGCTTTCATGCGGGCGCCGAGGGATGCGGCGCGCTCGATCAGGCCCTGTTCGAGAAGCTCAACGGTGGCGAGGGAGGCGGCGATGCTGACCGGGTTGCCACCGAAAGTAGAGGCGTGGGCGCCGGGCTTCCATTGCATGTAGCGGGCTTTGGCGATGGTGGCGCTGAGGGGCAGGCCGCTGGCGATGCCCTTGGCCAGGGCGATGACGTCGGGGACGAGATCGAAGTGCTCGCTGGCGAACATGCGGCCGGTGCGGCCCATGCCGCATTGGACCTCGTCGGCAACCAGCAGAATGCCGTGGCGGTCGCAGACGGCGCGCAACTGATCGAAAAAGGCGCGGGGAGGGACGATGTAGCCGCCCTCGCCCTGGATGGGCTCGACAAAGACGGCGGCGACCTCCTCGGCGGGGACGATGGTCTTGAACAACTGCTCTTCGAGCACCTTGACGCATTCGACGCCGCAGGAATCGGGCTGCTTGCCGTAGGCGCAACGGTAACAGTAGGCGTAAGGGATATGGGTAACGCCGGCGAGCAGCGGTCCGAAACCCTTCTTCTGAATGCTCTTGGAACCGGTGAGAGAGAGTGCGCCCATGGTTCGGCCGTGGAAGCCACCGAGGAAAGCGATAAACCTGTCGCGGCCAGAGTGGTAGCGGGCAAGCTTGAGCGCGGCCTCGATGGCTTCCGTGCCGGAGTTGCCGAAGTAAACCCGCTTGTCATCGGTTCCGGGAGCAAGCGAAGCGAGCTTTTCGGCCAGCTCAACCATGGACGCGTAGTAGAAATCGGTCCCCGACATGTGGAGGAACTTCTCGGCCTGGGCGCGCACGGCGGCGACGACCTTGGGGTGGGAGTGGCCGGTGGCGACAACGGCGATGCCGGCGTTCATGTCGAGAAAGCGGTTGCCGTCGACATCCTCCACCATGGCTCCCTCGCCGCGGGCGATGACGAGCGGGTAGCTGCGGGTATAAGAGGATGAGATCGACTTGCGGTCGCGTTCGATGACGGCCTGGGCCTTGGGGCCGGGCAAAGTGGTGGTGAAAGAAGGCAAGTCGTTGCGCACGGTGGAATGCATGGGAACCTCCGGACTGGACACACGGGCTGGGAGAGGAAAGAAGACGCGAAGACGCGTGCGCTAGTCGCAGGCGAAGAGGAAGGGCCGAATACTGGCGGGTGTTGCCACCATGACTTGATTCTACGCTAAAATCCCAAGGTTGAGAACCCCGCAAATGTACGAAATTACACCGGCTGAGGCCAAAGCAAGACTAGAGGCCGGCGAAGCGAAGCTCATCGACGTGCGGGAACGGGTGGAATGGGAGACAGCTCGCATCGAGGGCTCCGAACTTGTGCCGATGGGGGATTTGCGGCAGGAGTTGCAGCGGCTGGAGGCGCTGGCGGAGGAGTCGCTGCTGGTGATTGTATGCCATCACGGGGTGCGGAGCCTGCGAGTGGTGAACTGGCTCAGGAGCCAGGGGGTGGACAACTGCGTGTCGATGGCGGGCGGGATTGAACGCTGGAGCACGCAGGTGGACGCGGCGGTGCCGCGATACTGAGGGCGCCGCACGGTCTATCATGAATCTGGAGCAATTGACATGGCAATGAAGTTCTACACCAAGCCCACTTGAACGACGTGCCGCAAGGCCGGGAGTTTCCTGGCTGAGAAGGGTGTGCGGACCGAGACCGTGGACCTGAACAAGGGTTTGAGTGAAGTGGATTTGGACGGGCTGATCGGGGCGCGGGACTACCGGCTGTTCCTGAACACGCGCAACGAGCTGTACAGAGAGATGAACATGAAGGAGAAGCCGCCCTCGCGCACGGAGGCGATCCGGCTGATGGCAGCCAACCCGAACCTGATCCGCCGGCCGCTGCTGGTCAAGGGCGCGAAGATCCTGATCGGCTTCGATGAAGGCGAGTGGGCAGGACTGTAAGAGCCTTAGATTCAAATGGGAAACTTCCAGCGACCAATGCCGCCGAGACCGCCCGCAGGCGCGCCGATGGCGCAATCGCGCACGGCGGCGCGCACGTTCGAATTGAAGAGCGAGATCCACCGCAAGCTGCTGGGCGTGCTGAACATGGACCGCGTGAGCTCGATCCCGAAAGACCGGGTGCGCGCGGAGATCGGCAAAGTGGTGGAGCGGCTGATCGAAGACGAGCGCGTGCCGATGACGACGGCCGAGCAGAACCGGCTGGTGGAAGAGGTGCTGGACGAGGTTCTGGGTCTGGGGCCCCTGGAACCGCTGCTGAAGGACCCGTCCATCTCCGACATCCTGGTGAACAAGTGGGACAAGGTCTACATCGAGCGCGGGGGCAAGCTGCAACTGACCTCGATCCGGTTCCGGGACAACCAGCACCTGCTGCACATCATCGAGAAGATCGTGGCGCAGGTGGGGCGGCGCGTGGACGAGGCGCAACCGATTGTGGACGCGCGGCTGCTGGACGGCTCGCGCGTGAACGCGATTATCCCGCCGCTGGCGCTGGACGGGCCGTCGCTGTCGATCCGGCGGTTCGGCCGGCACGTGGTGACCAGCGAGGAGATGCTGAACTGGAAGACGATGTCGCCGGGCATGCTGCGGTTCATGGCGGCCTGCGCTCAGGCGAAAGTGAGCATCCTGATCAGCGGCGGCACTGGTTCGGGAAAGACGACGACGTTGAACGCACTGTCGCGCTTCATCCCGGAAGAGGAGCGGATCATCACGATTGAAGACACGGCCGAGTTGCAGTTGCAGCAGCGGCACGTGGTGAAGTTCGAGACAAGGCCGGCGAACCTGAACAAAGAAGGCGGCATCAACCAGAGGCAGTTGTTGAGAACGGCTCTGCGCATGAGACCGGACCGCATCATCATCGGCGAGTGCCGCGGCGCGGAGGCGCTGGACATGCTGCAGGCGATGAACACGGGCGTGGAGGGATCGATGACGACGATTCACGCTAACTCGCCGCGCGACGCCTTTTCGCGGCTGGAATCCATGATGCTGCTGGCCGACATCGAGATCCCGTCGCGCGTGCTGGTCAGCCGCAAGATCACAACGATCGCCGAAGTGACTGGCGTGGAAGAGGACAGAGTGAAGACGAAGGACATTTTCGTCTTCGACCGCACGGGTATCAACGAAGCCGGCAAGGTGCAGGGGAGCTTCAAGTGGACGGGCTACAAGCCGAAGCTGATGGACCGCTTCCGGATGATGGGAATTCAGGTGCCTGAAAACATCTGGCAGGAAGTGGTAGATGTGAATCTGTGATCTCCCGCAGAAACCTCGCACTCGCCGCCATCACACCCGCTGTCATGGCCAAAGCACAGAAACCCGCGCCGAAGCACCCGGAGCCCAACTACGATGTTGTGGCGTGGGGCCGCCAGAGATGGGAGCAGGCGCCGCGGAAGATGCGATTCCAGGCGAAGACGGCCAAGCAAGCGCGAAGCTGGCAGAAAAAGCTCCGGGCCAAGATGGTGGAACTGGTGGGCGGCTTCCCGGCCCGCACGCCGCTGAAGGCCAGGATCCTGGAGACGCGCGAGTTCGCCGGCTACACGCGGGAGACGATCGTCTTCGAGAGCCGGCCGGGCTTGGAGGTGTTCGCCTATCTGCTGTTGCCGAAGAATGGGCCGCGGCCCGCGCCGGTGACCCTGTGCATCCCGGGCCACGGGCGCGGTGTGGACGACATCGTGGGGATCGCTGAGGACGGCAGCGACAGGACGGTGAAGGCGGGCTACCAATACGACTACGCGATCCAGGCTGTGGAGCAGGGCCTGGCGGCGTTCGCGGTGGAGCCCATCGGGTTCGGGCACCGGCGAGGCGAAGAGGCCCGCAAGCAGAGGCCGGGGACGAGTTCGTGCCAGCCGGCGGCGGGAGCGGCGCTGCTCTACGGCGAGACGATGATCGGATGGCGCGTGTGGGACATGATGCGGGCAATCGACTACCTGGAGACGCGCAAGGAGGTGGACTCCGCGCGGGTGGGCTGCATGGGGATCTCCGGCGGCGGGACCATCACGATGTATACGGCGGCGCTGGACACGCGCGTCCGCGCGGCGCTGGTGAGCGGCTACCTGTGCATGTACCGCGACTCGATCCTGAGCCTGTCGCACTGCATGGACAACTACGTTCCAGGTGTCTTGAACTGGGCGGAGGCGAGCGACATCGCAGGCCTGGTGGCGCCACGGGCTCTGTTCTCAGAGAGCGGTGAGAAGGACAATATCTTCCCGGTGGCCGGCGCGCGGCAGGCATTCGAAGAGGCTAAGAAAGTGTATGAGGTGATGGGCGCGGGGGACCAGTGCGAGTTGGAGATTCACCCGCGCGACCACCAGTTCTGGGGGCGGCAGGGGCTGCCGTTCCTGGCGCGGCAGCTCAAGGCATAGGCGGGCCGGATGCCTGGGTACGAGATTCTGGCGCATACGGCGGATACGGGATTCCGTGCTTACGCCGATACGCTGGAGCAGCTATTCATTCAGGCGGCGCACGCGCTGGTGGAAGTGGCTCTGGATCCGCAAGACGTGGTGGCGTTTGAGCCGCGCGAGATCACGGCGATTGGAGCGGACGATGGGGAGCGGCTGGTCAACTGGCTGAACGAGGTGCTGTACCTGCTGGATGGCGACCGCTGGGTGCCTGCTCGCTTCGAGGGCGTCTGGATCGAGGGAGAGACGGTGGTTGGACGGGTGCTGGGAGAGGCGAGGGACGACGCGCGCCACCCGCCGCGGATGGTGGTGAAGGCGGCGACGTACCACCAGCTCCGCATTGGCGAGCAGAATGGTGTGTGGGAGGCCGAGGTCTACCTCGACATCTGACATGCAGGTGGAACGGATCGACGAGGTGCGCAACCGCATCCGGCGCGATGCGGGCGCGGGGATGAAGACCGATGTCATCTTCTACGCCAGCGACGCGCTGCGGGAGCAGATCCAGAAGGACAAGGCGCTGGAGCAGGCGGTGAACGTGGCGTGTCTGCCGGGCATTGTGGGCCCGTCGCTGGCGATGCCGGACATTCATCAGGGGTACGGATTCCCGATTGGAGGCGTAGCCGCGATGGACTGGCGAAACGGGGTGGTTTCGCCGGGCGGCGTCGGGTACGACATCAACTGCGGAGTGCGGCTGGCAAGGGGCATCTGGAGATCAGCGCCAGGCACCTGGAGGATGTGCTGGAGGGTGGCGCACGGTGGATGGTGGAGCAGGGCTACGGCATGGCCTCCGACACGGTTCGATGCGAGGAGGGCGGCTGGCTGGCGGGAGCAGATGCGGAAGAGGTATCTCCGCGTGCAAAGGAGCGCGGGCGGCCGCAACTGGGCACGCTGGGGAGCGGGAACCACTTCCTGGAGATTCAATACGTCGAGCGGATCGAGGCGGCCGATGCGGCCGCGGCATACGGGCTGCACGAAGGCCAGGTGGTGGTGCTGATCCACAGCGGCTCGCGGGGGCTGGGCCATCAGGTGTGCACGGGCTTCCTGGCGCAGATGGGCGGGGCGATGAAGAGGTACGGAATCACGCTGCCGGACCGTCAGCTTGCGTGCGTGCCGATTGAAAGCGACGAGGGTCGCTCCTACCTGAGGGCAATGCGGGCGGCGGCTAATTTCGCGTGGGCGAACCGCCAGGCGATCCTGCACTTTCTGCGCGGCAGCTTTGAGGGGGTATTCGGCAAGTCGACAAGGCTCGAGTTGCTGTATGACGTGTGCCACAACATCGCGAAGCGCGAGCGTCATCGGTTTGAGGGGCGCCAGGTGGACGTGCTGGTGCATCGCAAGGGGGCGACTCGGGCGTTTCCGCCCGGCCACAACGAAGTGCCGCAGGAGTACCGCGCGGTGGGCCAGCCGGTGCTGATTCCGGGAAGCATGGGCACGGCATCGTGGGTGCTGGCCGGCTCCGACGGCGCGATGAAGGAAACGTTCGGCAGCGTGTGCCACGGCGCTGGCCGGCTGATGAGCCGTCATGCCGCCAAAGCAGGCAGGGATGCGCGCGACGTGCAACGGTCACTGGAGCTGAAGGGGATTCTGGTACGCAGCGAAACCAGGGACGGCATCGTGGAGGAGATCCCGGAGGCCTACAAGGACGTGGACGAGGTGATCGAGGTGGTGCACCGTGCGGGGCTCGCGCGGAAGGTGGCAAGGCTGCGGCCGATGGGAGTGGTGAAGGGGTAGGGCTCCGTCAGGCGTTCGATAGGCCGTGATGTGGCCGGGCCCAAAACGGCGGTGACAGCGGACAAGAAAAAAGTTCGCCCGCTTTCAGGTTTCTTTTCAATATCTTACTGCCCCATTCCCTAAAGGGCCGTCAGATTCCTTCCCTCGCAGGTGTATAAGCCCGGCGTGATGAAACCTGCGCTCCAACTCACTGCCGGTCCCCGAAGCCGGAGATCCATCCTCGCCCGGCTGCCCTTGCCCGCCGTCCAGATCCGGGAGCTCCGTCATGCGCTTTAATCCCTCCCAACTCGATTCCACCGTCGTCGACCTGGCTCTCCGCCAGCGCCTCCACGCCTCTCCGCCGGATCAGCCCATCCCCGTGATCCTTGAACTACGCCACGGCGCCCTGCTCGCCCCGCCTCACCCCGAAGCCACCCCGGTCGGCGACCCCGCACGCGGCCGGTTCAAGGCGCTCCTGAGGTCGGACGCAATCCACGCCCTCGCTTTCCAGCAGCCCGCCCTCTACAAGATCTGGCTCGACCACACGGTTCGCGCCCTCACCACGCGCTCGCTGGCCACCATCCAGGCCGACGCCGCCCTGACTGCTTTCCACGCCACCGGCCGGGGCATCCTCTTCGCTGTCGCCGACTCCGGCATCGCCCCCCATTCGCACTTCGACGCCTTCCGCAATCTCGTCCTCCCCCCCGGCGTCGACCACCGCGACTTCACCGGCGGCAACGCTCCGCTCACCGACGACTACGGCCACGGCACGCACGTCGCCGGCATCATCGGCGGCATCCAATCCGGATGCTCAGGCGGTCCTCGCGGGGTCGCCCCTGAAACCACGCTCCTCTCGCTCAAGGTCCTCGGCCAGGACGGCTCTGGCCTGGTTTCAGACATCCTCGCCGCGCTGGACTACATCCAGACCGTCAACGACCACGGCCGCCGGCTGCGCGTTCACGGCCTGAATCTGTCTGTCGGATACGACTTCGACCCCGAATGGTACGCCTGCGGAGCCTCACCACTCTGCGTGGAGGTCGACCGCCTCGTCCACTCCGGCGTCGCCGTCGTCGCTGCCGCCGGCAACTCCGGCTACGGCTTCCAGAACTCGCTCCACCTCGGACCCGTCCCCACCTGCCTCCCTCTCACCATCAACGACCCCGGCAACGCCGACCTCGCCATTACCGTAGGCTCCACCCACCGCGACATGCCCCACACCTACGGCGTCTCCTACTTCTCCTCCAAGGGCCCCACCGGCGACGGCCGCCGCAAGCCCGACCTCATCGCTCCCGGCGAGCGCATCCTCTCCTGCTCGCACTCCGACCCCGCCGCCTATATCGAAGACTCCGGCACCTCCATGGCGGCGCCCCACGTCTCCGGAGCTATCGCCGCCTTTCTCTCCGCCCGCCGCGAGTTCATCGGCCGCCCCCAGGCCGTCAAGGAAGTCCTCCTCTCCACCGCCACCGACCTTTGCCGCCACCCCGACTTCCAGGGCCGCGGCCTCATTAACGTATTCCGAGCACTTCAGGAGCGATAACCATGAACAACCATTTCTTGATCTCTTACGACGCGGCCGGCGTTGCGCTGGAGGCCATCGAGCCCGCCGTGATCGCAGGCCTTGGACCCGACGTCCTCTTCCTGGCCCATGGCTGGCTCAACGACCGGCAGACCGCCGCCCAGCTCTTCGAGTCCTATGCCGCTCTCCTCGCGCCCATGCCCGTCATCGGGGTGCTGTGGCCATCACTCCCCAAGCTCCTGGGATCCAATGCTCAGGGCGTGGTTAAGGCCACTTGGCAGGCGTCGTCGTACTATGCCATGAAAGAGCGCGCCGGAATGGTCGGCGCCGCTGGACTGGCGCCACTACTCTGCCGCCTCTATTTCGACTACCCCGGCCTCCGCATCCACCTTGCCGGCCACTCCTTCGGAGCCCGCCTGGTCACCGCCGCCGCCGCCGCTCAGCCCGGCCCCTCCATCCAGTCCATGACCCTCATCCAGGCCGCCTTTTCGCAGTACGCTTTCTCCTACAAGGTGCCCGGCTACGCGAAGTCCGGTGCATTCCGCACCATCCTGGACCACTCCCTTGTCCGCGGTCCCATTCTGGTGACGCACTCCTGCCGCGACATCGCCGTCGGCGCCGCCTACCCCATCGCTTCCCTGCTCCGCCGCCAGAACGCCTCCCGCATCGGCGGCGCCACCGATCCCTACGGCGGCCTCGGCCGCAACGGCGCTCAGGCCCTCGAGCGCGGCGAGTGCGCCTCCGTCCGCATCGGAGACCCGCTGCCCCTCCGCTTCCCTGTGATCAACATCAACTGCGATTCCCTCATCCGCTCGCACACCGATATCCACCACCCGGAAATCGCCGCCGCCATCCGCGCCGCCGCCGCCGGGCCCTATCCGCCCCGCCCCGCCGTCCCGGCCCTTCAGAGACCGTCGCCCGTCGCCGATGAGTTCCTCGGGAAATCCAGTCCCTGAAAATAGAGCCCGCCGCGGCCCTGTTTTCCAGCCTCGCCAGAGGCTGCGCTGGCGGGTTTCTCTTGCTTCTCGCTCCGCGAACTTCAGAAACAGCTGATACGATCTCAATATTCTTGACATTCCCCACGCGAGATTGCACACTTTAAACGCTGGGCGGCTGGCCGGATGGACAGGCGAACGCAAGACTAGACCCGCTCGGGTCTATTTGAGAGGACAGGGACCGGCCGGATCAGCCACAAGGCTCATTGAATCGGGGATAGTCCAACAAAGACAATTCTGGCATCCTTGCCGTAACGGATCGGACAACCAGATTCCACGGTTCGATTAGCGGCTCGAAGCTGGGCAGGCAATGAGGAACCGAGTCGGCCCGGTGGCACGAACTGACTTGAGAACTAGCTCATGATCACATTCGTCGACGATCTTCGATTTTCGGCACGGGCTCTCGCGAAGACTCCCGGCTTCACATTTGTAGCCGTGGTCACACTCGCCTTCGGCATCGGTCTGACCGCGGCCTTCTTTAGCCTGGCCGATCAGCTCTTGCTGTGGTCTGTCCCGGCGCGCGAGGCCAACCGCCTGGTGAAGATCGAAGGGGGCTACAGTCGCACGTATCCTTTCTTCAGTGCCTATCGCGACCTGAACCACGTTTTCGACGGAGTTCTCGCCAGCAGCGACAACCTGAGCGCCAGCCTTCGGCCGGCCGGATCGCCGGGCGTGGAAACGGGCAAGGTAGCATACGTGAGTGGCGGGTACTTCCAGGTCCTCGGCGTAGGAGCCGAGGCCGGACGAGTTCTCACGCCGCCAGACGAGACGGCTGCCGGGTCACCGGCGGTTGTCCTTTCCTATCGGTACTGGCGGCAGCGTTTTAGCGGGGACCCGCGGGTGAGCGGCCAACAGTTCTCGGTGAACGGCTATCCGCTTGTGATCGTTGGTGTGTCGGAAAGGGATTTCGGTGGCCTATTCAACGGCGACGAACCGGACGTCTTCCTGTCCCTGGCGATGTACCCGCTGACGAACCGCGGCGCGGCACAGGAATGGAACTCGACGCGCAATCCCTGGCTCACGCTGGTGGCGCGATTGAAGTCAGGCGTCTCAATTCAGCAAGCCCAAGCTTTTATGCCGGCGCTGTGGACACGGGCGGTGGAGAAGGTCAATGACCGGAGCGTCAATGCGGCAATCCGGAACCATCACCTCGTGCAGGATGAATGCCGGCTGACTCCTGCCGCGCGTGACGTGCTATTTATCCGCAACGAGAAGTTTCTCGATCCGCTGAAAGCCATGGCGGCCGTATCCGTCCTGGTGCTGCTGCTGACCTGTGCGAACGTGGCGAACCTGCTGCTGGTGCGCGCCTCGCGACGCTCAAAGCAGACGGCCGTGCGTCTTTCGTTGGGCGCCACGCGCGGACGCTTGATCCGGCAGTTCCTCACCGAGAGCTTCCTGCTGGCCTCCGCCGGAAGCGCGCTGGGGCTTGGAGTGGCCCATGCCGGCGTTCGCGGTCTGGCCCAACTCAGTTTTCTGGGCCCGGATTTTCGTTTCCGCTTGAGTCTCTTCGTTCTCGCATCGTGCGCCGGCCTGACGCTGCTTACCACCTTCCTGTTCGGCCTGATTCCAGCGCTGCGGGCCACGCGGATGAAACTGGCGGCTAGCTTGAACGAGCATGGAACGGCCAATGAGACACTCACCCAGTCGCTTCTCTCCAGATCTCTGATCGCTGGCCAAATCACCTTGTCCCTGGTGTTGCTGGTCGCCGCCAGCTTGTTCGGCCGCACGCTACGAAATCTCCAGGCGGTCGATCTCGGATTTCAGCGTGAGAAAGTTGCGATTGTCGAGATAGACCCCGCCAGTGTGGGATACAGCGGCCCGAGCTTGCGCGTCTTCTACGATCAGGTTCTCGAGCGCACGCGGGCCCTTCCTGGCGTGCGCTCGGCCGCCGTGGCCGGCTTGACGCCGATCAGCAACCGCTTGAGCACGCTCATGATTGAAGACAGCCAGACAATACGCAGGATGGTCTACAATTCCGTCAGTTCCGGCTACTTCACCACGCTGGGCATTCCGCTGCTGGCGGGCCGGGACTTTCTGCGCGAAGATGAGCCGGTCATCACACCCGGCGGCTGGAGGAAACAGAACCAGGCCCGGGTGTGCATCGTGGACCAGGCGCTGGCTCGCGGACAGTTCGGGACGGTGAATGCCGTCGGGCGCCGCTTCTGCAATTCCAGCGACAATTGTTCGGCCGGCGGAGGCATTGAGGTAATCGGTGTGGTGAAGGATGTGCGCCACGTTGAAATCACCGGCCCTGACCCGGTTGGGACCATCTACGTGCCCAGTTGGTCCAACGGTGCCGAGAAGCGCTGGCTGGCGGTGCGGTTCGGAGGCAACGCCGCTCCGGTAATCGCGAGAATTCGCCGCGTGGTCCAGGACCAGGATCCCAACGTCCCCGTCATGAACGTTCGCCTGCTGGAAGACTACATCAACCGCCGATTGGCGCGCGAGCGCCTGATTGCGTACCTCTCCGGCTTCTTCGGAATCCTGGCGCTCGGCCT